>NZ_KI911782.1:300000-596989 GCF_000515395.1 Jiangella gansuensis DSM 44835 | reverse complement strand
CCTCCACGATCAGCACATCGCTGACACCGTCATACTCCGGCCGCGTGACGATCGTGCCCGGCACCGTGTTCTCCGCCACCACCGAGCCGTCGACGATCTCGATGCCGGTGCCGAAGCGCAGCAGGTCCTCCAGATCGTAGTCGGTGAGAACCTCGGTCTCGTTGGTGACGGTGAGCCCATAGGTGATCTCCCACACGCCCGGCTGGTTCTCCCGGTCCACCACATACGGCTCGGTCACCACGGTCTTGTCCAACGTGACCAGCGGCAGCTCGCTGCACTCGTCGTCGGTCAGGTCCTCGTGGTTGGTCGGGTCCAGCGTGGCCGTGTTGAACAGCCCCGTCGTCCCCTCACCCGCCACCTGATCCGGCGTGCAGGCCAGGTCCTCCGGCAGCGCGATCGCCTCGCCGGTCTGCGGGTCCGTCTCCAACGCGACCGACACCGTCAGCGTGTAGATGTGCTCGGTGCCGTTCTCCACCGTCGACTGCGCCTCGATCGGCACCACGTCGGTGACGACGTTCATATCACCGCTGCCGTCCCAGTCCGGGTTCAACAACCCATCGGCCTCCGGCGGGCCGGACACCACCTGGGTGTCCACCACCTCGACACCCTCGCCGTACCCGGTCAGATCATCAGTCAGCAGATACCCGCCGTCGATCATGCCGGTGTTCTCCACCACCAGCTCGTAGGTGATGGTCCAGGTGCCGTCGTCGTCCGGGTTCTCCGTCGGGCCGGACACCATCCGCTTGTCGAACTCGTAGTCGATGTTCGAGTAGCCGAAGTCGATGGTGTGGTCGTTCTCCCCCGGCCCGCCGGTCGTGATCGCCGCGTAGGGGAAGTCGCCCTCGTCGGTCGACTCCACGATGCCGTCGGAGTCGTTGCGGTCGGCGTCCACGGAGTTCGCGTCACCGGTGTCGGGCACCGTCGGGTACCAGTTCTCCAACGGACCACCCGCCCCGTAATCGGCCGGATTGTCCACACCCACCACATAATCCGTGTGCGTCTTCAACTGATACGCCGCATCATTCGACGAGAAGTAATACTCACCCTTCCCGTCGGTCGTCGTGGTGCTGACCAGGGTGCGGTTACCGTCCGCGTCCACCTCATACAGATTCACCGTGGCACCCTCCACCACCGGCTCATCCGGATCCTGCACACCGTCGTTATCGACGTCATACCAGACAAAGTTGCCAATCTCGATCGGCGCCGCCGACGCCAGCACGGACGCCGACCCGAGGCCGTTGCCCTTACCGTTGATGCCCGGCTCGGTGCCCACCAGAGTGCGCTTGATCATGGCCCCGCGCGGGTCATACGGCTGGCCGGTGTTCTGAAAGAGTCGACGCATCCCGGACTGCAGGCCGGCGTTCGCGACATGCAGGCCGGTCGTCAGCACACCGTCGTCCCGGCTCGGGACGACGACGATCGAACCCAGCGCCTCATACGAGTTCACCGGGCCGGTACCGCCGATGTCGCTCCAGTGGGTGTCGAAGTACTTCAACCCGCCTGGGCCGAGGATGCCCTTCGCCACGCCGGCACCGACGACTCCGCCAGCTATACCGTTGCTCTCAAGTGTGAAAGTGCCGTCACCGCTCGGCGTGGCGATGAACACGTCACCTTCTGACCTGAGGCCGCCCAAGAATCGCGTGTCCCCGTCGGTCGGATCGCCGGACAACGGGACGTTCGTAGCCATCGTGTCGCCGGTGAGGTCACGGACGCCGATGATGAGGTTCCCGTGCAGGATCTTCGCGTCGGCGACCACCGGCATCGGATAGAAGACGGTGACACCATTCGTGAAGTACTGGCTGGCCTGGGTGGCCCACGGGTAGAACTGCGTCTGATACCCGTTGCGCGGGAAGTCCAGCGGGAAGTTGAGCACCTCGGTGAGGTTCTCCGGGACTTCCGGCCGGAAACTGTAGATGTAGCCGTGCAGCTGACCGGCGTTCTGAGTTGTCTCGGCAGTGTCGGTGACGGCCAGGTACAGCTCGTCGGTCAGCGGGTCGCTGGACACGCCGAACGGACGCAGGTCACTGCCGTCGGGGAAGTAGCCGTCGAGCTCGATCTCGCGGACGCTCACCGGCGGCTGCGAGATGTCGCCTCCGGTCTCGATCTGGATCAGCGATCGGTTGTGGAGGTTGACGGCATAGAGGTACTGCTGGTCCGCGCTGAACGCGATCGTGCCGAGCCCACCGCGTCCGACGTTGTTCCACGCCTGCGCGTCCCTTGCCCAGTCATAGTTCGGGTTGTCGGCGGTGACATCCGGGCGCAGCCCGTATGCGGTCTGGCCGGCATTCGGGTCCGGCCCGCCCAAGTCGATGCCGTAATCCGTGACGTCGACGTACAGCTCGGCCGACGCTGTCGGCGCCAGCCAGTCGTCGCCGTCCGGCGTGACTCGGTAGATCGCACCGATGCCTTCCGGACCGAACCCGGAGTTCCGCTTGAGGTACGCCGCCGTGAGGACCGTAGGGATCTCATCCGGCGCCTCCGCTCGGAAGATCGCCGAGCCGTTGGTGGAACCCACCTGCGAGAACGGTACGACCGCTGTCTGCGGTACTGGGTCGTCGACGGCGTTGCTCTCCGCCTCGTACTCGATCGTCACCCCGCCGGGTTCGGCAGCGCTCACCCCGTCGGAGGGGCCGAAACGCTGGTCTGGAACATAGACCAACGGGTTGTTCTCCACATAGGCGCTGGGTACCTGGAAGGAGAAATCGACCTCAGCGGCAGGCATGGAGTCGATGAACTGGACGGTGGTGCCGTTGCTCGTTCCTGCGGCGCGTCCGACGACGGAGTCGCGCCAGGCGGCCCACTCCGGTGTGTCAGGCACGTTGGCCTCAACCCGCCACGGGCCGGCATCGCTGGTGACCGGCAGCGAGTAGGTTCCGTCAGGACCCGTGGTGACCGGGCCGGCGACGTTGCCGTCGGCGTCGTAGGCATATACCTCGATGCCTTCTAGCCGCCCGTTGTCCTCGAAAGTGTCGAGTATCCCGTCGGAGTCGTAGTCCTGCCAGATCGTGCCGGTGATCGGGTCACCGGGCGCGGCCAGCGCGGGCAGGGTGGCTCCGGCACCGGCCAGCGTCGAGCCGATGACGCCGAGCGCGGTGATCGCGCCGGCCACTCGAATCGTCCGCCGTGATGTTCGTCTCACCTGGCCGCCTCCTGGGCTGGCCGCCTGTCGTTTCAGCGATCTCACTGGCAGATCCCTCCGTAGCTGTCCTTGCACCAGCGCCGATGTCCCACCGTCCGACAACCCGGTCGGGCGGCCTGCCGGACGGCAGGTAGATGACGGCGCTGACTACAAGGAGCCGGAAGCACGCACGGTCAGCACGCGATGTGACACAGATCACGTTTGGCCGCACGCCGAGAGGAGTCACGAACTCCGCGAACCGGACATCAGGCGTGCCGTGCTTACTTACACTCACTGCCATGCACACCCCCGCAGCCCACCGCGCAGCCGCGTCATGAGGCGCCTGGCCCTGCCGGCCGCCCTGGTCATCGCGCTGTTCGCCGGCTGTTCCGACGACGACGTCGGCACCCCGCACGGCGCCAGCGGGTGTCGATGATGCGCCACGCGAACTACACCACCGGGGTCCGCTCGGTGCGGCTCGACGTGGTCGACAACGGCCGCACATTCGCCGTCGACGGCCTTCGGATGAAGGCCCGGCTCGGTGGCTCCGGCGACTTGACGACGGTCGACCTCTCCGATGCTCCTGCGGACGTGAGCTTCGCCGACGCGTTTCTCGGTACCACGACGGGTGGATGATGGACGACGACGCGACGCCCCACCCCACCGCACCGAATCCGGCACCCACCGGGACGCGCCGCCGCGACCTGCTGCGCGGCGCCATCGCGGCCGGCATCGGCGCCGGTGCCGGCTTGTCCGCCGGCCTGCTGGCATCGTCCGCGGCCGAGGACGACGACGCGCCGCACGCATCCGGCCCGGACACCAGCGGCACCCCGGCGACGGGGCGGGCCGCATCCGTCGCCGCCGACGGCGACCAGCAGGCCGGGATCGCCCGCCCGGACACCCCACAGCCGCACGGTCTGCTGCTGGCGCTGGACCTCCCGGACGTGCCGGAGCCGGGCGCCGCCGACGCCGCGTTCCGCGATCGGCTACGCGAGCTGTGCGCTGGACTCGGACGCTCGATCATGACACTGACCAGTGCCGACAGCGCCGACACCGCCGGCCTTCTCGACGGGCCGGGCGACCTCACCGTCACCGTCGGGCTGGGCCCGCGGGTGATGGCGGCGCTCGACCCCCAGTTGCCCGGCGCCGAGCCGCTGCCCGCCTTCGCCGGCGACGACGCCGTCCCGGCCACCCGCGCCGGTGGCGACCTGCTGATCGCCACCTACGGAAGCGACCCGAACGACGTCCACCGGGCGGCGCACTGGCTCGCCGAGGCCGTCCCGGATGCGACGGTGCGCTGGTCGCAGCGGGGTTTCCGGGCACCCGGCAGCGGCACCGTAGCGCGCAACCCACTCGGGTTCCACGACGGCGTCATCGTGCCGCGCGGCGACCACGAACTCGCCGAGCACGTGTGGATCCCCGACGGCCCCATGGCCGGCGGCAGCATCTGCGTCGTGCGGCGGCTCCGGCTGGACACCACCGCGTTCGCCGCCGAGCCGGTCGAGCACCAGGAGGCCGTCATCGGCAGGCACCGGCACGACGGCTCGCCGCTGTCCGGTGGCGGTCCCTCCGACGAGGTGGACCTCCTGGCCAAGACGCCGGACGGGCAGTACGTCACGCCGGTCCGGTCACACGTGCGGGCGGCGCATCCAGCACTCACCGGCAGCCACCTGATGCTGCGGCGGGGCTACGCCTTCGACGACGGTGTCACGGATGGGACCGCCGACGCGGGGCTGCTGTTCATCTGCTTCCAGCGCGACCTGCGCACGTTCGTCCAGACCCAGTTCCGGCTCGACGAGACCGACGCGTTGACGGAATACGTGACCCCGACCGGCAGCGCGACGTTCCTGATCCTGCCGGGTTTCAGCGCCGACCGGCCGCTCGGTGCCACCCTGCCCTGACGTCGATCACGGCCCGGACGGCGGCCGGTTCGTCGGACCAGCCGCCCACCCGGGCAGCGAGCGGGTCTCGACGACTTCGCGCGCCACCTGGCCGAGCTTGACGTTGTTGTCCCGGGAGTACCGACGCAGCACGTCGAAGGCCTGCTGGGCCGACAGGCCGTAGCGTTCCATGAGGATGCCCTGTGCCACGCCGATGCGATGGCGGGCGTCGATCGCCTCCCGCAGGGTCGTCGACTCGCGCGCCACTGTCAGGCCGATCGAGGCATGCAGGGCCAGCAGCTCAGCCGCCTCGACGGCGTCAGGACCCGGCCGGCCCGCGCCGGTCCAGTAGGCGGTGACCACACCGGTGAGGTGGGTGCCGAGGTCGAGCGGCACCGCGACGGCAGCCCGCACCCCGGCCGGCGCGATCAGCGCCCGCCACCTGGGCCAGCGCACATCGGTGACGGCGTCCGGGACGACGACGCTGGTCCGTTCGCGCATCACGGTGAAGGCCGGGCCCTCACGGAGCCGGACCTGGTGGGCGTCGGCCTCCTCAGCCACCGCCCCGGTGGCCACGGAAGTGTGCAGCCGCCAGCGGCGCCGCGCGAAGAGCGCGCCGGTGGCGGCGTCGCAGCCGGCGAGATCGACCAGGTGGCCCACCGCCGCCCGCAGCGCGTTACCGACGCCGGGTTGGCGGTGGAGTTGCACCGCGACGTCGGCCAGCAGGCTCGCGGTCTCGTCCGCGAGGTCCCAGGCGGCCGTGGGGGAGGCCCTGTTCTCGTGACCGGTCGGCGGGACCGGCCGAGTCACCGGGCACCTCGCGCGGCAGGGCAGGATCGATGGTCGGTAGGGCAGTACCAGGGAAGCAGCGTGGGATAGATGAAGCGGCGACGAGCCACTGACGACTCCGGGAGGGACGTAGCGCACTGCGGCATGATTTGCCGCCGGCTGACCTCCCAACCGGTGCCGCCACTTTAGCAGCCGACAGGCTCCTGGGTTCTGTTGGCTACCTCACCACCGGATGCGGAACTGGGGTCACGACGTGGTCCGGTGCTGTTCGATGAGGTCCTTGCCCATCGACTTGGCCCGCCGCGCCGCACCGGTGTCGCCCTCCAGCGCGGCGATGATGGAGCCCTTCATCAGGATGTGCCAGGCCCGGGCGAACTCCTCCGGGTCGCGCAGCCCGGCCTCCTCCGCCCGCCGCCGGGTGATGGCCCGCAGGTTGGCCAGGTGCTCGATGCTGGCCTGCCCCAGCGGATGGTCCTTACCCATCTCCAGCAGCACCGTGATGAACGCGATGCCGTCGAAGTCATCGCTGTCGAACCACTCGTCGAACACGTCGAACACGGCCAGCAGCCGCTCCTCCGGGGTGTTCCCGCGGGCCTCGGAACCCTGCTCGACCAGCCCGTGCGTCCACTCCTGCTCGCGCCGCTCCAGATACGCCAGCACCAACGCGTCCTTGGACGGAAAGTGCCGGTAGAAAGTGGCCTTCGCCACGTGCGAACGCTCGATGACCTCGTCCACACCCACCCCGTTGACGCCCCGCCGGGCGAACAACCGGTAGCTCGTGCTCAGGATGCGTTCTCTCGCCTTCACTGGCGTGCTCGTCGCTTCCGGCCCGTGCATGACCCCTGATGCTACTCGAAAAACCGCGGAAGACAGAAGGGTCTGCCTCAAAGAGACAGACCCGTCTGTACAACTCGTCGGCCTGGTTAGTACAGTGACGGCCTGTCCAACACTCTCATTGGAGGTGCACCGTGGCGCTGAGCCTCTCATCGGGGCTGGCCGCCTTGGCAGCCGATCTGCATCGAGAACGGGACGTCGAACGCACCTGCCATGGCATTCTCCGCCATGCTCAGGCACTGACCGGCGGCGACGGCGCCGCCATGATCATCAAGCGAGGGCGGCGCACCGAGGTCGTGTCCTCCTCCCCGGTCGCGGAGCAGGCCGATCTGGTCCAGCTCGAGCACAGGGAGGGACCCGGCCTGTCCGCCATGTCGCAGCCGTGCCCGGTGGTCGTCCACGACCTGACCGCCGAGGCCCGCTGGCAGCGGTGGCGGGAACGCGCGGTCGAGATGGGCCTGCAGAGCTCGCTGTCCTTCCGCATCGGCACCACCACCTCCGCCATCGGCGCGCTGAACGTCTACGCCACCCGAGCCCGAGCGTTCGCCACAGACGCGGAATCCGTCGCCCGGCTCTACACCCAGCACGCATCCGTCGCGCTGGCCGCCGCGCGACACGAGTCGGGGCTGCGGCGCGCCATCGACGCTCGCCAGGTCATCGGCCAGGCACAGGGCATCCTGATGGAGCGGCACGCTCTCGACGCCGAAGCCGCGTTCACCATGCTGCGCAACAGCGCGCAGGAACGGAAGACCACGCTCAGCGAGCGCGCCCGGCAGATCGTCGCCACCAGCCGCGCCTCTGATTGACCAACGCACCACGACGCCAGGAGTCCGCCGTGTCCGTCACCGTCGGAGATCGCCCCGCCCTCGTCCCGCTGCGGCGCTGGCTGATCAGCCCCGGCACGCAGTACAAGATCATCGGAACGCTGCTCGCCGTCCTCGCCGGGTCGTTCTCGGCACTGCTGCTCATCCACTCCTGATCCGCCGCATCGGCCGCCGCACCGCCGGTCAGCGGACGTAGCGGTCGTCGTCGGGCGGCACCGGCACGTGATCCCAGCGGGTGCCGTTCCGGCGCATCGCATCCTTGATCAACGCGCGCCGGCGGACGCTGTCCCGCGCAGCCGCGTCCAGGGCCGCGGCGTCGAAGCGTTCGGCGAGCAGGCCATGCAGCTCGGCGCACAGCCCGGCCGCCTCCGGCCGGCCGGCAAGGTCGTGCCGCTCGGCCGGGTCGGCGGCGACGTCGAACAGCTGACTGCCATGGCCGTAGACGTGGATGTACTTGTGGCCGCCACGGCGCACCATGAACGCCGGGGCGTGCACCTTCTCGGCGTGGTACTCGGAGTACACGACGCGGGCGCCGAGCCGCTCGTCGTCGGCGGCGGCGCCACCGTCGAGCAGCGGCAGCAGGCTCTCGGCATCCATCGGCATCCGATCCGCGGGGTCGACGCGAGCCAGGTCGGCCAGCGTGGGTGCGAGGTCCATCATCGACACCGGCGCCGCCACTCTGGTGCCGGCGCCGCGGCCGTCGGGGAACGAGATGATCAGCGGCACCCGGGCCGACCACTCGTAGAAGCAGCGCTTCTGCACCATGCCCCGTTCACCGAGCATGTCGCCGTGGTCGCTGGTGAAGGCGATGACCGTGTCCTCCAGCTGTCCGGTCTCCTCCAACGCCGCGACGATCTGCCCGACCTTCCGGTCGACGTACGTGACCAGGCCGTAGTAGGCGCGGCGCAACGCACGCATGGCATCGGGGTCGGCGAGGTCCACGCCGCCGGTGTCATGAGCCTCGTCGAGCCACCGGTCCAGCGCCGACCGGCCGCGGCCGTCCCACGGCTCGGGCAGGTCGATCGGCGCGCCGTCGTACAGGTCCCACAAGTCCTGCGTCACGTGGAACGGGTCGTGCGGATGGTGGAACGACGCCAGCAGGAAGAACGGCTCCGTCCGCTCGTGTCGAGCGCGTTCGCGGACGAACTCGGTGGCGCGGAACGCCGTCTCCTCGTCGTAGGTGAGGAACTTCGTCCACGGCCGAACACCGACCTCCGGCGGCACGTACGAGTGCGCATGCCCGCCGCGCGGGAAGCGGCCGTTCTCGTCCACCGTCGGGACCCAGTCCATGCCCGCGGGGAAGATGTCGGGGTTGAGGCGGCGCCGGAAACCGTGCAGCTGGTCCGGGCCGACGAAATGCATCTTGCCGCACAACGCGGTCTCGTAGCCGGCGTTGGTGAGCAGGTGAGCGATGGTGGGCTGGTCGGACGGAAACGGCGCGGCGTTGTCGAAGCAGCCGATCGAGGAGGCATACCGTCCGGTCATCAGTGCTGCCCGGGCCGGCGCGCACAGCGGATTCGGTGTGTAGGCGGCATCGAACCGCACCCCCCGCTCGGCCAGCCGGTCAAGGTTCGGGGTCCGCACCACCGAATGCCCGTACGCGCCGGTGAGGAACGGCATCAGCTGATCCGCCATGATCACGACGATGTTCGGCAGCGTGGGCGAGGACATGACCGGCGGGCCTCCTGGTGGCTCGGACGTCACGGGCTGTCACCAACTCACACGGGCGGCGCGGCCCCGTGCTTGCCGCGCCGACCGGCTCTCGGGCATCCTTCCACGGTCGGCTGGCGGCGAAGGGGTGGCATGTGAGCGCTGCGGAAGAGCACGTCGTCCTGCTCGACGAGAGCGGCGCCTCTGTCGGCACCGCGCTGAAGCGTGATGTCCACCACCGGGCGACCCCACTGCACCTGGCGTTCTCCTGCTACGTGTTCGACACGGCCGGATCGCTGCTGGTGACGCGGCGTGCCGGCGCGAAGGCCACATGGCCGGACACCTGGACGAACAGTTTCTGCGGCCACCCCGGCCCGGGCGAGGACATGCCGTCGGCGGTCGAGCGACGGGCGTCCGACGAGTTGGGGCTGCCCATCACCGGACTGCGAGCCGTGCTGCCGGGGTTCCGGTACCGCGCGGTCATGCCCAACGGCGTCGTCGAGAACGAGATCTGCCCGGTCTTCGCGGCCGTGGCGGACGGCGACCCCGCACCTGACCCGTCCGAGGTCGGCGAGTACGCGTGGGAGCCGTGGCCGCGCTTCCGCGACACCGTGCTGGCCGGCGGGCGGCCGGTCTCGCCATGGTGCGCCGAGCAGGTGCCGCTGCTGGCCACCCTCGGCGACGACCCCCGCGACTGGCCCGCCGCGCCGTGGTCCGCGCTACCTCCGGCCGCCCGCGTTTCCCCATGATCATCGGCGATCCACCCCGCTATGACGTGGCGTATTCGCCGATGATCATGGGACGCCCGAGCCCAGGACAGGAGACGACGATGATCCGAGACGAGGCCACCGCGGCGGCACCGACCCGGCTGACGCGGATGCCCGACAAGGCCGTCCTCGAGCTCGCCGCGCTGCACCGGCTGCTCGACGAGACGGTGCTCGGGCACGTCGCCGTCGTCCTCGACGGGCATCCGGTCGCGTTCCCGACAGCGGTCGCCCGCGACGGCGACACCCTGCTGGTGCACGGGTCGACGGGGTCGTCGTGGCTGCGAGCGTTGGCCGGCGGTGCGCGTGCGTCGGTGACGGTGACGTCCATCGACGCAGTCGTTGTCGCCCGGTCGGGGTTCGAGTCGTCGTTCCATTACCGCAGTGCTGTGCTGTTCGGCCGGTTCACCGTTCTGGACGACGCGGCCAAGCGGCGCGGCCTGGACGTGGTCATCGACCACATCGTGCCCGGCCGCTCCGGTGAGCTGCGCGAGCCGTCGAAGCGGGAACTGGCCGCCACCCTCCTGCTGGCCATGCCGATCGACGAATGGTCGCTGAAGGTGTCCGAGCGGTGGCCGGAGGACCTCCCCGCGGACGTCGCCGGGCCGGCCTGGGCCGGGGTCGTCCCGCTGCGCCGTGGCTACGGCACGCCGGTCGCCGCGCCGGATCTGCACCCCGGCATCGGCCTGCCGCCGTCGGTGACAGCCCTCACAGCGCCCGGCGACCACTGAACCTCGGGCCGAAGCTGTCGGCGGCGCCTGGTTCGATGTGCCCATGGCCGTGCCCGACACCGCGTTCCTGCGGATCCTCGACCGACTGCCCGAGGTGCGGCATACCGAGTCGCGCAACTACACCGCTTTCGCCGTGCGCGGCAAAACATTCGGCTACCTGTGGCCGGACACCCAGACCGTCGGGCTGAAGCAGACCATCTCCGAACAGCTCGCACTGGTCGCCGAGCGGCCACACGTGTTCGAGGTCCAGTTCACTGCCGGCGGGTTCGGCTGGGTCGTGGTGCAGCTGGCGGGCATCGACCACGACGAACTGACCGAGCTGACATTCGAGGCATGGCGGCTCACCGCCCCGCCCGCACTGATCGAGGAATTCGGCGACCAACCGCCGCGCTGACCCCGTCCGCCCTGGGTACACCCCGGGTGAGGAGGTGTCGGTACATGCCGGACGAGCACACCCTGCGGGTCATGACCTGGAACGTCTGGTGGCGGTTCGGTGAGCAGTGGCGGGACCGCCAGGTGGGTATCGCGGCCACCCTTGCCGCCCACCAGCCGGACATCGTCGGCCTGCAGGAGTCGTGGACCACCCGGGAGTCGTCGCAGGCGGAGGTCCTCGCGGCGCCGCTGGGCCAGTACTCCGTGGTCGGCGGGCCATCGCTGCCCGACCTGCCGGCCGAACCGGAGTCGCCCGACCACGACGGCGTGGGCCTCGGCGTCGCGGTGCTCAGCCGCTGGCCGGTCCGGCACACGTGGACGCATCCGCTGCCGTCCAGCCGGCCGGAGCGTCCGGTCGCCCTGGTGGCGGCCGTGGAACACCCGCGCGGGCTGCTGTACGTCGTCTGCACGTGCGTCGAGCACCACGCTCACCTGGCCGGCGATCATCTCGCCCAGACCCGTGAGCTCGCCCGGCTGGCCACCGACCTCGGCGCCCGCGACGGCGACCTTCCGGTCGTGCTCGTCGGCGACCTGAACGCCGGCCCGGACAGCCAAGAGGTCCGCGCCCTGACCGCGGAGCTGACCGATGCCTGGGACGCTGGTGGTGGTGCCGGCGACGGCGTCACACTCAGCTCCGCGGTCCCGTTCGCACCCCGGGGCGCGGTCAAGCAGCTGGACCGGCGCATCGACTACGTGCTCGTCGGGCCGGCAGCGACCGGGAAACGTCCGAAGATCACCCAGGCGTACCTGGTCGACGACACCGTCAACGGTCTGCACCCGTCGGACCACTACGCCGTCGTGGCCGACATCGCGCTCTGACACCGGCTCAGGGCCGGATGTTCTGGTTGAGGTGGAACAGGTTGTCCGGGTCGTAGCGGCGTTTCACGTCCACCAGCGGCTGGTAGTTGCCCTTGTAGTTCGCCGCGATCCGGTCCTGGTCATCGGCAGCCATGAAGTTGACGTAGCCACCCTCCTCCGACAGCGGTGCGGTGGCGGCGTAGTAGTCGCGCACCCACCGGGTGTTGACGTCGTTCTGCGCCGGGTCCGGCCACATGCCGGCGATCACCGTCGCGAAGGTGGCGTCGCGGTAGGCGAACGCCGTCTCGTCCGGTGCGACCCGATGGCAGGCGCCGTTGATCGGGTAGATGTGCACCGTGGAGTTCACGACCGGCACCTTCGGCCCGTGTTCCTGATGCGCCGCGACGGCGTCGTCGGTGAGCTCGGTGACGAAGTTGGCCTTCCAGTAGTGCTGCAGTCCCGGCGGCACGAGCGCGTCGAAGGCGCTGTTCAGTGCCGGATACGGCATCGGCCCGACGTGCTGGGCCACGATCGGCGCGATGTCCCGCAGCGGTTTGATCGCCTGCTCGCCCTCCTCCAGTGGACCGGCCCAGCAGGCCACGAACGCCAGGAACGGCTCGCCCTGCCGGTCCTGCGGGATGAACGGCAACGGCGGCGCGATCTGGTACGCCGGGAAGCCGCCGAACTGCTCCGGCGCGTCCTGGATGAAATCACGGTAGAAGCGCAGTACGTCGGCGGCGTCGTCGAGCTCGAAGAACATCGGCCCGCCGTAGATGTCGCGCACCGGGTGCAGCGCGAACTCGAACGACGTCACGACACCGAAGTTGCCGCCGCCGCCACGCAGCGCCCAGAACAGGTCCTCATTCTCCCGCGCACTCGCCACGACGAAGCGGCCGTCGGCGGTGACGACGTCGGCGGAGATCAGGTTGTCGCAGGACAGCCCGAAACCGCGGGCGAGGTAGCCGATGCCGCCGCCGAGGGTGAGGCCGCCGACGCCGGTGGTGGAGATGATCCCGCCGGTGGTCGCCAGCCCGAACGCGTAGGTCGCGGCGTTGAAGTCGCCCCAGGTCGCACCGCCCTCGGCCCGGGCGGTGCGGTTTCGCGGGTCGACCCGGACACCTCGCATGCCGCCGAGGTCGACGACGACACCGTCGTCGACGGTGCCGAAGCCGGGCACGCTGTGCGACCCGCCGCGCACGGCGACGGGCAGACCGTTCTCGCGGGCGAAGTCGACCGCGGCGGCGACGTCACCGGCGTTCGCGCAGCGCACCACCACCCGTGGCCGCCGGTCGATCATCGCGTTGTAGACGCGACGTGCGTCGTCGTAGCCTTCGTCGGTCGCCGCGACCACGGGTCCGCGAACGCGCTCTCGCAGCTGATCAATGGTGATTTCGGCCATGGCTGCCCCCTCGTGCATCTCGGCCATGTGCCGGCCCCCCGGTCGACCCACTCACCGTACTCCCGATCCCCGGCCCTGGACCGGCGGCGAGCGGAGGAGTATGACTGGGATCAGGGGCCACCATGTCCATGTCCGTCGAATCCGTCAGCGCTCCAGCCCGAGTCGCCGAACTCGGCGAGGGCATCACCGTCGACGAGCTGCGGCTGGCCGCACGCAACCACGGCATGCCGCTGGAGGCGTTGCACTACGACGTCACGCCCGTCGGGCTGCACTACCTACTGACGCACTACGACATCCCGGTGATCGACCCGGCGGCTTGGCGGCTGGCCGTCGACGGCGCCGTGCCGCGCCCGCTCTCGCTCAGCCTCGACGACCTCCGGGCCCGGGAGCCCGTGACGCATCGGGTCACGCTCGAGTGTGCGGGCAACGGCCGGGCGCGGCTGGAACCGCGGCCGGTCAGTCAGCCGTGGTTGGACGAGGCGGTCGGCACGGCGTCGTGGACCGGCGCCCGGCTCGCCGACGTCCTGGGCGAGGCCGGCCTGCGGGACGGTGCCCGCCTGCTGGACGCGGCGGTCGACGTCGCATTCACCGGCGCGGACCGAGGCGTGGAACGCGGCGAGGAGCAGGTCTATCGGCGCGGCCTCCCGGTGGCCGAGGCGTTGCGGGACGACGTCCTGCTCGCCTATGAGATGAACGGGCAGCCGCTGCCGCCGCAGCACGGCGCACCGGTGCGGCTGGTGGTACCCGGCTGGTACGGCATGGCGCACGTGAAATGGCTGGTCGGCGTGACCGTCCTGGACGCGCCGTTCGACGGTTTCCAGAACGTCACCGCGTACCGGGTCAAGCGGGAACCCGACGAGCCCGGCGAGCCGGTCACGCGCATCCTGCCCAGAGCCTTGATCCGGCCACCCGGCATCCCGGACTTCCAGAGCAGGGTCCGCATCGTCGACCGCGGCCGCGTCGTGCTCACCGGACGAGCGTGGTCGGGCTGGGCCCCAGTCCTCGGCGTCGATGTCAGCGCGGACGGTGGTGGCTCCTGGGCAGCGGCGGAGCTGGGGCCGCAGCCGGACACATACGCGTGGCGGCCGTGGCGGTTCACCTGGGAAGCGCCGGAGCCGGGCCGGTATGCGCTGCGGGCACGGGCCCGCGACGGCGCCGGCCACGTGCAACCCGTCGAGGCCGCGTGGAACCGGCAGGGCATGGCGAACAATCACGCCCAACTCGTCGATGTCGTGGTCCGCTGACCCGTCGACCTCGTAGTGTGACCCGTATCACATGTATTGGTAGGCCGTAGCGCGTCATTCCGGGCACATAGCCACGTCCTGCTTGGTGATGGGGGGCAGGTTCCGGCCCGATCGTCACGTGTCGCTCACCGGGGAAGCGATACGCCGATCGGGCCGGAACCTCATGTCAGGGCACGTTCCGCGTCGCGTCGCACAGCGCGCATCATGCGGTTGACGAGGACGCGATGCGCGCCGGACCTGATGACCACGAGCCGGTAGAGCGACCCGGGCAGGCCGGGGAAGTCCGCGAGCGTCCGCGCCGTCAGCTCGGTCGCACCGGAATGCTCGGCGAGAGCGAACCTGAGTTCATACCGCGAGAACCGGTGCCGGCCGGCGAGACGCACGAAACGGTGCGGTTCCGCCTCGACCACGGTGAAGCCCGGCAGCGTCGCGCCGTCGTCGAACAAGCGGCCGGACGCCTGACGCGGCTCGGCCGCGACCAGCCGCCCATAGGCCTCGGCACGGGCACCCTGTGCACCCGGAACCCGGGCTGCGAGCGCGTCCCAGACGACCCGTGCCGGGGCAGCCACCGACACTCGATGCTCATCGACGAAAGGCAGCGCGACACACATACCTGGAGCGTACGGGCTGCCAGCCGTTACCTCGGTGACGACGTGGGGCGACCTCGGCGCGGCGATTCGGCGGGGATGGTCGCCTGATCCTTCGCGCCGCTCCGTACGACCGGGCGGCTGCCTGACGATCGGCAGTGCACGAACGCCACCGAGCGGCGATATTGACAACATGTTTCCTATATGACAAGATGTTTCCATGACTGCTACCGCACACGTCGCCCTTTACGACACGCTCGCCGACTGGGAGGTCGGGCACCTGCTCGTCGAACTGCGCACCGGCCGCTTCACCGGCGCACCGTGGAACATCGTCACCGTCGCCGAGTCGGCCGATCCGGTCACGTCCATGGGCGGGGTCCGGATGCTGCCGGACATGCTGCTGGCCGACCTCGATCCGGCTGCCAGCGATCTGCTGATCCTGGCCGGCGCCGACTTCTGGGACGCCGGCGGTGGCGCCGCGTTCCTCACCGCTGCCGCCCGCTTCCTGGATGCCGGCGTGCCGGTCGCGGCCATCTGCGGCGCCACGGCCGGGCTGGCCCGGGCCGGCCTGCTCGACCACCGCCGCCACACCAGCGCGGCACCCGAATACCTGCAGGCCACCGGTTACCAGGGCGCCCACCTCTACGTCGACGAGCGGGCGGTGGTCGACGGCGATCTGATCACTGCCGGCCCTGCCTCGCCCGTCCAGTTCGCCCGCGCCACGCTGGGCCGGCTCGGGCTGGCGCCCTACCGGACGCTGGAGGCCTACGAAGGTGTCTTCCACCGGGCCGACGCGAGCGCGTTCCCGGTCCTGATGCAGGCACACTGATGCGCATGACCACCGCGCAGAACGGGCTGGACGCCGCCGTCCCACCTCGGGAGGAGTGGCCGGCACCTTCGCCGGCCACTCCGGCCGGTGAAGCACTCACCGACCTCGCCCTCACCACGTTCCGCCTCAATGCCCGGCTCATGGACGCCGCCCAGGACATGGCCGCGGCCGGCGGCATCACGGCCGCATGGTGGCAGGTGCTCGGCGGCGTACTGGACGAGCCGCGAACCCTGGCCGGCATAGGACGGCGTATGGGCATGTCCCGGCAGGGCGTCCGCAGGGTCGCCGACCTGCTGGTCGAGCAGGGCCTGGCAGAGTACCGGCCCAACCCCGAGCACAGGCGTGCCAAGCTGCTGGCCTGCACCGAGGCCGGTTACTGGGCAATCAGGCGAATCTCACTCGTCCAGCACCCGTGGGCCGATCGCATCGGCGCACAGGTCGACCTCGAGGAGCTGCGTGCCGCCGCGGCCACCATGCGTCGCCTGGTCACCGTCCTGGAGGCCGACCGGCCCGACACGGGCGAGTAGGACCGGGTCAGCCCAGATCGTCACAGTAGGGCACGTCGGTGGCTCGCGTCCTCAACTCAGGTCGACAACGACCTTGCCGATGTGTTCGTCGTTCTCGATGACGCGGTGCCCGTCGGCGGTGCGCTCCATCGAGACGCTGGCGTGGATCAGCGGACGGATATCCGCCCGCTGGATCATGCGTACGACGTCGACGAAGTCGTTCCAGCCGCCGAACGGTGCCCCGAGGATCTGCCGGTGCGCCTGGTAAAGCTCCCGGATGCTGATGTCGGGACGGTCCCCGCCGGTGGCCCCGCAGACGACGAGCCGGCCACCGGTCGCCAGCGACCGGATGGAGTCACGCCAGGTCGGTGCACCGACGGCGTCGGCCACCAGGTCGACGCCGTCGCCGCCGGTGTACTCCAGTACCTGGGCCGACCAGCCCGGCTCGGCGGAGTCGAGAACATGGTGCACGTACGGCAGCCGGGCCAGCCGCCGCGCCTTGTCCGGGCTGCGGGTGGTGGCCAGCACCTCGGCGCCGGCCTGCGCGGCGAGCTGCATCGCCGCGATCGACACCCCACCGCTGGCGCCGACCACCAGCACCCGCTCGCCGGCGCGCAACCGCCCGGTCGTCATCAGCATGGTCCAAGCCGTCGTGTACGTAGTCGGCACCGCTGAGGCCTCGATCAGGGACAACCCCTCCGGCACTCGCAGCAGGCTGGTCGGCGCCAGCGCGACCAACTCGCGCTGTACACCCCACACGTCCTCGCCGAGGATCTCGTAACTCGCGCACCGGCTGGTCTCACCACGCCGGCAGTACCGGCAGTGGCCACACGACAGCCCGGAGAACACGATGACCTCGTCTCCGGGCGCGAGCTCGGTGCTGGCCTCCGAGCCGACCTCGACCACCGTGCCCGCGCCCTCCGCGCCCATGACATGCGGCAGCGCTCGCGGCTGCCGCACCCCCGGGCCGGTGAGTCCCAGCCGCACGAAGACGTCGAGCCGGTTCAGGCCCGAGCCGGCCATCCGCACGAGGACCTCCCCGGGCGTCGGCCGGGGTTCGGCGAGGTCACCCACATTCAGGACGTCGGGCCCGCCGTACCGTTCGAGGACGACCGAACGCACGGTCAGACCCAGATCTCGCTGAGCGCCCGCAGGGTGTTGCCGCCGGTGACGGCGACGATGTCCTCGTCGCTGTACCCGTGCTTGACCAGCCAGCCGACGATGTTGTGGAAGCACTCGGTCGGGTTCTCCAGACCGGCCACGTAGGGCATCTTCGGGTACGTGGGGCCCCGGTGGGCGTCATGCACGCCGAGATTGGCCGCGAACACGTCGTGCAGCGCCACGTGGTCGCCGTACAACGTGTCCGGCCCGAAGGCGACGTGCTCGATGCCGACGAGCTCGGCGCAGTACTCGAAGTGCTCCATGACCGATTCGAGGGAGTGCTCGATGTGCGCCTCGGTCAGGGTGGTGTGCGGAGCGGCCTCGATGCCGATGACGCCGCCGGTTTCGGCGCACCCGCGGATCACCTCGTCGGGCTTCATGCGCGGGGTCGGCCACAGCGCCCGGGCACCGGCGTGCGTGATCAGGACCGGCTTCGTGGACGCGGCGAACGTGTCCATACAGGTCCGGTCGCCGGAGTGTGAGACATCGATGGCGACGCCGAGCTTGTTCATCCGCTCGACGGCCCGGTGCCCGAACGCCGTCAGGCCGCCGTCGCCGGCCTCCTTGAGGCCCGAGCCCAGGGTGTTCGACTCGGAGTACGCGATGCCCATCTGCCGAACGCCCAGCCCGTATAACAGGTCGATGCGGTCGACCTCGTTCTCGATCGGCGTCGCCGCTTCGAGGCACAGCACGATGGCCAGCTGATCGGCGTCGTGCGCGGCCCGGATGTCGTCCAAGCCGTAGGCGATGCGCACATAGTCCTGATGGGCGATGTCGGAGGTGCGCATGCCGATGTCGTAGACGATGTCGTCGAACTTCCAGCCGGACTTGCTGGTGACGCAGGCGGTGCCGTCCATGAGGTTGTCGAAGACCGCGGTCATGCCCGACCGGGACAGACCGAGGTACCCGGTGCGTTCGCGGCCGGTGCGGATGTAGGCGCGGACCTCGTTCATGTCCGCCGGGAACACCTGCGGGTGGTCGTGCAGGCTGATGATGATGTTGTCCTGCATCAGCCGCCGGGTGCGTTCCTCCTGCGCGTCGTCCAGACCGAGGTCGTACGGCGGTACCCGGTCGAGCTCGGGCGCGAGCGCGAACGACTCGTAGTCGCGCCCCTCCTCCAGGTACGAATAGGACGTGTAGCCGGTATAGCGGCGCGACCGGTACGGAGTGGCCGGCCGGACGGTCTCGGTCATGTGAGCACCTCATCTCTCGTGCTCCGCCGGCCGCGGGTCAACGCGGCAGGTACGGAGCGACGTCGGGGAGCACGGCCGAGCTGGTCAGGAAGCCGCGTTTGACGATGCGCAGCTCCTGGCCCATCTCGACCCGGCGGATGCCAGGCAGGGAGCCCAGCACCTCGGTGTTGAAGCGGTAAAGGTCGTCGAGGTCGCGCAGCACCAGTTCGCAGGCCAGATCGCTGTAACCGGCGGTCGCCGACATGTAGCGCACTTCGGGGTGCTGACCGAGCGCCGACGCGACCTCTTCGAGGTGGGCGAAGTCGACGTCGAGCCAGAGGAACATCTCGGTCTCGTAGCCCATCGACTGCGGATCGACGAAGGTGGCGAACCAGAAAGCGCCGCGGGAGGTGAGCGCGTCCACCCTGCGGCGGGCCGCGGCCTCACCGATGCCCACGCGGGCGGCGACCTCCGACATGGGAGTGCGGCCGTCAGCGGCGAGGATCTGCGCCATCTGCAGGTCGACGCCATCCAGCGAGGCCGGGCCGGCGACATCCACGGGGGGCGGTTCCAGGACGTTCGCCGCGTCGCCGAGGATCCGGCGACTCCAGTCGTACGAGGTCTTGAAGTTGCGCACCACGGTCTCGGTGCTGGTGTGCGTGATCCCCGGGATGGACCGCAACTGCTCGACGAGCACCTCAGCCAAATGGGCCCGTGAGGCGACGATCACCTCGAGCACGAGGTCGTGCGAACCGGTCAGCATGGCCAGGAACCGCACGTCCGAGCGCATCGCCAGCACGCCCGCGACCGCCGTGGTGGCCCCGACCGCGCATTCCACCTGCATCAGTACCGGCGTGCCCAGGCCGCAGCGGGGCGGGTCGGGCACCGCCGATACGCACACGACCTGGTCGCGCAGTAGCCGATTGGCCCGGCGCGAGACCGTCGACTCGGACGCGCCGACGACCGCGGCCACCTGTTGCCAGGTGGCCCGCCCATTGACCTGGAGGCACGCGACGATCGCCCGATCGAGATCATCAAGGGGAGTGCGTCCCGGCGGCATCGCGGGCAATCTTCCGGGCCTCCACGCGGGCGAATCGCTCGGCATGCCCGCCATGTTTGCAAACCTTCTCATCTCAGGCAAGGAATCATGCTCGTTTTCGTCGTACCGGTGAACCAGGACATCGATCTTCGGCAATCTCTCCCGGAACGTTGCGATGGACAGTAACCTTCGCCCACAAGGGGTTGTCAGATCGGATGAACCTTGCGAAACTCCCACACCACCGATGTGCGGAGGGGTGAGACATGACCGTCGAGTCCAGCATCGACAGCCTCGGCCCGGCCTGGATCGCCGCGGTGGGCGACGTCGTGGTGACCGAACCGCCCGGGAACGTCGACCCTCGCCTCGTCGCCCTGCTCAGCGGCGCCGAGACCACCGTGGCCAACGTCGAGTCGCCGCTGACCGAACGCGGAGTGCCGGCCGAGAAGGCCTTCGTGCATCGCACCCACCCCGACCGTGCCGCCGACCTCGCCGCACTGGGCATCGACGTCGCGACCCTGGCCAACAACCATGTCCTCGACTTCGGCGCCGACGGCATGGCCGACACCGTCGAGACACTGCGCGGTGCGGGCATCGCCCCGGTCGGTGCCGGTCACGACGACACTGCGGCCCGCGCCCCGGCCGTCCGCACCACCGCATCGGGTACCGCCGCCGTCATCGGCCTGTGCGCCGCCCTCCCACCGGGCTTCGCGGCAACGGCCGACCGGCCGGGTGTGGCGCCGTTGCGCGTCTTGCAGCAGGTCGCGATCGACCCGGCGCTGGCGTCCGAGCAGCCGGGGATGGCCCCGTACGTGCACACGTCGGCCGTCGTCGACGATCTCGACGCAGCGTGCTCCGTGGTCGCCGCGGCCCGGCAGACGGCGGACGTTGTGGTCGTCGCCGTCCACTGGGGCGTCCCCCACGGGTTCGCGGCCGCGTCCTACGGCGTCCTGGCCGACTACCAACGTCCGGCCGGACATGCTCTGGTCGAGGCGGGCGCCCGGCTCGTCATCGGGCACCACCCGCATGAGATCCACCCCGTCGACGTCCATCGGGGCGGGTTGGTCGCGTACTCGATCGGCAACTTCCTCTTCCATGCCTGGTCCGCTCTGGCCGCCGCAGCCGGGGACGGCGCCTTCCCGACACGCGTCCCTGCCGCGCCCTACCGCAGCGCCTTCGGCGCCGACGTGACGGATGACTCGGTCGTGGTGGTGGTCGCGCCGCCGGACGGCGCTCGGCTCACGGTGCGGTTCGTCCCCACCACCATGGTCGGCGGCGAGCCGGTACTCGCCACCGGCGAGCGCGCCCGCGCCGTCGTCGAGCGCCTCAGCTGGCCCGGTGCCGCTGCCGGTGTCACCCTCCGCGACGACCTCCTGCCCGGCACGACGATCGGTGAGGTGTCACTCGACCATGACTGACTCCACGTTCTACCGCGCCGTCGGCGTGTTCGACGCGGTCCGGCCCGGGATGCGCGCCGGCGCCGGCATCCTCGTCCGGGACGGCCGGGTCGTCGCCGTCGGCCCGCCCGAGGAGGCGTGCCCGCCGGGAGCCACGCGAGTCGACCTAGGCGAGGTGTACCTGGTGCCCGGGTTCGTCGACGCGCACACCCACGTCACCATCCGGCCCGGCGACGGCGACCAGCACGGCCAGCTCCAGCAACCGGCCGCCTGGCAGACCGTCCGCGGCGTCGACAACCTGCGCCGGATGCTCCTCTCCGGGGTCACCACGGCGCGCATCATGACCGAGGAGCACGACATCGACGTCCATTTCAAGGCCGCAGTGCGGGCCGGCGAGGTGGCCGGTCCCGCGCTGCGCGTCGCCGGGCGTGGGCTGAGCCCCACCGGCAAGCACGGCAGCGCCGCCGGTGGCGTCGACGGCCCGGACGCCGCACGCGAGGCCGTCCGGACCAACGCCGCCAAGGGCGCCGACCACATCAAGATCTTTACCACCGGCGGGGTGTCATCGACCGACACCTCGCTGGCGGAGTCGAACTACTCAGCCGAGGACATCGCCGCGATCGTCTTCGCGGCCGCGGAGCTCGGACTGATGGTGTCCGCGCACGCCCACGGTGGCGCTGGTGTCGACCTGGCCGCCGCCGGCGGTGTGCGTTCCATCGAACACGGTGCACTGCTCACCGAGCAGAACCTGGACACCATGACCCGACACGGCACGTGGCTGGTCCTGACCAACACCATCCTGTTCCACCCCACCGGCATCGAACAGGGGGACGCGAGCGAACCGGCCATCCTGGCGAAGGTCCGGCAGGCCCGCGCCGCCATGGAGGCCTCTGCCGACCGGGTCCGTGCCGCCGGCGTGCCGATCGCGCTTGGCACCGACTCGATGCACGGCCTGTTCGGCTACGAGATGCAGTGGCTCGTCGAGCACGGCTGGTCACCGGAGGAGGCGCTGCTCGCCGGCACCGTACGTGGAGCCGACCTGATGGACGTCCAGGACATCGGGGCCCTGGCACCTGGCCGGCGGGCCGACTTCGTGGCCCTGCTGCGCAACCCACTCACCGACATCGGAGCCGTCCGCGAGGTTGCGGGCGTCTTCCGGAGCGGCAACCAGGTCGTCGACGCCAACGGCTACACGCGCCCAGCCCCACCGGCACCGACACATCGCGAGGAGCACCCATGACGTCCACCCCCACCGACCCGCACGCGCACGACGACGCCGTCCGCCGTATCGCCTACCTCGTCCCCGGCCCGATGCATCGCACCGCACTAGGCTCCGCCGAACTCGAACGCCGGCAGGCCACGCTGCACCGCTGGGCGCTCCCCGGCACCGAGGTCGAGGTCCGCGCCGTCGACCGCGGCCCGGCCTCCATCGAGTCCATGTACGAGGAGTACCTGAGCATCCCCGCCATGGCCGAGTTGCTGACCGCCACCGAGGCCGACGGCTTCGACGCGGCCATCGTGGGCTGCTTCGGCGACCCCGGCCTCGACGGGCTGCGCGAGATCAGCGACATGCTGGTCGTCGGCCCCGCCTCGGCGTCGATCGCACTGGCGACCACACTCGGTCACCGGTTCAGCTTCGTCACGGTCACCGCCACCATCGTGCCCGCCCTGCGGCGGCTGGCCTGGGAAGCTGGTGCCGCCGACGCGCTCGCATCGGTCCGCTACATCGAGACGTCGGTGCTCGGAGTCAACCAGGACCACGACGCCGCGCTGGGCCGCATGCTCGAGCAGGGCCGGCTAGCCGTCGAGCAGGACGGTGCCGACGTCCTGGTCCTCGGCTGCATGAGCATGGGCTTCCTCGACGTGGCGGAGCAGATGACCGAACAGCTCGGCGTGCCGGTGATCAACCCGTCCCGGGCGGGTCTGCACGCGGCGGAGATGACGGTCGCGCAGGGGCTGAGGCACAGCCGGCGCGCCTACATGACGCCGCCGAAGATCGCCGCCGGCGCGAAGCTCGCCGAGCTGTTCCTCAGTGGCGACGGAGCCCGCCCATGACCACGCCCCTCGCGCGTCGCGCCGTCATGGTGAGCGTGCTGGCCGTCCTGGCGCCGATCGCCGGCGCGTCGGCAGCGGCTGCCGATCCGACCCTGGTCGACGTCGATGCCACGGTCGAGGTGGACGACCAGGGCACCGCCCAGGTCCAGCTCGACTACGTCGTCGCCGGCGGTGCCGCGGGCGAGGAACCGGCCACCACGCTGTCGTTCTCCGTGCTCGACTTCTCCGGAACCGGCCGGGCACCGGTCGACGACATCGAGATCACCACCGCCGACGGCGCCCGGCTCGAGGTCACGACCGAGACGGTGGAGCTCAAGACGACCGTCACGGCGACGCTGGCCGAGCCCCTGACCCCAGGTACGGAGACCGAGCTCACCGTGCGGTACTCCGCGCCGGAGGCCGGCGACGTCACCGGTGACCGGATGACCACCGACGTTCCGATGCTGACGTTCGACCTGCCGGCGGCGAGCACCGCGCCCGGCGTCTTCAGCGCCTCGGTGCGGCTCGCGCCGGACCACCGCTACGTCGAAGGGTTCCCGGCGAACCCGCGGGACGTGGCCGTCTCCGGCAACCGCACCGAGGTCAGCTACGACGTCCCGGCCATGCCCGCACTGCTGCGCTCGGTCAGCACGACCGGCGATGCTCCGCTCCTGACGCTGAGCCGGAGCGTCAACCTGGTGCTCGTCCTGACCCTGCTGGCCGGCGGCGCCGCCCTGTACGTCTCTATCACCCGTGGCCGTGCCCGCGCCGCCGAGCCGGGAGATGCGGTACCGGCACCCGAACGGAGGCAGTGATGTCGATCTTCGAAGCGGGCTTCATCTTCTGGGGCTTCCTGGCCCTCTACATCGTCCTGACGGCCGCGTACTTCGGCTGGATGTCGACGCAGAACCGTCGAGACGCCCGGCGCGGCGCCGAGCGTGACGCCGGCCGGGCCGGCCGAGAGAGCAGGTGACGACGTGACCGAATGGGCCGTGCTCCTCGCCTACTCCGTCCTGATCCTCGCCCTGGGCTACCTCGGCCTGCGGATGACCAAGAACGACGAGGACTTCTACATCGCCGGCGGCGGACTCAGCTGGGCCGTCGGCGGGGCCAGCATCGCCGCCACGCAGATGAGCTCCGGTCTGTTCATCGGGACCATCGGCATCATGTACGCGGTCGGATGGTCCTTCGCCTGGGTGGTGTTCGTCTTCCCGATCGCGTACTGGCTCATGGTGGCCGTCATCGCACCGAGGTTCACCCGGCAGCGCCGGATCTCGCTGCCCGACTTCGTCGAGGCGCGCTACTACAGCCGCGGCGCCCGGGTGGTCGCGGCGCTGATCATCCTGGTCGCCTTCGTCGTCTACATCTCCGCCCAGGTCATCGCGGGCGGGCTGATCGCGAACGCGCTCTTCGGCGTACCCGTGAAGGCCGGCATGGTCGGCTTCACCGTGGTGGTGCTGGCGTACACCGCGATCGGCGGCATGTTCGCCGTCGTCTACACCGACTTCCTGCAGATGATGATCATGATCGTCGGCGCCGCCCTCGCCATCCCCATGGTCCTCGGCCAGACCGGCGGGCTGAACTCACTGCTCGGGCTGGTCGACAGTGCCAACCCGACCACGTTCACCTGGGAGGGCATGGCTCCGTCACTGTTGCTGACGTTGTCACTGGCATTCTTCCTCGGTGCCGTCGCCCGGCCCGAACAGCTGGTGCGTTCTATGCGATGAAGGACATGGCCACGATCCGCAAGGGCATCGGTTTCGTGATCGTCCTGGTCGGGTTGGCGCACACGCTGGTTTTCGTGCTGGCGCTTGGCAGCCGCGCACTGTTCCCGGCCCTCAGCACCGGCGACCAGGCCATGCCGGTGCTCGCCGTCCATGCCCTGCCGACATTGCTGGGGACGTTGCTGCTGGTCGCGGTGGCCTCGGCCATGATGTCGACCATCTCCTCGGTGCTGTTGGTTGCCGGCACCGCGCTCTCGCACGACATATACGGCGTGCTCCGGCCCAGCGGCTCACCACAGCGGCGCGTGTTCATCGGCCGGGTCGGCACCGTCATCGTCGGCGTCGTGCCGATGATCATGGTGCTCACCGGATTCGGGGAGGGCGAATTGGTCCAGTTCATCGTCGCGCTCTTCAGCGCGCTGATGGGCGCGGTCTTCCTGGTGCCGGTCGTGGCCGGTGTGCTGTGGAAGCGCGGCACCCGGGAGGGCGCCATCGCGGCCATGCTGGGCGGTCTGGCCGGCACGATCAGCTGGCGGTTGTGGGGCGACACCGGCACGATCGACCCCGTCGTCCCAGGCTTCGCCGCCTCGCTGGTCCTCATGGTTGTCGTCAGTCTGGCGACGGCACCCCCGCCGGCCGAAGCGACGGACCCCTTCTTCACCGACCTCGAACCCGACTCCGGCCTGGACCGGGCGGGCCCGCGCGCCGACACCCAGAGGCCAGCATGAAGGACGTCACCGTCGACGGCTCCCGGCTGCGCTCGACGCTGGAGGAGCTGGCCCGGTTCGGAGCCACCGCGAGCGGCGTGAGCCGAACCAGCTTCTCCGCCGCCGACGCCGAGGCCCGGGCATGGCTGCGGGCGGAGGTGGAGGCGTCCGGGCTCTCCCTGCGTACCGATGGCATCGGCAACCTGTTCGTGACGGTGGCCCCGGCCGGTGCCACCGACGCCCCAGCGGTCTGGACCGGCTCACACATCGACAGCGTCCCCGACGGCGGCCGGTTCGACGGCGCCCTGGGCAGCATGGCCGCGCTGGAGGTCGTCCGCCGCCTGACCGAAGCCGATGTGCCGCTTCGGCGCCCGGTCACCATGGTGGTGTTCGCGGACGAGGAGGGCTGCTACCACCATCTGCTGGGCTCGACGGCCCTGGTGCGCCCCTTCCCGCCGGACGAGCTGGCCGCCCTGCGCGGACGCGACGACGACCTGCTGGTCGACGCGCTCGGCGGACTCGGCTGGGATGTCGCGGCCGCCGGCCGGACCGCGGTGCCGGCCGGTTCGGTGCACGCGTTCGTCGAGCTGCACATCGAGCAGGGAGCGGTGCTGGAAACGTCCTCGGCGGACATCGGCGTGGTCACGTCCATCGTCGGCATGGGCGGTGGCCGGCTGGAGTTCACGGGGCGGGCCGACCACGCCGGCACCACGCCCATGGCGATGCGGCGCGATCCGCTGCGTGGCGCCGGGGAGTTCCTGGCCCAGCTGCCCGACATCACCGCGTCGATCAGCGAGACCGCGGTGGCGACCTGCGGGATCATCGGCGTCGAACCCGGCGGGGCGAACGTTGTCCCGGCTCTTGCCCGGCTTCAGCTGGACTTCCGCGATGTGCGCCGGGAGGCCATCGAGGACCTCGAGACAGCCCTGGTCGCCGCGGCGAGTGACGCCGCTGGCCGGCACGGGCTGGAGGTCACCCATACCCGCGACAGCATCACCGATCCGGCACCGCTCGACTCGGGGTTGCAGGACCTGATCGAGTCCGTCGCCGCCGGCCGCGGCCACTCCACCCGGCTCATGCCGTCGGGTGCCGGGCACGACGCGCAGAACATGAGCCGGCTCGCGCCGACCGGGATGATCTTCATCCCGAGCACCGGTGGGCGCAGCCACTCCCCGGCCGAGCACAGCTCCTGGGCCGACGTCGAGGCCGGCGCGAACGTCCTGCTCGGCACGGTGATCGCACTGGCGACGCGGTGACCTGGCGTCACGACCTCACCGCGTAGGCGGCCCCGGCACGACGACGGTGTCGCGCTCGCCGGACGGCCACTGGATCGTCACCTGGTCGCCCGACACGTCGAGGCGGATCGCGGCGGCCTGGTCGACGATATCGGGGCTGCCGGTGAGCACCACCGCGGCGGCGTGGATCTCGCCGGGGGTCACCGGACCGGTGGTGCCCACCCACGGCACCGCCGAGCGCAGGCCGAGCGGGTTGGTGCCCACGGCGGTCGACACTCCAGCGCCGTCGAGGCCGCGCAGCGCGACCACGGCGCTCGTGATGCCCCGATCCGTCGTCACGGCCGCCACCTCCACCGGCCGGTCCAGGGGTGTGTCCACTCGATCGGACGCCACGGCGTAGCCGCCGACGTGCAGCCGCCACGGTCCCGTCTTCGTCTGCAGATGGGCGTCGGGATCGTCGTCGTCCGCGGTCCCCGGCCGCCCGGACTCGGCATCCGCGGGGTCCATCCGCGCCAGCCGCACCTCCACGCCGTCGCGGACCACCGAGGCCGTGGTCAGCCACGGACCGATCCGCCAGGCGGTGGCCGCCGCCGAGTCGCCTCCGGCCGCCGCCAGGTCCCACCACCGGCTGCGGCCCCGTGAGCCCAGCGCGGCGTCGCCGCCCACGTGCACGCGGACGAAGGAGGTGCGGTGTGACGGGACGCCGTCGGTGTCGAGGAGGGCGACGGTGGAGTCCATCGGCTGCCGGGCATCCCGTTGTAACAGCTCCGGCGCCGCGTGGGTCGCGTAGCCGTGACGGGTGTAGAACGGCAGGTCCGCGCCTGGTGCGCCGTCGACGGCCCGATCGGTGCCGTGGTTGACCACCCGCACGATGCCGTCGGAGGTGGTACCGGCGACGATCCACCCCGGCGCCGGCAGGCTCACCAGCACGTCGTCTCGCTCCAGTGGCAGTGGCAGTTCCTCGTGTGTCCACACCGGGTGCTCCGGCGGCAAGAGCAGCCCGGCGAAACCCTTGCTGGCCCAGTACGGCGATCCGCCGCCGCTGTAGAGCTGCCGGATCCGGGGGAACGCTCCGTACCACCCGAGCGGCAGGAGGCCATCGGCGCCGATGGCGCCCCGGTCGACGAAGTGCCTGAGCACGCCGTTGGCCAGCCGGCGGGTGAGGCCGGGCGCGAGCGGCGACGCACCGGACAGCTCACCGGCCCAGAACGGCGCCAGCATCGCGAAACGGTACGTCAGCGACCGGCCCTGGAATACCGGTGCGCCGTCGGCCGCCACCAGGTGCTGCGCGTCGAGGAGGAACCGGCGCAGCCGCTCGCGGTAGGTCTCGGCCAGCTCGCCGGCGCCCGGCCCGCCCATCCGGACGTACCACGCCGGATAGAAGTGCATCGCCCACCCGGCGTAGTAGTCGAAGTTGCTGGTACCGCCGTCGGTGTACCAGCCGTCCCCGAGGTACCACCGCTCGTGCGCGGCCAGGTTGCGCTCGATGTCGCCGTGGTCCCAGGGGCCGCCCACCGACGCCAGGAACGTCTCGACGACGTTCTGGAACCACACCCAGTTGTTGTCGTGCATGGTGGCGCCGACCATGCCGGCGAGCCAGTCGACCGCCTGTTGGCGGGCGCGGTCGCTCAGCCGGTCCCAGATCCAGGGCCTGGTCTCGTGCAGGGCGATGGCGACGGACGCGGCCTCGACGGCGGCCTGCTTCCGCTCGGCGATGGTGGGCCAGCGCTCCGGCGACGACGGGTCCACGCCCGATGCGATGCCTCGCGCGTACCAGCCGGCCAGGTCGTCCGGATCCGCACCGCCCGCACCGGCCAACCGGAATCCGGCCAGCACGAAGGTCCGGGCGAACCCCTCGAACGCGTCGCTCCACCGTCCTGACCTGCTGGCCGGCCCCGGCAGGTGGATCAAGCCGTGCCCCGGCGTCGCGTACCGGCGCGGCGCGGCCAGCAGCCGGTCGGCGACGTCCTCCCAGTGCTTCCTGGTCCAGCCGGTGTACGGCGCGGCGGGCACGTCGAGGTCAGGCGACACGATGCGGTCCTCCCGGGTCGGTGAACGTCACCGGCCACCCTGCCGTATGCGCCGCGCCGACGGCGATCAGCCCGACGTCGGGTCGCGTCGGCCGACCACGCGGTAGTGCAGGTGGGTGGCGTGCGGAGTCGGGATCGCTTCGATCAGCTCCAGGTCGACGTGGTCGCCGCCGACATGGTCGTAGAACCGGACGCCGTCACCGAAGAGCAGCGGCACGACGTGGACCACCAACTCGTCGACATATCCGGCCTGGATGAGCTGGCTTCCGACGCTGACCCCACTGATCGCGACGTTCTTGTCGCCGGCGGTGGCCTTGGCCTGTTTCACCGCACTGTCGATGCCGTCGGTGACGAACGTGTACACGCTCCCGTCGGCCGGGCGGGGCGTCTCGCGGTGCGTGACGACGTACAACGGCACCCGGTTCGCGCCGGTCGGGCCGTCCGGGCCCCACCAGCGCAGCGATGCGTCGTAGGTGGTCCGCCCGGTGATCATCGCCCCGAGGCTCTGCTGGCCTTGCTTCACCAAGGCGGCGCTGCGTTCGTCGGCGCCGGGGAAGGCCCAGCTGTGCAGGCGCTCACCGCCGGCGCCGAGGGGCTCGTCCGCGGTGATGCCGGCTGCGGTCACGAACCCGTCGAGGGACATGCTCATGTCGTAGACGACCTTTGTCATGTCTGCCTTCCTTTCCGTATCGCCAGGTCGATGGCGTGTACGCAAACTGTGTCCCATGGACACTGTTTTGGCAACCCCCTGCGCGCCCCGCGAATCGCTGGCCCGTCGGCGCCGGCCGACGTCACGGCCCCGGCGTCGTCCATCGCGGGTCAGTCGCCGACGGGCTCGTCAGCCGCACGCCGGTCCAGCACGTCGAGGAACGCCGACGCGGCCGGGCTCGGGTTGAAGTCGCTCCAGGCCAGGTACTCCACTCGTGTGGGCCCGCCGACGAGTGGGATCGCCACCAGGTCCGGGGCTGTGGGCGCGAACGCCGAGGGCAGC
This sequence comes from Jiangella gansuensis DSM 44835, assembly GCF_000515395.1. Taxonomy (NCBI): domain Bacteria; kingdom Bacillati; phylum Actinomycetota; class Actinomycetes; order Jiangellales; family Jiangellaceae; genus Jiangella; species Jiangella gansuensis. The sequence goes on along the minus strand of NZ_KI911782.1, from coordinate 567,117 downwards.
AGCGCGATCGCGAGGTCCTGCCGGACCAGGCCGAGCAGGAAGTCGGCCGCCATGGCCTCGAAGGCGACGTCGCGCGTCAGGCCGGCCGCGGCGAACGCCAGGTCACTCTGTGCCCGTCCCGGTGAACCGGCCGGGAAGTCGGCGAAGGTCTCCGCGGCGACGTCGTCGAGGCTGACGCCGGCCCGTCCGGCCAGGTGGTGGTCGCGGGCGACGACGGCCACGTGCTCGTCGCGGGCCAGTACCCGTGAGCGGACTCCGCGCGGCTGATCCCCCTCCGGCAGCCCCAGCAGCGCGACGTCGACCTGACCGGAGCGCACGTCCGCGCACAGGTCGTGGCTCCCGCCGACCCGCATCGCGATACGCACCTGCGGATGCTCGTAGTGGAAGTCGCGCAGCGCGGACGGAACGTCCACAGCCGTGACGGTGGGGATGACGCCGACGGTGAGCGTGCCGCGCACGTGGCCGAGGGCGGCGGCGGCGTCGGCGACGGCCCGGCCGGCCGACTCGAGACAGGCACGGGCCGCGGGGAGGAACGCCTCGCCGGCAGCCGTGAGCTCCACCCGCCTGCTGGTGCGGGCGAACAGGGTGAACCCGAGCTCCCGCTCCAGCGCGGCGACCTGGTGACTCAGCGCCGACTGGACCACGAAGCACTGCCGAGCGGCGCGGGTGAAGTTGCCGGTCTCGGCCACGGCCAGCACATAGCGCAACTGTTGAAGCTCCATCCATCTATCGTGAATCACGATAGCTGTATTGAAAAGCATGTGTTGGACTCATCGATCGTGGTGGATGAGGGTGGAGGGGTGACCATCACCCTGCTCGATGCCCCTCGCCCGGATACGGCGCGCCTGCCGCTCACCTTGATCACCGCACTGGCCCCGGCGGTCTGGGGCAGCACTTATGTCGTCACCACCGAGCTCCTGCCCGCAGGGCATCCGCTGTTCGCCGCGCTGATGCGGGCGCTGCCTGCCGGCCTGCTGGCGCTGGCGATCTCCCGCGTCCTCCCGCGCGGCGACTGGTGGTGGAAGGCCGCGGTCCTCGGCGTCCTCAACATCGCGGCGTTCTTCCCACTGCTGTTCCTGGCCGCCGAACGCTTGCCCGGCGGCGTCGCCGCGACGCTCGGCGCGACCCAGCCGATCATCGTCGCGTTCCTGGCCATGGGCGTGCTCTCGGAACGGCTCTCGACCTGGCGGCTGGCCTGGGGCGTCGCCGGTGTGGCCGGCGTCGGACTGGTCGTTCTCGACTCGCAAGCCGCGCTCGACACCGCGGGAGTGTTCGCCGGCCTGGCCGGTGCCGCCTCGATGGGCTTGGGCGTGACGCTCACCAAGCGGTGGGGGCGGCCACCCGAGGTCGGAGCCGTGGCATTCGCGGGCTGGCTGTTGACGGCCGGCGGCCTGGCCCTCCTCGTCCCGGTCGCGCTTGTCGAGGGCGTCCCCGCTCAGATCGATCCGCCGGCCGTCGCCGGTTACGCGTGGCTCGGCATCGTCGGCGGGCTCCTCGCCTACAGCCTGTGGTTCAACGGGCTCCGGACGCTTCCCGTCACCGCCACCGCCCTGCTCGGCCTGCTCTCTCCCCTGGTGGCGGCCGTCCTCGGCATGGTGCTGCTGGCGGAGACGTTCACCGCGGCTCAGGTCGCCGGGTTCGCGCTCGCCCTCGCCGCGCTCGTCGCCGGCCAACTCACCCCGCGTCGCGCGAAGGGACCGTCCCGTCCATGAGGATCTCCGTCATCGGCGCCACCGGCATGGTCGGCAGCCGGCTCGTCACCGAAGCCACCACCCGCGGCCACCACGTGATCGCCGCGGCAAGGACCCCGCGACCGTCCACGGCTGCCGGGATCGTCTCCGTCGCCGTCGACGCGAACGAGCCGCAGACGCTGACACCTCTCTTCGACGGCGTCGACGCCGTGTTCCTGGCCGTCCGTCCCGGCGCCGGCCGCGAGCACACCTTGGCGGCCCTGACCACGACCGTCCTCGACGCCGCCCGGACAGCCGGGGCACCCGTCGTCGTCATCGGCGGCGCCGGCCCACTGGCCTCACCCAACGCGCCGGGCCTCCGCGTCGTCGACGACCCCGCGTATGTGCCGGCACAGTGGCGCACCATCGCCGCCGCCAGCTTGGCCCAGCTGCGGGCCTGCCGCGACCACCCAGGCGTGGCCTGGACGTACCTCAGCCCACCGGCCCTGCTGGAACCCGGCGAGCGCACCGGCCGGTACCGGCGCGGCACCACCACCCTGCTCACCGACGCTGATGGCACGTCGCGCATCAGCGCCGAGGACCTCGCGGTCGCCGCCGTCGACGAACTCGAACGGCCCGGCACCGACCGGCACTTCACCGTGGCTCAGGCGCCGGCGTGACGGCCGGTCCTCTCCGGCGCCTCATGGGTCCGGAAAGGACCCGTCGCCGAACAGGATGCGGCCGGCCGCCGCCCGGCCGAACGGGGTGCGCAGCAGGGTGAACGCCGTCGCCGCCATGGTGGGCGTGCGCACCTGGGCCAGGCCCCGACGCAGCAACAACCGCCCGCGGAAGCGGGCCCGCAGCGCGGAGCCGTCGTACCGGGCCAGTGCATCCGGACGGCCGGTTCGCAGCGCCTCGTCGAGGGCGGCCGCGGCGAGCTCGGACAGCCGCAGGCACGGGTCGAGCCCGCCCGCGGTGAGTGGAGAGACCGCCCCCGCCGCGTCCCCGACGAGAAGTCCGTCGACGCAGCTGATGCGGCGCAGCATCCCGCCGACGGGGATCGGCCCGCCGCGCTTCTCCACCTCGTCCGGGCTCCCGGCGCCGGCCAGCCCGGGGGCGGACGCACGGAACCTCGACAGTGACCGCCGCATGCCGTCCGGGAAGCGGTCGGCGTAGCCGGCCACACCGACGTGCGCATGCTCTCCGTCGTTGACGACCCACGCCAGGTAGCCGGGCGCGAGCGACGGGTCGAGGACACAGTGGAAGGCGGGCGGATCCGCCCCGCCGCGAATCGGGAAGACCTCCTCCGCTCCGACCAGCAGGTGCCGGTTGCGGTCGAGGCCGAGGTCGCGGGCGACCCTTGAGCGGGCACCGTCGGCGCCGACGACGAACCGGGCACGGACGCTGATCGGACCGTCCGGGCCGGTGGCGACGAAGCAGCCCGCCCCCCGGCCGGTGAAAGCGGTGCCCAACATGATCCGGACTCCGGCGTCGGACGCGGTCCGGGCCGCGGCGACATAGAGCCCCGCCATGTCACCGACGCGGTATTCGTCCCGCTCGCTGACCAGGCTCACCGGGCGGCGCCGGCTGGGTGGGTAGAGGACGACCCGCCGGATCGGCGGACCGAGGCAGTCGGCGGGTAGCGCGAAGTCGTCCAGCGTGCGCCGCACGAAGATGCCGGTGGTCCGGATCGCGCCGGTGAGCCGGGGCCGCCGCTCGACCACGAGGACGTCGTGACCGTGCTCGGCGAGCCGGGTGGCCGTGTGCAGCCCGGCCAGCCCGGCCCCGACCACCAGCACGTCGGCCACCGTCGACGGCGTCACTCGTCGACCCATTCGAGGAGGTCGCCGGGCTGGCAGTCGAGAACCCGGCACATCGCCTCCAAGGTGCTGAAGCGGACGGCCTTCGCCCGGCCGTTCTTCAGCACCGCGACGTTCGCCGGCGTCAGCCCGACCCGCTCGGCGAACTCGCCGACGCTCATCTTGCGCTTGGCGAGCTCGACGTCGATGCGCACCACGATGGGCATCAGATCACCGCGTCCATGTCGCTGCGCAGCGTCGTGGCCTGCCGGAGCAGCGCCCGCATCACGACCATGAGCAGGACCAGCACGCCGCCGGCCAGCACCGTCCCGAACAGCAGGACCGGCAGCCCGGGCCCCGACACCACGGCCGTGACGTACACGAACACCCCGAACAGCAGCACCCAGGCGGTTCCCATGGACCACACGATGGTGTTCACCCACGCGAAGGCGGCCTCGCTGAAGATCCGGTCAGCCTTGACCATGGTGAGCAGCTTCCAGGTGCACACGATCACGACCTGGACGCACACCAGTTCCACGATCGAGAACACGAGCATCGGCCAGCGCAGGTATGCCAGGTCCGGCTCCTCCTCCGCCAGGTACGCCAGCGTTCCCGGCAGGATCGCCACCTGCGCCACGACCAGACCGGCAAACAGAACGGCGAGCAGGACCCGAAGCAGCCCCACCGCCCGACCCATCGTCGTCATGCATCGACCTTCGATGACTACCTATCGAATGTCAATAGATATGTGGTGACGGTCACCAAACCAGACACTGCACCCTGAACATCTGTTTGCGTGTATATATGTTTGGATGTATGTTCAGTGCATGGACGAGTTGCTGCAGCATCGGCTGAGCGTCATCGCGGAGCCCAACCGGTTCCGCATCGTCGAACTGCTGCGCTCCGGCCCGCACAGCGTCGGCGCCATCGTCGACGCGCTCGGGATGGCCCAGCCGCACGTGTCCCGGCACCTGCGACTGCTGGCCGATGCCGGCGTCGTCACCGCGACCCGGCAGGCCCAGCAACGCATCTACCAACTGCGACCCGAGCCCCTGCGCGACATCGGCGCGTGGTCGCAGAGCTTCGCCTTCCTGTGGGCCGAGCGGCTGGACCGCCTCGGCGACTTCCTCGACGACACCGACCCGAACGGAGACAGCTCGTGACCACCGACGGCATCGTCATCGACGAGCAGACCAAGATGCTGACGATCAGCCGACACTACCGCGCTGCGGCCGAGCGCGTGTGGACAGCGTGGACCGACCCCGACGCCATCGCCCGCTGGTGGGGACCGCACGGCTGGACCACCACCGTCGACCTGATGGACGTCCGCCCCGGGGGCCAGTGGCGGTTCTCCATGGTTCCCGACGACGGATCCGCCGATCCCGTCCACATCGTCGCCACCTACCGCGAGGTGGTGCCGCGCGAACGGCTCGGCTACCTCGACCAGTTTGCCGCAGCGGACTGGACCGTCACGGGCGACGGCGTCCCCACCGACGTCACGTTCACCGCCGACGGAACCGGCACCAGGGTCGCCATCACCGCCGTGTTCTCCGACCGTGACGCCCTCCAGCAGGCCATCGCGCTCGGCATGGCGGAGGGCTACCAGGAGGCGCTGGCCCGCCTCGACACCGACATCGACCAAACCCGCACCCGAAAGGCAACCACCATGAACACCCTGACCTCCAAGGACGGCACCACCATCGCGTACGAGACGGCCGGCTCCGGCCCCGCCGTCGTGGTCATCAGCACCGTCGCCGAGGACCACACCGGCGTCGTCGGCATCGCCACCGAGTTGGCGAAGGACTTCACCGTCGTCAACTTCGACCGACGCGGCCGCGGCGGCAGCGGCGACCCGCAGCCGTACGACCCGGCCCGCGAGATCGAGGACATCGAGGCGCTCATCGGCGCCGTCGGCGGCCGGGCCGCGCTGATCAGCGGCTCCGGCGGCTGCGTGCTCGCGCTCGACGCCGCCAGCGCGCTCGGCTCCAAGGTCACGGCGCTGCACCTCTTCGAGCCGCCGTTCATCGTCAGCGACACGCGCCCGCCGGCGCCCGCCGGCTACGTCGAGCACCAGGAGGCTCTCGTCGCGGCAGGCAAGCGCAGCGAGGCGGTCGAGTACTTCATGACCGAGGTGGTCGGGGTTCCGGCTGAGTGGGTCGCGGGCATGAAGCAGGACCCGTCGTGGGACGAGATGGCCGCACTCGCCCACACCTACGCCTACGACGGCCGCATCATGCAAGGCACGCAGGACGGCCGGCCGCTCCCCCGCGACCGCTGGTCCATCGACGCGCCGGTCATGGTGCTGGTCGGCGAGAACAGCGAGCCGTTCATTGTCGAAGGCGCCCACGCGCTTGCCGAGATCCTGCCGCAGGTCACCGTCGAGATCCTGCCCGGCCAGGACCACTCCGCGTTCTGGATGGCCCCCGACACCGTCGCCCAGTCCGTCCGCACCTTCCTGCCCCGCTGAGCGTCCGGAGCGGCGTGGGGGTTTGACGGGTCGGTGGCGGTGCGAAAGTCTCGCCGTACCGGCCAACCCGTCGGGCACCTTCGCGGGCGTGATAGGTCCACGCGGCGAAATGGGCCGCCGCGTGCCCGGCGGACGGGACATCGGCCGTCGCCGTCACCGACGTGCACCGTGAGGACCAGCTCAGCCCGCTCGCCCGAAGCTAGCGCCGCCAGACCCGCAGTCGCATCAGCTCCTGAGCCGCACGGTCACGTACCGCGGACGGCCGGGCCTGCCGGGTCATATCGCCCGCATGGCTCGGCCGTCGCGCCGCACCCCGTCGACCTGCGATCGGTGAAACGGCTCTCCACGGGAGCCTTGCGAAAACAGTGTCCCTAGGACACAGTTGGCTCCAGCAGGAAACAGTGACCCGCGGACACGGACCCGTACGGTGGCCCTTGCAGGCTCCCTGCGGACGGCGACCGAGGCCGCTACGAGGAGGAGAGCATGACCACACGTACCGGCAGAGTGATCAGCGGCATCACAGTCACAGCCGACGGGTACACGGCCGGGCTCAACCAGAGCGAGGAACGCCCGTTCGGCGACGACGGAGGCGACGGCTGGGGCGACAAGCTGCACGCCTGGTACTCCGAAACCGCCGACGAGAACCAGGCCGAGATCGAGCAGATGACCGCCGCAAGAGCATTCATCATGGGGCGCAACATGTTCGGCCCGGTGCGTGGCGAGTGGGACCGGCAATGGAACGGCTGGTGGGGCGACAACCCGCCCTACCACGCCCCGGTGTTCGTGCTCACCCACCACGCACGCGAGCCGCAGCCGATGGACGGCGGCACCACCTACCACTTCGTCACCGACGGAATCGAGGCCGCGCTGGCACAGGCACGCGCGGCGGCCGGCGACGGCGACGTCGCGATCATGGGCGGCGCCACGACCATCAACCAGTACCTCGCCGCCGGACTGATCGACGAACTGCGGCTGCACATCGTGCCGCTCACGCTCGGCGCGGGCACGCGGCTGTTCGAGGGAGTACCGACGCTGGAACTCGAACAAGTGTCGTCGCGGGCGGCGAGCCTGGTCACACATGTGACCTACCGCGTGCTGTCCTGAGCTGTACCGGGAGGTGGCGGTGATGTCCGAGAGCGAACCCGAACCGTTCGACACGCGGAGCGCCCCCGTGGATTCGCGTCCCGGCGTGGACCGCACGGAGGCCCTGCGCGAGCGGATGTCCAACAGTGCCGTTGCGGCGTTGGAGCTGTACACGATCTACCTCGGCGTACGGCTCGGGCTGTACCGGGCGCTGGCAGAGGGTGGTCCGGCCAGCTCCTCGCAGCTTGCCGACCGGACGGGGACAGCCGAGCGTTACGCACGTGAATGGCTCGAGCAGCACGCGGTGAGCGGACTCATCGATGTCGACGAACCGCGGGCGGACCCGCTCGTTCGGCGGTACCGGTTGCCGGCGGAGCACATCCCTGTCCTCGCCGACCCCGACGATGTCCGGTACGAGGCCCACGTCGCAGTGGACCTCGTGCGCGCTGGGCGCCGGCTTCCGCAGCTGGTGGATGCGTTCCGAGCTGGGAATGCGCCGCCGCCCCTGCCGTGGGAGCCGGAGGGTCGGGCGGACCCCAACCGGTCCCGGTTCATCAACCTGCTCGGCAACGAATGGCTTCCCGCGATCGCCGACGTCGACGTCCGGCTACGGGCAGAACCGCCGGCACGGGTCGCCGACGTGGCGTGCGGCACCGGCTGGTCGAGCATCGCCATGGCGCGCGCGTACCCCAGCGTCCACGTGGACGGCGTTGACCTCGACCCCGACGCCATCACCGCCGCTCGCCGGAATGCCGAACGGTCCGGCGTGGCCGATCGCGTGACGTTCTCAGTCGCTGACGCCGCCAACCTCGGGAATCCGGGCGGGTATGACCTGGTGACCATCTTCGAGGCCCTGCACGACATGTCGCGGCCCGTCGACGCGCTCGGTGCCGCCCGGCAGATCCTCGCCCAGGACGGGATCATGCTCGTGGTCGACGGGTTGGTCAACGAGGAGTTCGCCGCACCCGCCTCGCTCCGGGAACGAACCGAGTACGGCTGGAGCGTGGTTTCCTGCCTACCCGGCGCCATGGCAGACCCTCAGACCGCGGCCACCGGGGCCGTGATGCGCCCCTCGGTGCTTCGTCACTATGCCCTCCAGGCAGGCTTCCGCGATGTGCAGACCCTGCCGATCGACACCGACTACTGGCGCTTCTACCGACTGCTCCCATGATCTGAGCTGGGCCCGTCTCTGTCGGTCGAACCAGCCTCAACCAGCGTGGACCGTCAGAGGGCCCCGCCGGTCATCGGCATGAGAGTGCGTTCCGCCTCGCTCAACGCGGCCGAGATTCTGGCGCACACCTGCTGGCTCGGTTCGAGCCATCCGATCATCCGCTGCTGTCGGGGAGAGTGCCGATGTCGACGAGTTGCTCGGCCACCTGGTGGAGCTTGATGTTGTGATGGGAGGAGATGCGGCGCAGGACGCCCCATGCCTGGCCGGTGGTGAGGCCGTAGCGTTCGCGGAGAATGCCGGTCGCCTCGCCAATCATGCGGCGGGTATCCAACGCTCGGTGCAGATGGTCCTCCTCGACGGCCGCCGCCAGCGCGACTGCTGCGTGAGCGGCCAACGCGAGCCCGTCGAGGAGATCCTCGTGACTGAAGGCGTCGATCTTGGTGGCGTAGAGGTTAAGCGCACCCAGGTTCTCGCCGGTCGTGAAGAGCCGGAAGCTCATCGAGGAGTGGATGTCGAGCTCGGCGGCGATGCGGGGCCCCCAGTTCGGCCAGCGGGGGTCTTCGGCCAGGTTGGTGACGGCCAACACGTCGGTCTGTTTCAGAGCATCGAGGCAGGGACCTTCGTTCAGCTCGTACTGCAACTCGTCGATCTGCCGGAGTTGTTTGTGACTGGCGGCGGGGGTGTCGATCCCGCTCCGGTGGACGAGGGAGATTCCGGCAAGGTCGCAGTTCTCGATGATGTCGGTGGCCATCAGAACAGCCCGGTCCAATGTGAGCTGCGTGCCCGGCTCGTCCGCCATGTCGCGCGCTGCCTCGGCCAAGAGTCGGTTGAACTGATAGCGGTCCATCACCTCGGTTGCCCCCTCCCACAGCCCTCAAGGTGTCGGCGATCCCAACGAGACTTCACCACGGAAACGCAGCGACAGGTCGTTCGTCGCCCCATGCCTGTAGAACACGCAGGCGGGCACATGTCAATTCGTCGAGCGGGTACGTTACAGCAAGCCGCCGTTTCGGCGCGCGACGGAGCTTCGGCTAGACGTGTCGGTTCGAGCCAAGGGCCGACACGTCGCTTGCCGCCCCGGAGACCAGGGCGACGGTGCTGGTGCCGCGCACGAATCACGTGGACCTCTGAAGGCACTCGTCATGACGATGACCTCGAACCGTGAACCTGCGGATCGGTCGTATGCGAAGTCTCCGAACCAGAGGTGGGCCCCCAGGGGATCGAACCCTGAACCCGCGGATTAAAAGTCCGCTGCTCTGCCAATTGAGCTAGAGGCCCCGGGCACAGGCTACCCAGTCCGTCCGGCCCGCTCCACGCGCCCCGGCCGGTCGAGCTGTGCGCGAAAACCGTTCCGACCTTGTCGGTGGCTTCGGCTTGAATGGAGTCCGAGGCCCAGCCGGCGCGTGGCGCTGACACCGTTCTGTGAGCGATCTGTCAGCGCGTCCGGGCAGTGTCGTACCCGACACGCTGCCCGGGTCGTACCGGCCACGGCGCCACGACACGCGAAGGAGACCCCTGACCGCATGAGCACGCCTACCACTCTCTCCCTCGACCGGCTCCGTTCCGACTTCGCCGGCGAGGTCATCGCACCGGGTGACGACGGCTACGATGCCGCCCGCTCCGTCTTCTACGGCGGCGCCGACCACCGCCCCGCCGTCGTCATTCGCCCCGCCGACACCGCGGAGGTCGCCGCCGTCGTCGCCCTGGCTCGCGACACCGGCATGGAGCTCTCCGTCCGCAGCGGTGGGCACAGCGCCGTCGGCCACGGCGTCAGCGACGGCGGCATCACCCTCGACCTCGCGGCGCTGCGCGACCTCGACGTCGACGTCGCCGGCGGCACCGTGTGGGCGCAGACGGGCCTGACGGCGGGCGAGGTCACCACGGCGCTCGCCGAGCACGGGCTGGTCCTCGGCTTCGGCGACACCGGCACTGTCGGCATCGGCGGCATCACCACCGGCGGCGGGGTCGGGTTCCTGTCCCGCAAGTACGGCCTCACCATCGACGCCGTGGTGGCGGCCGAGGTCGTCACTGCCGACGGCCAGGTGCTGGTGGTCGACGCCGAGAACCATCCCGAGCTGTTCTGGGCCATCCGCGGCGGCGGTGGCAACTTCGGCGTCGTCACCCGGTTCCAGTACCAGGTGCGGGAGCTGCCGGGCATCGTGGGCGGCATGCTCATGCTCCCGGCCACCGCGGACGTCGTGCACGGCTTCCTCACCGAGGCCGCTGCCGCTCCGGACGAGTTGTCGGTCATCGTCAACCTCATGCCGGCGCCGCCGATGCCCTTCGTGCCGGAGGAACTGCACGGCACCATGGTGGCGTTCGCGCTGGTCTGCTACGCAGGGCCCGTCGACGAGGCGGAGAAGGTGCTCGCCCCTATCCGGGCCCTGGCCACGCCCATCGTCGACATGGTGCAGCCCATGACGTACGCGGCGATGTTCCCACCCGAGGACAACGACTACCACCCGGTCGCGGTGGCCCGCACGCTCTTCGCCGACCAGATCGACCGGCCGCTGGTCGAGGGCATCCTCGAGCAACTCGCGTCGGCCCCGGCTCCGATGCGGGTCACCCAGCTGCGGCCGCTCGGCGGCGCCATCGCGCGGGTCCCCGACGACGCCACCGCGTACGCCCACCGCCGGCGCGGCTTCATGGTCAACGTCGCGGCGTTCGTCGACGGCCCCGAGACGCGGACCGAGCGCGAGGCCTGGGTCGTCCAGCTCACCGAGCGGATCCAGAACGGCGGCCCCGGCGCGTACGTCAACTTCCTCGGCGACGACGCCCCGGCGCGCATCCGGGAGGCCTATCCCGGCGCCACCTGGGACCGGCTGACCGAGGTGAAGCGGCGCTACGACCCGGACAACCTGTTCCGGCTCAACGCGAACATCGCCCCGGCACCCTGCTGAGCGCTCGTCGCCTCGCGGACCGCACGTCAGGTGCGGTCGAGCGCCCCGAGGATGGCCTGGGCGAGTTCGGCGGGCTTGGTGAACTGCGGCCAGTGGCCGGTCGGCACGTCGACGTACTCGACCTTGCGCAGGGCGGCCACTTCCGCGAGATCCGGGTCACCCTCGGCCATCCACTCCCGCAGCTGCTCGCCGGTGAACTCGCAGGCGACGACCGTGGCCGGGACGTCGTAGCGCCGATCGTCGGTGAGCACCTGCGGGTCGAAGGCCACGCCCGTCGGCTCGGGAATGGCCCGCGCGCGGAACGCCGCGCGCAGGTCGTCGTCCAGGTCCCGCATGTCCTCGACCGCGAACTCCGACCAGTCGGGCAGCGGGATCTCGCCGTCCACCACGGGCAGCGCGGCGTTGATCGGCTGACCGTTGGCGAGCGGGATGGAGTCGACGTGAATCACCCGCGCGACGCGGTCCGGCCGAGCGTCGGCGGCACCGTGCGCGATGGCGCTCCCACCGGAATGCCCCACCAGCACGACGGGGCCGTCGACCTCGTCCACGGCGGCGACCGTGGCGGCGACGTGATCGCGCAGCCCGATGCCGCTGCGATCAGCCCCGACTGACTCCAGCCCTGGCAGCGTGAGCGCGCGCACCCGGTGACCCGCCTGCTCCAACACCGGCGTGACCTGGCTCCACGACGAGCCGTCGAGCCAGAAGCCCGGGATCAGGATGATGTCCATGCGCGCAGAGAGTACGCGCTCCCCTGCCATCGCCTGGCGATGTGCCCCCACCGCGACACGCAACCAGGCCGGAAACCACCCGTTCGTACCGCTGACAGTCTTCCTCGACCGCGAATCCTGTGATACACCTTGTATCGTGAATGACGACAGGGTGTCTCAGGATGTGCTCGAAGCCGCCAAGCGGCTCGCCGAGCGTCAGGAGTTACGCACCGCCTCCATGGCCGACATCGCCAAGGAGGCCGGCATCACCCGCGTCACCCTGTACCGACGCGGCGAGACGAGAACGGCCATCCTGGCGGCCCTGCGTGACGAACTGGTCCGCGAGGAGAGCGCACGGTTGCTGCCCATCCTGGCCGCCGACGGCGACGCCCGGACCCGGCTGACCGCGCTCGTCGAGGCCGTGTGCGCGCTCACCGACGAACGCTCCGACCTGCTGAGCGGACTGGACGACGCCGCACTCAACGCGATCTACCACGAGCCGGGAGACGACTCCCTCACCCGGGCGGAGTTCACCGCGCCCATCGTGCGGCTGCTGCGCGACGGCGCGTTGGACGGCTCGCTGCGCACCTTCGACAACCCCGAGGAGGCCGCGACCGTGCTGTACGTCCAGGTCACCGAGACGTACCTGCACCTGCGCCGCGAGCACCGGTGGCCGGCGCAGCGGGCCACCGGCGCCGTTCTCGATCTCGCCCTGAACGGGCTGCTCCCATGACCGCCGTGCTCGACCGGGTGCTGCCCGGTCAGGGCGTCCACCGCGGCCGGGTGGCCCGGCTGACCGTGGGACATGTGGGCGCTGACCTCTTCCAGGGCGCTGTCCCGGCACTGGTCCCGTTCTTTGTCGCCGACCGCGGCATGAGCTACGCCGACGCCGGGCTGCTCGTGCTGGCCGGCAGCCTTGCCTCCTCCGTGATGCAACCGGTCGCCGGGCTGGTCGGCGACCGCGTACGGGCGGCATGGCTGCAGCCGCTCGGCCTGGTGATGGCCGCCGGCGGGTTGGCGCTGGCGACCGCGGTGGAGTCGTTCGCCGCCATCGCGGTGGCGTTGCTGGCCGGCGGCCTGGGCGTAGCGGTCTTCCACCCGGAGGCGATCCGGGCCACCCGCGCGGCGGCGGGCGACAGCCCCGGCTCGGCCCTGGGCGTGTTCGCACTGGGCGGCAACATCGGCTTCGCGCTCGGCCCGGCCCTGGCGGTGCCGCTCGGTGCCGCGTTCGGGCTACCGGCCGTGGCCGCGGTCGCCGTGATCCCGCTGGCCGGCGCGCTGCTCCTGGGCCGCGGCATCGACGCGTCAGGTCCCGCGTCGGACGCAACCGAGGCCGAGTTCGCCGGTCTCCCCAGCGACTGGCGGACGTTCGGGTACGCGACAGCCGGTGCGACGGCCGCCACCGCGGTGCTCTTCGGCCTGATGGCGTTCGCGCCGGTGTGGTTCGACGAGGTGCTCGGCGCGGGCGTCGGTCTCGGCAGCGCCGCCGTCACCGCGATGCTGGTGGCCGGTGCCGTCGGCACCTATGCAGGCGGGTGGCTAGGCGACCGGCATGGCCGCCGCCCGGTCATCGTGGTCTCGGTGGCGGTCTTGCTACCGCTGACGGCGATGTTGCCGTTGTCGACGACGGTCATGGCGGTCGCGTTGCTGGTGCTGATCGGGCTGGCCATCGAGGGCAGCGTGTATCCGCTGGTCATCGTCGCCCAGGACGCTCTGCCGAGGCACGCTGGGCTGGCGTCCGGGGTGGCGCTCGGGCTGAGCATCGGCATCGCCGCCGGCACGACGAGTGTGCTCGGCGTGCTGGTGGACGGAGCCGGACCGACGGCAGCACTGTGGGGATGCGCGGCCATGGCGGCGCTGGCACTCGGCTTCGGCCTCGCCGCGACCCGTCGGCGGGATCCAGCATCCCGTGATCGACAGGAAGCTACGCCCCCTCCAGCGGTAGCAACTCCCTGTTGATCACCGGGAGCGGCCGGTCCAGGCCAGCAGGTCGTCGACCGCCCAGGTGTTGACGATGCGCTCGACCGGGACGCCACACGCGGCCGCCCGCTCACACCCGTACGGTTGCCAGTCCAGCTGGCCGGGCGCGTGGGCGTCGGTGTCGAGGGCGAACGAGCAGCCGGCCTCGACCGCAAGTCGCAGCAGCCGCTTCGGTGGGTCGAGCCGCTCCGGCCGGGAGTTGATCTCGACCGCGACGCCGAACCGCTCGCACGCGGCGAAGACGAGCTCGGCGTCGAAGGTGGACTCCGGCCGGGTGCCGCGACCGCCGGTGACCAGCCGGCCGGTGCAGTGCCCGAGCACGTCGACGTGCGGGTTGGCGATCGCCGTGACCATACGGCGGGTCATCTCGTCCGCGGGCATCCGCAGCTTGGAGTGCACACTCGCGACGACGACGTCGAGCCGGCCGAGTAGCTCGTCGGTCTGGTCCAACGACCCGTCCTCGTTGATGTCGACCTCGATGCCGGTGAGGATGCGGATGCCGTCGGACTGCTCGTTCAGCTCGGCCACGACGTCGAGCTGACGGCGCAGCCTCTCGACGGACAGCCCGTTGGCGACCGTGAGCCTGGGCGAGTGGTCGGTCAGCGCGATGTACTGGTGGCCGAGCCCGGCCGCCGCACGCACCATCTCCGGGATCGGGCTGCCGCCGTCGGACCAGTCCGAATGGGTGTGCAGGTCGCCGCGGAGTGCCGCGCGGACCTCGGCACCACCCTCGGCGACCGGCTGCCCGGCGGTGGCTTCGAGGCGACGGAGGTAGACCGGAACCTCACCGGCCAGCGCCTCCGTGATGACCTCGGCGGTGACCTTGCCGATGCCACGCAGCTCGGTGAGAGTGCCTGCGGCGACCCGTTCGGCCAGCTCCGCCCCGCCGACGGTGTCCGCTGCGGCCGCCGCGGTGCGGAAGGCGCGTACTCGATACGTCGGCTCGCGCGCCCGCTCCAGCAGGTACGCGATGCGCCGCAGGACGTCGCCCGGGTTGGCGTCGGCGCTCACCTCAGTCCCGCCCTTGCCAGGTGCAGATGCACGCCTCGTTGCCCTCGGGGTCGGCCAGCACCCAGAACGCCGGCACCATGGCGTCGAACACCAACCGGCCACCGGCGGCGAGCGCTGCCCGCAGCCGGTTCTCCGCTTCGTCGTGCGGGACCGTCACGTCGAGATGGATGCGGTTGCGCTGCGGTCTCGGTGCGTCCATCTGTTGGAACCACACGGCCGGACCCTGGCCGCGAGGGTCGACCAGGGGGTCCTCCGGACCCTCGTGCCCCGGCTCGTCGGTGTAGCCGAGGACTGCCTTCCAGAACGGCCGGATGGCCGGGATGTCGATGGCGTCGATGCCGATCTCGAGGGACTGCACGACGCGGCCGCCCTCTCCGAGGCCAGGGTCGGAGTGCCGGCCGGCCGCGAGCAACGCCGTCGTGATGCGTCCGGCCGTCTCGACATCGGCCGGGGTGACGTCGGCGATCGCTGGGTCCTGGACGGCGAGCAGCACCCGGTCACGGCGCAGGTCGAGTGAGAGGCTCGCCGACGTGCCGGCCGCCTGCGCCGCCGTCGTCGCGACCTCGGCCGCCTCGGCCAGGGACCCGACGGCGACGCCGGTGTGCAACCGGCCCAGCAGATAACGCCAGCCGAGATGGGACACCGCCGCGGAGGCGTCCGGCCGGCTCAGTGCGGAGCGGTCCTCACCCATGCCGCCATCTTCACACGCCGGGCCGACAACCCGGGCCGGTATGGCTCGGGTTGGGTGGGCGCGGCGACCCGACACCAGGCGTTCTCCCGCTTCACCAGGCAAGCATCCCTGGTGAAGCGGGAGAACCCCAACGCAACGTGATCATTTCCGGGTCGGAGAAGGGAGGGGCGAATGTCAGCTGCGGTCGCGGTGGAACTCGCGGCGGCACTCCTTGAGGTCGACGGTCACCCGCTCGCCTAGGTCGACGTTCACCGGGACGGTCTGCAGCACCGTGCCGTCCGGCCGCTCGCAGGTGAGGATCCACGGCTCGGTGTAGAACCCCGTCTGGTTCCCTTCGACACCGCTGGCCTGGTAGGCGGGGATCGGCCGGTACGACGGGTTGACCGACCACTCGAACTTGCCGTTGCGGCTGGCGATGTCGAGATCGTCGGTGAGCGTGGTGGTGAACGACGACGGACGGGTCGAGCCGTCCGCCTGGAGATATGGGCTGGTGTACATGTCGAACGACTTGGTGATGCGCAACACCGCGTCCTTCGGTGCCTGGCCGGCGATGACGGCGTGCTCGGCCGGGTCGGCCGCCGTCTCCAGCATGGTGAACGCGGCCTGGCGGTGCTCGTCGTACACGTCCAGCACCTGCGTCTGGTAGGTGCGCGCCACGCCCGCGTCCGGGCAGGTCTCGGTGGTGATGGACAGGCCACGGGTGGCGAAGTACGCCCAGTCGATGGCCTCTCCGGTGGTCTCGTAGTCCTCCGCCGACGGCAGCGCCTTGTAATTGGGGCCGTACGCCGCCGCCACCTGCGAGGCCAGCGCGTGCAGCCGGTCGACGTCCTGGGCCGGGCCGGCCTCGAGCTGCAGCGGCGGGTAGAGCACCACCTGGATGCACGTGTGCTGGGTGTTGAACACGGTGGCCTGCCGGGTGGAGAGCAACCACTCGATGTTGCGGGTCTCCGGCTCCGACCATGCCGCCGCGCCACCGGTGGAGATAGGCAGCCAGCCCAGGCCGTAGTTGCGGTTCATGTCGGTGTTCGTGTCGGTCTGGCGGCGGCCGCGGACGAAGCCGTCGACGTTCACCACCGGCACGACGACGACGCGGGCCTCGTCGAGCAGCCGGGTGACGTACGGGTCGCCGGCGGCCGCGCTCTCGACCAGGTCGATGGCGAACTCCATGGTCAGCTCGCCGCTGGGGAACTCGTTGCCGTGGTGCATGCCGACATTGACGAAGACCGGCTTGCCGTTGTCGACGTCGACGTCGCGGCTGATCTCGATGCCGTGGACGGTGCGGCCGGACGTCGTCGCGTACGGCAACGTGATCGGCTTGACCAGGTCCGGGTGCTCGGTGGCCAGCTCCGCCATGTCCGCCTCGTAGTCGGCCAGCGTGCGGTACTCGGTGTTGCCGCTGGGCAGGCTCGACTCCGCGGCGCCGACGGTGGGCGGGACGGCGACGACCGTCAGCGCGAGCGTGGCGGCAGCGGCGGCCACCACCAGGCGGCGCTTCGAACGGGGCTGATCGGTAAGCCTCATGACGCGTTCCTCTCCGGGACCGACAGGGCACAAGCTCGACCATTGAAGATCGGCCGATGTAGGGCAGAGGTTATCGCCGCGTTACGTTCCGCACGAGACCTATGCAATGTCATGTTGTGAGGCATCTGTCCGGCCGAGGCGCTACCGTCCGCACCATGTCCGATCCCGGGGCGGACCCGTACGCCCAGCCAGCACAACCGCCGCAGCCCCATCCGCAGCCGCGGCCGTATTTCGAACCCCGGCCCTACACACCCGGCCCGTACAACCCATGGGCTGCCGAAGAGGGGCCGCCACGCGACCCGTCCACGAACAAGCTCGCCGTGGCCGCGCTGCTGTTCGGGGTCTTCGCCGTCTTCCCGCTGGCCATCACCTGCGCCATCATCGCGCTGGTCCAGCTCAGCGACCGGAACCAGCCCGGCAAGAAGCACGCGATCGGCGGGCTGGTGGCGTCCGGCGTCTGGCTCACGCTCATCATCACCCTGAGCGCGGTCGGCACCACGGACCGGGCCGACCGCGACGAGTCGGGTCGCGTCACCGAGGCGGGGGATCTCGCGCCGGAGAAGCTGGGGGTCGGCGACTGCGTCAACGACCTGGAGGAGACGACCAGGGTCTTCTCACTGCCTGCCGTGCCGTGCGCGCAGCCGCACGAAGGCGAGGTGTTCGGCATCGTCGAGCTGGAGCGTGGACCCTACCCGGGCGAGGATGCGGTCTTCGCGGAGGCTGACCAGAGGTGCAATGACCTGCTGTGGGCTTACGCACCCTCGGCGGCCCAGAACATGACCATCGGGTTCACCTACATTTACCCGGCCGAGGATCGCTGGGTGTCCAGCCGCGAGATCATCTGCATCGCCATGTCGCCGAACGGCCCGCTGACGGGGACGCTCGCGGAGCGGGCCCAGACCTGACGACGGAGCGGCGGCGCGTCGATTCCGCCGCAGCCGCTCCGCTCGCCGCCCGGCCGGGCGGTCTTCGGGTCGAACTGCCGGCCGCCCCCAGGCGTTCTCCCGCTCCACGCGGCATGCATCCATGGTGGTGCGGGTGCACCCATGGTGGACGTGATCATTTTCGGGGTGCACAGCAAGCAGCATCACGGAGGCACTTGCGGTCTGAGTTAGGTTAGGCAAACCTAGTTGACTGCAGATCATTCTCCGTGAAAGGACCGCGCCCGTGGCGTACCACGAGGGTGTCAAGCTCGCCGATCCACCAGCAACCGGAACGACCGAACCCCACGACGAGCTGCTCGAACGGCAACGCCGCCGGGAGTCGTCGGCCCGTTCCTATCCCCGGCGGCTGCCCATCGCCCTGGTCGAGGCACGCGGGTGCACGGTCCGCGACCGGCAGGGCAACGCCTACCTCGACTGCCTGGCCGGCGCCGGTGCGCTGGCCCTCGGCCACAACCATCCGGTGGTGGTGCAGGCGATCCGGGACGCTCTCGACTCCGGTGCGCCCCTGTCGACGCTGGACCTGCCGACGCCGGTCCGCGACGGCTTCGTCACCCAGCTGTTCGAAGTACTGCCGCAACACCTGCGCGACGGGCGCATCCTGTTCTGCGGCCCGAGCGGCGCCGACGCCGTCGAGGCCGCGGTCAAACTGGCCCGCACCTCGACCGGGCGGTCCGGGGTGCTCGCCTTCGGCGGCGCCTACCACGGCATGACCCAGGGCACGCTGGCGCTCACCGGCCGCCGCTCGGCGAAGGAGCCGCTGGGCACGCTGCTGCCGGACGTGCACCACCTGCCGTTCCCGACGGCGTTCCGTTCGCCGTTCGGCCTGCACGACGCCGCGGGCATGGCCGGCAGAGTCGTCGAGTGGGCGCTGGCCGACGACCTCAGCGGGATCGCCGCGCCGGCCGCGGTCATCGCCGAGCCGGTGCAGGGCGAGGGCGGCGTGCACCCGATGCCGGCGGCGTTCGCCGGCACCGTCCGCCGGGCCACCCGGGCGGCGGGGACCGTGCTGATCGCCGACGAGGTCCAGACCGGTCTCGGCCGCACCGGTGACCTGTGGGCCAGCGAGGCCGTCGGCCTGGAGGCGGACGTCCTGGTGCTCTCGAAGGCGATCGGTGGTGGGCTGCCGCTCGCGGTCATCGTCCACCGGGGTGCCCTGGACGGCTGGCAGCCCGGCGCGCACGCCGGCACGTTCCGCGGCTCGACGCTGGCACTGGCTGCCGGCGCGGCGACGATCCGGGAGGTCACGACGGCCGGGTGGGTCGAGCACGCCCGCGACGTCGGCCGCCGGCTCACCGAGGGCCTGCTGGCGGTTGCGTCCGACGACCCGCGGGTCGGGCACGTGCGCGGTCGCGGCCTGATGGTCGGCGCCGAACTGGTCGACCCGGAGGTGATCGACGCCGACGGCGTCCCGGTGCCGGACGGCTGGCTGGCCGGCCGGGTGCAGCGGGAGATGCTGCACCGCGGCGTCATCGTGGAAGTGGGCGGCACGCATGACGCCGTCGTGCGGTTCCTGCCACCCCTGATCATCACCGCGGCGGAGGTCGACCGGGTGGTCGACGCGTTCGGCGCGGCGCTGCGGGCGAGCCGGGACGAACCGCGGTGACCGGCCACGACACACCGCTGTTCCTCGACGGCAGCGCCGCCTCGCACGACGCTCTGCGCGCGGCGGTCGCGGACGTGCTGGACGTGCTGGCCGGTACCGACGACCGCCCGCCGTTCCCGGCACTGGACCCGGCCGGGCTGCGAACGGCGGCCGCCGCCGTCGAACCCCTGCCTGACGACGCCGAACCGCTGCGCGACGTGCTGGCCGACGTCGGGCGGCAGGTGCTGGCCAACGGCGCCCGAGTCACCGATCCGTGGTGCGCGGCTCACCTGCATCCGCCGACGCTGCTGACGGCGGCCGCGACCGAGCTGGCCATCGCGGTCACCAACCAGTCGATGGACTCCTTCGACCAGGCGCCGGCCGCCACCTACGTCGAGGACCGGCTGGTGAGCAGGCTGGGCACGCTGGCGGGGCTGCCGGCCGCCGCGTCGGGCGTGCTGACCGCCGGCGGGACGGCGTCGAACCTGCTCGGTCTCTTGCTCGCACGCGACCACGCGGCCGGGGGCGCGAACGTCAACGGGCTGCCGCCGGTGGCCGCGCGGTGGCGCATCCTCGCCTCCTCCGCGGCCCATGTCAGCGTCCGGCAGGCGGCCGCCGTGCTGGGCCTCGGCCGGGACGCCGTCGTCGCGGTGGCCACCGACGACGCCGGCCGGATGGATGTCCCCGCGCTGGACCGCTGCCTGGACGGGCTGCGGCAGACCGGAGCCGTGCCGATCGCCGTCGTCGGGACGGCCGGCACCACCGACACCGGGGGGATCGATCCGCTCGACGCCCTGGCCGACCGGGCCGCGGACGCCGGCGCGTGGTTCCACGTGGACGCCGCGGTCGGGTCAGCGCTGCTGCTCAGCGACCGGCTGCGGCCGCTTCTGACCGGTCTGGAGCGGGCCGACTCGATCACCGCCGACCTGCACAAGCTGTGGTGGCAACCGATCGGCGCCAGCGTGCTGCTGGTCCGCGACGCCGCGCTGCTGGGCAGCGTGCGCGAACCGGCCGACTACCTGAACCGGACCGACGACGCGGACGTGCTCAACCTCGTCGACCGATCACTGGACACGTCGCGGCGGTTCGACGCGCTGAAGATCCTCGTGTCGCTGCGGGCGACCGGGCGGCGCCGGCTGGCCGCGATGGTCGAGCACCTGGTCGACCTGGCCGCGTCCGCCGGCGACGCCGTCACCGACCGGCCGGAGCTGGAGCTGCTGGCGCCGCCGCAGACGGTGATGGTGCTGTTCCGCTGCCGTGCGGCCGGGCTGGGCGAGGCCCGGCTGGACGAGCTCAACGTGGCCGTCCAGCGGCGCCTGTTGGCGTCCGGCCGCGCCGTCGTCGGCCGCACCCGGCACCGCGGACGGGTCGCGCTCAAGCTCACCCTGACGAATCCGCTGACCACGGCCGGCGACATCGCCGCCCTGCTCGACACCGTCGTCACCACCGCCAAGGAGGCCGCGTGACCGCCCCCACCCGCGACTTCTGGAGAGTTGTGCACGCTGAAAGTGCTCCGGAAGGGTGCATAACTCTCCAGGAGTCGCGGAAACCGTCGCCACGGGAGGCCGCGGACGACGCCGGCGCGCACGCGCTGCTCACCTGCTGGCTGCGCGAGCTGCCCGGCTGGACGCTGGACACCCGCGGCGATCAGCCGGTCGTCGTCGTGCCGCTGCCCCGCTGGAACGGCCGCCTGCTGATCGGGGTCCGGCGTGTCTCCGCGACGTTCCGGCACCAGCTCGAGCTGCCGGCGCTGATCCAGCTCGGCGACGCCGCGCCGCGGCCGATCGCGCTGGCGCCGCTGGCGGTACTGCTGGCCGACACGCTCGACGAGGCACCGGGCCGCGGTGAAGCGCTGCTGACCCGGGTCCTCGACAGTGCCGCCGCGGTCGCCGACCACCTGACCCGCCGAGGCGGCGACATCGACCGGCTCTGGTCGCCCGAGCCGCTGACCTTCGGCGAGACCGAACAGGCACTCCTGCTCGGGCACCTGGTGCACCCGACCCCGAAGAGCCGCGGCGAGATGAGCGGCACGGAACGGCAGCGGTACTCCCCGGAGACCGGCGGCCGGTTCCCGCTGCGCTGGCTGGCCGTCTCCGCCGACCTCATCCGGCACGGCAGCGCGGTGGACACCCCGGCGCCGCTCCTGGCCGAAGCGCTGCTGCGCGAGGACCCCGCGGTGGACTCCGCCGCGCTGGACGCCACGCTCGGCGCCGTCGGCGGTGACCGGATGCTGCTGCCGGCGCACCCGTACGAGGCGGACCGGCTGGCCACCGCACCGGAAACCGCGGACCTGTTCGACAGCGGCGCGGTCGTGGACCTCGGAGAGTGGGGCTCGCCGTACCTGCCCACCACGTCCGTCCGCACCGTCTACCGGGCCGAGTCGCCGTGGCAGCTGAAGTTCTCGCTGCACGTGCGGGTCACGAACTCGATGCGGGTCACGCTGCCGAAGGAGCTGGACCGCGCCGTGGAGTCCGCACGGCTGGCGCGCACCGTGGTCGGGCAGTGGACCGCGCAGGCCGCGCCGGACTTCGTCCTCGTCCAGGACCCGGCCTACCTCACCGTCACCCGCGGCGACGACGTCCTGAACGGCTTCTCGGTACTGCTGAGGTCGAACCGGTGGGGCACCGGCGGGCCACGGGACGTGTCCGCGCTGACCACCCTGTGCCAGGACCACCCGTACGGCGGACGCAGCCGGCTGTCGGCCATCGTCGCGGCGATCGCGGCCCGGACCGGCCGAGCCGAGGACGACGTCGCCCGGGAGTGGTTCGGCCGGTTCTGCGACGTCGTCGTCCGGTCGCTGATCCGCCTGTACCTCGACGTCGGGCTGTGCTTCGAGGCGCACCAGCAGAACACGCTGGTCGAGTTGGAGGACGGCTGGCCGGTGCGCGGGGCGTACCGCGACAGCCAGGGGTACTTCCACCGCGAGGCGGCGCACGGCGACCTGACCGCCGTCGTCCCCGGCCTGGGCGAAGCCACCGAATCGATCTTCCCGGAGACGCTGGCCGACGAGCGGCTCGTCTACTACCTGTTCGTCAACCTGACTCTCGGTGTGGTGAACGCGCTGGGCCCGTGCGCCGACGAGTCGCTGCTGCTGGCGGACCTGCGCCGGGTGCTGACATCGGAACGCCGGCGCGGCGGGCGATACCCGGCGACGCTCCTGGACCGGCTTCTCGACGACGAACGCTGGCCGTGCAAGGCGAACCTGCTCACCCGGGCGCGCGACATGGACGAACTGGTCGGCGACATCGCCACCCAGTCGGTGTACGTGACGCTGCCCAACCCGCTGCTGGGGGTGGCCCCATGAGCGCGTTGTTCGTGACGCTCCCGGGTGCCGCCGTCGAGCTGACGTTCACCCCAGCCCGGGCGGACGCCGACGCCGCGCTCGTCCACGACTGGATGAACCGGCCACACGTCGTCCCGTGGTGGCAGCTCGACAAGCCGCTACCGGCCATCCGCGACTACCTGGCCGGGCTCACCCACCTCGCGCCGTGGGTGGTGTCGGCCGACGGAGTCCCGTTCGGCTACGTCGAGACCTACCGCGTGCAGGACGACCCGCTGGCCGCGTACTACCCGGCGCGCGCCGACGACGTGGGCTTCCACCTGCTGGCCGGGCCGCTGTCGATGCTCGGCACGGGGGTGCCCCGGCTGATGGGCCGGGCGGTGCTGGCGTATCTGCTGGGCCGGGGCGCGCGGGCCGTCTGCGAGCCGGACGTCCGCAACGGCCGGATGCTCGCCTACTGCGCCCGGCTGGGGTTGACGACGCTGGGCGAGGCCGACCTGCCGGACAAGCGAGCCGCGGTGCTCGCCTGCACCCGAGCGGAGTTCGACGCGCGCTGGCCGGGCGACCGGGCCGCCGTCGCCGCGTCCATGGACCCGATGGTTGCGGGATCCGGGACGCCAGGGCAGCCCGGATCCCGCAGCCATGCGGCTGGGGAGGCATCGTGAGCGAGCTGGACGTCGTCGGCGTCGGGCTGGGACCGTTCAATCTCGGCCTGGCCGCGTTGCTGTCGCCGGTGCCGGACGTCGAGGCGAGGTTCTTCGACGCTTCGCCCCGGTTCTCCTGGCATCCCGGGCTGATGCTGCCCGGCACGACCCTTCAGGTGCCGTTCCTGGCCGACCTGGTGACCCTTGCCGACCCGACCAGCCGGTACTCGTTCCTGAACTACCTGCACGAGCGCGGCCGGCTGTACCGCTTCTACTTCTACGAGCGGTTCCACGTGCCGCGCGCGGAGTTCGACGCCTACGCACGCTGGGTTGCCGAGTCGCTGCCGTCGTGCCGGTTCGGGTCGCGCGTGGAGTCCGTGACGCCAGCGGGCGACGGCCGCTGGCTGGTGCGGGTGTGCACGTCCGACGGCGTCGAGGAGCATCGAGCCCGCTCGGTCGTGTTCGGGGTGGGCAGCCGGCCGTCGGTGCCAGCCGTCGCCCGCGACGTCGTCGGTGACGCCGTCTTCCACACCGCGGACTACCTGACCTACCGGGAGAAAGCGGTGACCGCGGGCGCCGTCACCGTCGTCGGGTCCGGGCAGAGCGCCGGCGAGGTCGTGGCGGACCTCCTGGAGACCGGGTTGCCCGGCGGCCTGACGGTGGACTGGTTCACCCGCTCGGGCGGGTTCCTGCCGATGGAGTACTCGAAGCTCGGACTCGAACACTTCACGCCCGAGTACACGGCGTACTTCCACGGCCTGCCGCCGGAGGTCCGCGACCGCGTCCGGGCCGGGCAGGATCTGCTCTACAAGGGGCTCTCCGCCGAAACCAGCGAACGCATCTACGACCTTCTCTACGCTGCGACGATCGACCGCGACGACCCGCCGGTCACGTACGGCGGCGGCTGCGAGCTGCGCGCCATCGAACCGTCGCCGCGGCCGGGCCGGCGCTGGCGGCTCACCTGGCACCACCGCGACCAAGACCGCACGTTCACCCGTGACACCGACGTCGTGGTGCTCGGGACAGGACACGAGCCTGCCCCGCTGCCGGTGGCGCCGGGTCTGCTGGCGCGCGACGAGCGCGGGCGGCCTCTGGTCGCGGCCGACTACCGGTTGGAGCTCGCCTCGGGTGCGCCGTCGACGCTGTACGCCCAGAACGCCGAGCTGCACACGCACGGCGTCGGAGCGCCCGACCTCGGCCTCGGGGCACACCGCAACAGCGTCATCGTCAACGCGCTGACCGGCCGCGAGGTCTACCCCGTCCGGGAGCGCACCGTCTACCAGCGCTTCGGCGCCGACCAGCTGGGCTGAGGAGAAGCCGCATGAACGACAGTCCCATCCTGGCCGCCCTCACGCCCTCCCACTGGGAGCGGGCCAATCGCGAGCTGATCGCGAAGATGCTCACCGAGTTCTGGTACGAGGAGATCATCGCGCCGGCGGTCGACGACGGCGGCAGTCTGCGGCTCGAGCTGCCGCCGGGGTTCCTGACCGGACGAGCGGTCCGCAGAGAGCTGGGCTGGTGGCGGGTCGATCCGTCGTCGCTGGCCGTATCCGGTGACGCGGCGCTGCCGGACGCCGTCGACGTCTTCCGGCACCTGCTGCGCGACGCCG
The DNA here is from genome assembly GCF_000515395.1 of Jiangella gansuensis DSM 44835. Lineage (NCBI taxonomy): Bacteria > Bacillati > Actinomycetota > Actinomycetes > Jiangellales > Jiangellaceae > Jiangella > Jiangella gansuensis. The sequence goes on along the minus strand of NZ_KI911782.1, from coordinate 542,057 downwards.
ACGCGGCCACCGTCGCCGGCGCGATCGCGGAGCTGTCCTCGACGTTGCTCTCCGACGCGCTGCACCTGGCCACCGCGCGTCCCACCGCCGAGTTCGTCGACCAGGAGCCGGTGCTGGTGGAGAGCCAGCTGACCGGTCACCCGTGGATCGTCGCCAGCAAGGGGCGGGTCGGCTTCGACGTCGGCGACCTGGAGGCGTACCCGCCGGAAGCCGGCCAGGACGTGCGGCTGCTCTGGTTGGCCGCCGATCCGTCCGTGGCGCAGGTGGCGACCGTGCCCGGGCTGGACCACCACACCGTCGTGCGCGAGCAGGTGGGTCCGGCGGGTTGGGATCGGCTGCGCGCCCGGGCCCACCTCGGCGGCCTCGACCCGGGCACCTGCGTCTACCTGCCGGTTCACCCGTGGCAGTGGACGCACCGGATCGTGCCGCTGCACGCCGCGGACCTGGCCCGCGGGTCGCTGGTGTTCCTTGGTGAGGGCCCCGCTCGGTACCGCCCGCAGCTGGCCATCCGCACCATGACCGACCTCGATCACCCATCGCGGAGGTACCTCAAGCTGCCGGTCTCGATCCTCAACACGTCGGTCTATCGCGGGCTGCCACGGGAGCGAACGCTCGCGGCGCCGGCCCTGACCTCGTGGCTGGCGTCGGTGGTCGACGGCGACGCTTTCCTGCGCGAGACCGGGGTGATCCTGCTCGGCGAGGTGGCCGGCGTCAGTGTCGCCCACCCGGCGTACGAGGCGCTGCCCGGCGTCCCGTACCAGTACACAGAGCTGCTGGGCGCCATCTGGCGAGAGCCGGTCCAGCCGTACCTGGAGCCCGGCGAACAGGCGGTGTCGCTGGCGGCGCTGCTGCACGTGGACCCGCAGGGCGGGTCGTTCGCGGCGGAACTCGTGGCCCGCAGCGGGCTGTCCGCCGCGGAGTGGGTCGATCGGCTGCACGCCGCGATCCTGCCGCCGCTGCTGCACGTGCTGTACCAGTACGGCGCGATGTTCTCCCCGCACGGGCAGAACTGCATGATCGTGCATCGCTCCGGCGTACCCACGCGCCTGGTCGTCAAGGACTTCGTCGACGACCTGGCGATCTGCTCGGAGCGGATCCCCGAGCACGCCGAGCTGCCGTCGTCCGTCCGGGAGGCGCTGGCGGACGTCACGCTGGAGGCGAAGACGCTGCGCAAGTACCTGCAGAACGGGCTGCTGATCTGCGTGTACCGCTACCTTGCGGAGATCGCGGCTGACCGGCTGGGCGTGCCGGAGACGGCGTTCTGGAGTTCGGCGCGCGATGTGTTGTCGTCGTATCAGCAGCGGTTCCGCGGTGAACTGGGCGACCGGTTCGCGCTCTTCGACCTCGAGTCGCCCACGTTCCCCAAGCTGTGCCTCAACCGGCTGCGGCTGTTCGAGCGCGGCTACGTCGACGACGCCGAGCGCCCGGTGATCTCCGCCGTCGGCACCGTCGCGAACCCGCTTGCCCCGACCTTCCAAAAATGATCACGTGGCGTTGGGGTACTCCCGCTGCACCAGGGATGTTTACCCGGTGCAGTGGGGGTAAGCCTGTGATCGCACTCCGAACCTTGTTCGACTAAGTCGGACTAAGTACACTCGACGCATGGGCGTCACAGTCAACATCCACGAGGCGAAGACGCATCTGTCTCGGCTGCTCGAGCAGGTCGCGGCCGGCGAGCGCGTCGTGATCTCGAAGGCAGGCAAGCCGGTCGCCGACCTGATCCCCCATCAGCATCGGCCCGTCCAGTTCGGCGGCTTGAAGGGACAACTCGGCTACGACGACGACTCGTTAGCGGCGCCGGACCCGGACATCCAACACCTCTTCTACGGCGACGATGCTGCTTCTTGACAGCCAGGTCGTGTTGTGGGTCCTCGACGACAGTCCCCGCCTCGGCGGATCAGCCCGAAAGCAGATCAGCACGGCTACCTTGGTCCACGTTTCCGCTGCTACGGTGTGGGAGCTGACCATCAAGTCGATGCTCGGCAAGCTGCGGCTACCGGACGGCTTCGCTGAGCTGTTGGCCGATCAAGGTCTCGTCATGTTGGACGTCACAGCCGAGCACGCCGAAGCGATCCGCGACTTCCCGGCGATCGCTCGCCACGATCCGTTCGACCGGCTCCTCGTCGCCCAGGCGGCGAGAGCGAACCTCCGCCTGCTGACCGCGGATCGGGTGCTGCTGGCGCTCGGCCAGGACTTCATCATCGACGCCACGTCGTAGCAGGCGTGGCCGCGGGCTTGTGCCGCGACGGACCGCGACGAGCGTCGGCGACGTCACCACGAGATGCAGCGGGCGCTCACGACGTCACGGTGGCGACGGCACGATCGGATGCATGATTCCCCAGCGAGACACCGATCGCGGTCAGTGCCTCCTGGACGACCTGCGCCGGCAGCTCCCGCGGTGTGACGTTCCGGCGCGCGCATTCGGCAGCGGCAACCCCGGCCGCCTGGGCGGTGATCGCGCAGGCCGGCGTGTTGCGCGTCGAAGCGAACGCGCCCGCGTCGACCGACAGGCACCGGCCGGCGATCAGCAGGCCTTCGACACCGCGCGGCAGCAGGCAACGGTAGGGAATCCCGTAGCCACTGCCGACGCCGATCATCGCGCCTCCTTCGCCGCCGGGCTCGTGGATGTCCAGCGGCGCGTTCGACAGTCCGATGGCGTCGGGGAACCGCGCCTGCTTACGGACGTCGTCCTCGGTGAGCACGTAGTCGCCCTCGATACGGCGGGTCTCGCGAACTCCGAGAACCGGCGCGACGTCGAGGAAGATGGCCGACTCCATGCCGCGGACGTAACGCTTCAGGAAGTCGAACGCGCAGTACGCCTGCTTCCGCACCTCGATCGCCGCCCGGGTACGAGTCCGGGGCTCGAGGGCATTGCCCTGTACGCGGGTGGCGTTCACGTTGAGCTCGCCGGGCAGGAGCCCCGCCTTCATGTGCAGGTGTGACTTGGGGATGATCCACTCGAAGCCGTCACGACGAGCGTCCGCGATGCGCTGCTCGAATCCGGCCATGTAGAACTTCAGCACGTAGTCGCCGTTGTCCCGGCCGGCGCCGTCGGGGATCACCAGCTCACGGATGTCGTCGGGGTGGCCCAGGCAGTCTTGAGCCAGTTCCGAGAACTGGACGTTCAAGATGCGGAAGTAGCTGGTCATGGGCTGGACGTGCCCGTCGCCTGGACGCCCGTACATGAAGTTGACGCCGGCCAGGGCCGCGACGTCGCCGTCACCGCTGGCGTCGATCACGGTCGGGGCGGTGGCCAGGTACGGCCCCGCCTTGGTGTGCAGCTCGACCCCGCGGATCACGTGGCCCTCTTGTAGCGCGCCGGTGACATGAGCGAACAGCATCACCTCGACCCCGGCCTCCTCCAGCGTCTCGATGATGACGCGCTGCATCACCTCGGTGTCGAACACCCCGCTGTAGGTGCCCCAGTGGGAGGCCTGGACATTCGGGTCGGCCCCTCCGTAGGAAGCCGCCCGCTCGATCAGGTCCAGGTACACGCCGGGTTGGACGATGCCGGTCGGCTTGGTGAGGCGCCCACCGGTGATGAGGCCGCCGAGGATCCCACTGCTCTCCACCAGCAGCACGCGGGCGCCGGCCCGGGCTGCGGCGACGGACGCGACGATGCCGGTGACTCCGGCTCCGACCACGATGGTGTCGTACGTGCCGAGATGCTCCATGGTTCCTCTTTCGGTAGCCGTCGTACGCGTTGCCAGATGGGCCACGGACGTGGTGAGCAGCGCCAACTCACTCGCCGGAATCGTCAGCCGCCAAGACCTTGACTCGACCTGGGTCCGGTATACCATAGCGCGATGTTGGTATACCACTCGGAGTTCCGATGACCGCGACGAAGCACAGCCGTGGCGAAGGCGGCACGCGCAAGTACGAGGCCATCCGTCAGGAGCTGCGCGCTCGGATCCTCAGCGGTCATTACGAACCCGGGCATCCCATTCCGGAGCGGGTGATCGCCGACGAGCTGGCCGTGAGCCGGGTACCGGTACGTGAGGCGCTTCGGCAACTGGAACGGGACGGGCTCGTCTCCATCGTCGCGCAGCGAGGCGCGCAGGTCCGTCAGTTCAGCGCGGAGAACATGCAGAGCCTCTACCAGGCGCGCGAAGCCCTGGAGGGGATGGCCGCGCGGCTCGCCGCCGAACGTGTCGACGAGAACTATCTCGAACCCTTCATGGCGCAGTTCAAAGGCCTGATCGACAGGTCGATCACGATGGACCCGGCCGAGGAGTCCGCACTCGGCAACGACTTCCACGACGCCATCGCCCAGGGCAGCCGGAACGCCACGGTCATCGAACTGCTCGCGACCATCCACGATCGTGTGCGGCTGTGCCGACGGCTGACCTACGGCCACGCATCCCCATCGTGGGCACGGCGGGCCGCGGAAGAGCATCTCACCATCGCGCAAGCCATCAGCCGCGGCGACGCCGACGGCGCCGAACACGCCATGCGCACACACGTGGCGACCTGGGCCGGCTTCCTTCGAACGCACCTGGCCGGCGACAGCCCCCTCCCTTGATGAGCACCGACCGACTCGCCAGGAACCCGAAATCCGCAGTGACCGCACCCGGAGCAGTACTCAACGAGGAGTAGTGATCTCGCATGGTAGCCACCGAATCCAGACTCACCGTGGCCGCAGTGCCGGAAGGATTTGGGGGCTACCTGCGCTCCTTGGGGCCTGGCGTCGTCATGGCCCTGGCGTGGATGAGCGCCGGCGACCTCGTCGCCTCGTCGGTCTCCGGTGCCGACTACGGCTACGTCCTGATCTGGGCATTGGTGCTGTCGCTGCTCGCGCGCTACGTGTTCGTCTCCGCGATCGCGAAGTACGTCCTGTGCAACAACGTCTCGAGCAACTCGATCATGGAAGGGTTCCGCCGGCTCTGGCGCCCTCTGCCGCTGCTCGTGGGGCTGTGTGCGTTCATTCTCGGCTTCGGCTACGCGACGTACATCATCAAAGGCGCCGGCACCGCGTTCTACAACCTCATCGGGCGTCCGGGCGACTCCGAATGGGGAGTCTTCTACTCAGCGGCGGGCCTCGTGGCGATCACGCTGGTTCTGCTGTTCACCCGTCGTCAGTATGCGACCTTGGAGTTCACCGCCCGCGCCGCGGCCATCATCCTGCTCGTCAGCTTCGGCACCGTCGCCGTCATCCAGGGCTTCGACCCGGTGGCGTTCGTGGAGGGCCTTGCCTTCCAGGTTCCCGAGAGCACGGGCGGCGTCGAGAGCCTCGTCATCGTCGCCGCCCTCATCGGCGGCGTCGGCGGGTCGACCACGAACCTGATGTACAACTACTTCCTGCAGGACAAAGGCTGGCTCACACCTGGGCATCGCAAGATCCAGCTCATCGACCTGTTCGTCGGGATCATGGTGATCCTCGTGATCAACCTCGCGATCTGGGTCACCGCGGCGGAGGCGGACGTTTCCGGCAGCGCGATCGACGACGTGAACACGCTCGCGATGCTGCTGGGCAACACGATCGGGCAGCTCGGCGAGGTCCTGTTCTGGCTGGGCCTGTTCTTCATCACGTTCACGACGTTCCCGGCGTACTCATACGGGCAGACGAAGCTCCTGATGGACGGAGTCACCCACACCGTCCAGTCGAGTGCCGACGAGGCCACGCAGCTCGCCGCCGCGGACTTCGAGAAGAGGGCGTCGTTCCGGTGGCTGCAGGGAGGGTTCCTCCTGGTGCTGCCGCTGATGTTCTCCATCCCGGCCATGCCGTCGTTCGTGGAACTCACGATCCTCGTCAACGCCCTGGCCGCGGTGGCCGCCCCGGTCATCATCATCGCGGTGATCGTGCTGACCTCCAGCAGCAGGTTCGTCCTGCCGCAGTACGTCAACCGGTGGTGGGTGACCGCCGCCCTGGTCGTCGTCGGCGGCATCGGCTTCTGGGCGTCCTACCAGGCGATCATGGGGATCTTCTTCTAGTTCCCCGCTCAGCCGCTCGTGCACGGCCTGCTGGTTGCGGACCTCACGAGGCTTCTTCCCGCTCCACCAGGTATGTAGGCATGGTGGAGCGGGAGAACGCCTGGTGGCGTGCCGGATCGTCGATGATCAACGCTGGCCGGTGCCGGCACATGAAGAGTGCGTCACCGCTTTCGAACTGCGTAGCTCAGGTGGGTGACCCGATCGGTTGGCTCAGCACGTAGCGGCTCGAGGGCCACGCGGGCGGCGTCGACGCCCTCGAACAGGCGGATTCCGGAGCCGAACAGCACGGGTGAGAGCGCGATCGTGAACTCGTCGACCAGGCCGGCGTTCAGGTACTCCAGGATCGTTGCGCCGCCACCCGCGATACGCACGTCGCGGTCGCCGGCAGCCTCGCGGGCCTGCTCGAGCGCGGACTCGATGCCGTCGTTCACGAAGTGGAAGGTTGTGCCGCCGGGCCGCTCCCAGGGGTCACGCTTCTCGTGCGTCACGACGAACACCGGTGTATGGAACGGGGCGTTCTCCGGCCACATCTGCTCGCCGGCGTCGAACATGCGCTTGCCCATGATGTTCACGCTGGTGCGGTCGAACGCCTCCCGCGCGATGTCGTTGTCGCGCCCCTCTTCACCGCCCTCGCCGAGACTCAAGTTCTCGCGGATGAACCGCAGCGGGAACATCCACGCCTGCAGCTCCATCCACTGCTGCCCCATCAACTCCGAGAGGGATTCGGGCGCTATGAACCCGTCCAGCGACATCGACACGCTGAAGAACACCTTCCCCGCCATCAGCCCTCCGCTCCGTTACGAACAAGCGCTGTGACGTAGACCGCCAGGTTGCTCAGGGTCTGCTGCCCGCCCTCGACCGCGTGGTACTTCTCGACCGCCTCGTCGCGCAGCTCCTTGGTGGCGAACACCGTGCGCATCTCGATCCGGGTCGCCGCCCCAACGGACTCGAACGTCAGGACCGACTCGAAGGCGTCGGGGTCGTCGCGGTACTCGCCATGGAGGAACTTGATCCGCTCCGGCGGGATGAGTTCGGTCCAGGTGATCCACTCGGGATAGTCGGTCCCGTCCGGTCCGTGCATCACGAAGTCCCACTCCCCGCCGACTCGGAACTCGAACCCCAGTGTCGTGGTCGTGAATCCCTCCGGTCCCCACCACCGCGACAGGTGCCGCACCTGGGTGAACGCCTCGAACACCAGCTCCCGTGGGGCGTCGATGACCCGAGAGATCATGATCTCCCGGTCCGCGGACGGCGCCGGTGCTCCTTGTCTGTCTCGCTCATCAGCCACTCCTCTTGCTTTCCTGCTTGAGTTCCTGCGCGTACGCGTCCAGCCGGTCGAGGCTCTCGTTCCAGAACTGCTCGAACCCGCCGGTCCATTCGTGGATCGTGCGAAGCCCGCGGGCGTCCAGGCAGTAGAGGCGCCGCTTGCCGGCCTTGCGGTCCCGGACCAGCCCGACCTCCCGGAGGACCCGCAGGTGTTTGGATGCCCCTGGCTGAGTCATCCCTAGTTCCTGGGCCAGTTCGGTCACCGGCTGCTCACCCGCCCGCAGCAGCACCAGGAGCTCCCGGCGCTGCGGCTCGGCGATCGCGTTGAAGACGTCCGACGTCGTCGCTGCTCGTGCCATGACCGCAATCATATACCCATATGGGTATGCGTAGGACGAGCCGTGTTCGTAGGGGCGAACGTGAACGCCGTGCAGCGGATGCTGGGGCGTGCGAAGGCGTCCATGACGCCGATCTGTTCGAGGACGACTCCACCCTGTGGCGGACCGACTCGACGAGATCGCCCGAACTGCGAACGATCTGCGGACCGAACCGACCACCAAAACAGATCAAGGCCAGGCGGCAAGCGCCTGGCCTCGGGGTTTTGCTGGCGGTCCTGACGGGACTTGAACCCGCGACCTCCGCCTTGACAGTGCGGATCGGGCTCGTCGTCCGCTGTCGTCCGTTGCCGTTGGCGGTCCATCTGCGCAGGTCAGGATGGCGGCTGATACTGGCCCTTGTTCGTGGGCGGTGCGGGTTCTGATGCCTCTTCGCTGCCTCTTAGCTGCGCGGCCACGTGGCCCGCCTGGTGCCTGCGCGTCCTCATCAGTTAGTCGCCCCCGGCCGGTGCTGGAACACCGGGCCGGGGACTTGATCCCAACCTGAGCTAGCCAGGGAGAGACCCGTGGTCAACGTACCTGAACGTGACAAGAGAGAGATCATCGCCCGCGCGCCGTTCGTCGACGAGATGGTCGGTGAGATGGTGGCGCACCTGCTGCACGGGAACGCGCACATTGACCTGGAGATCAAGCCGATCGAGACCGACATGTACGCCAAGGTCGGCCTGAACCTGAAAGAGGTCCGCCGGACGGCACTGGAGCTGCTGCGGATGGCCGAGGTCGCGCAGCAGGCGACGTGGACACCGAGGCTGCTGGCCAATGTCCGTGAGCGCTACCTGCCCGGCGCGACGGATGCGCAGATCATCGAGCAGTTGCGGCGGCTGGCCGAGCGAGACGACGGTCTGGAACTGCTCGAATCCGGTCTGCTGTTCCCCCAGGACGGCTACGCCCTCACCGCCGATGCCCATCGCGAGCTGGTCGACCGCATCGCGGCTGCGTTGTCGGCGGCCGGTGTAACGCTGGGCGAGCTGGAGACCGTCGTGGGTGATCTGCGCAAGGTCCACCGCGCCGACGTGGAGAACGCATCATGACCGCCGCCGCTGATCGCGAGAGCTGCGGCGTGAAGTGGTGCGACGAGGCCGGCGTGCACACCATCCACCGGGATTACCTGGAGTCGATCCCGGCCGACTCGGGACGCTGGGTGCTCGGCGTCAACGTCGTCCGCCCGCACAGCTCGATCATCGGCGTCGAGCTGACGACCGTGCCGCGTCATGGCCGTAGCACCGTGGTCCGCCTCGGGAGGCATGAGGCCGAGCTACTGCACGAGGCGATCCGCGAGGCCGTCGACCGCATCCGGCGACGAGCCGGCCGCGACGACCTCTGACAGTTGTGCCGGCTGGTCTCGTCGCGTCCGCTGATGGTGCGACGGGACCAGCCGTATCCCCATACGAGCTGCGACGACGCACGACCATTCCCGAGCCTGCGTCGTCTCGATCGAAAGTGAGACTGCTGTGTCTGCTGAGCTTCTGCCGTACGCTGGGACTATGTCCGAGATGCCGGTGCAGGACGCGAAGGATCACCTCAGCGAGGTGATCAGCCGAGCCACGTCCACCGGGGAGGTCATCTACCTGACCGACCACGGCGAGCGCCTGGCCGCCATCATGCCGGCCGAACGCGCCGCCGTCCTCGATGGCCTGCTCGCCGTCGAGGAGTTCGAGGCCGAGCACGGACCGATCCCCGCCGACGAGGCACGCAAGGCGCACGACGTGCTGGTCCGCGAGGGCGTCATCACTGACTGATGGGCATCACTTACGACACCGGCGCCCTGGTCGCGGCGGAAGCCAACCGCGTCGACATCTGGGCGCTCCATCGTGACGCGCTACGCCACGAAATCCGCCCTGTCGTCCCCGCCGCCGTCCTGGCGCAAGCATGGCGCGGCGGCCCACAGCACCAGCTCTCGCGCCTGCTACGTGGCTGCAAGATCGAGCCGATGACCGAACAACTGGCCCGCGATGCCGGCGCCGCATGCGCAGCCGCGAGAACAAGCGATGTTGTTGACGCCACGGTCGTCATCTCCGCGCTCTCGCGCGGCGACCTCGTCGTCAGCAGTGACCCAGGCGACCTCGCCCACTTGGCCGACGCCTTGAACAAGCCCATCCGCTTGCACGCTGTGTAGCAACAGCCGAATGCTGGGGCGATCCGCATCTGATCCGTAGGCGGCCAACGGTGCTCCGTTAGCGTCCACAGACATCCTCTGAGCTGCGCTCATCTCCATCGGGGACCCGGTGGCATCGTCTCAATCTACCGTCGTCCAGGGGTTCGTGTTGGCACAGGCGTTAGTGGCGGATCAACGGCGTCTGTCCGGGCTAGCAGCCCTACTTGAGCGGAAGCAAGAGTCCCAGCCTGTCGGTACAGTCCCCCGGTCGTCCGCGCTGCGGTTTGAGCCTAAGGCCGGGCTAGAGCTGCGGTGCGCCGGCTAGTTGCGGAACCCGGACCTAGGCAACATGATCAGTGATCCGAACGGACAGGCATCGCCATACGTGACATGGGGGGTGAAGGGGCTGACATGGGGGCAGACGCGCGCATCAGCCACCTATGGCCGGAACACGGCAAGCTCGGCTACTGTTACCTAGTGGGTAGCACCCGTTGAAGATCGTGTATGCGGACAAGGATGTCCTGACCCTCTGCACGAACGAACGTGAGGCCCGACGCGAGTTGGGTGAAGAAGGCGTAAGGCGCCTCAAGCGGCGGATCAAGGAACTAGAGTCGGCGACGACCTACCGGGACCTGTTCGAGGGACCAGGACGCTGGCATCCGCTGCACGGTGACCGTGCTGGGACCGTTGCCGCGGAGGTGACCGGGGCCCTTCGACTGGTCGTGTCCTTTCTAGAGGAAGCCCTAGCACTAGTCATCAGCATCGAGGACTACCACTGAGCGCCAGGGAGGAGGCAGGTTCATGACGACGTACTACGAAGGACCTACGGACTACGCGGTGCCCACGGGCGAGTTCATCACTGAGTGGCTAGACGACCACGAGGTGAGCCAAGGCGAGTTGGCGCAGCAGATGGGTATGTCCAGGAAGCACGTCAACCGGGTGATCGCTGGAGCGCCACTTACGCCCGACTTCGCCAACCGACTCCAACTGGTGACGGGTGTTCCTGCGGCGCGGTGGCTCGCTCTTGAGGGGACGTACCGTGCCGACATCGAGCGTCTCGGTCAAGAGGAAGAGTTAGCTTCTCGTACCGACCTATTGGACCAGCTAGCCAAGAGTTCCGCATACCTGCGGAAGCACCAAATAGTCACCGCAACTCGCCGTAAGCCGGGCATCCTTCTCCGGGAGATCATGGCCTTTTTTGGTGTCGGGGATGCGGACCAACTGAGTCTACAGCTGCAGAAGCCTGTCGCCGCCTTCAGGCAATCTGAAGCGCACCGGATTGACGTCGCATCTGTGGCTACATGGCTCCGTATGGGTGAGCTTGAAGCTATGGACGAGTTTCCTAATGCAAAAGAGTACAGCGAATCAAGGCTCAGAGAATCGCTGGAGGATATTCGCTCCCTATCTCGGTCCACGAACTACCCGGAGATTCTTTCCGCGAGGCTTGCGGAACTCGGGGTAATCCTGGTTGCTGTGCCTGAGGTCGAGGGGTGTCGTGCATACGGTGCGACGAGATGGCTTCGCAAGCATCCGATAATTCAGCTTTCTTTGCGTGGAAAGAACGATGGCCAGTTCTGGTTCACACTGTTTCACGAACTCGGCCATGTTCTGCTGCATCCGCGCGATCAGCTTTTCGTCGAAGGGATCGACGGGAAGGATAGCGAGTTTGAGCGTCAGGCGAACGATTTTGCTCAGGAAACCTTGATACCAAGCATCTTTGATCCTGATCTTTCCTTGCTAACGTCCAAAGATGATGTGATCACCTTTGCCGAGCAGATCGGCGTCTCTCCTGGCATCGTCGTAGGCCGCCTTCATCGCCGCGAACTATGGCCACCGACGCATGGGCAATCTTTGTTCGTCCGGTTGAATTTCGTCGACTAGCCGGGTGCCGCGTTGGGGACTTGTTCTGGTCCTACTGTGCGCCTCATTCTGAGGCGTCGTCCTCGTAGCTGCCGGTTGTTGGCTGGAGCGGAGCGGGTCAAGGGTCGGCGTAGCCGATCACGTAGTGACGCCGGAGGCGCCCTTGACGCGTGGAGCGGAGGCCAAAGGATGGCCGCTATGAGGGGGACGCCAGCCCGGGTGACCTTTGCAGGCTTGGACGAGTCGAGCGTCGGCGGATGTGCCCGCCGGCCGACAGGGCCCGGAACGGCCGCCAGGCCGCACGCCCGGCCCGGAGGCCGGGCGGGCACGGCGCGCGCAGCGCGCCGCTTGACACTCAATAGCTCAATCCAGCAGCGCACTCAGTGCTTGGCGCGGGGATGACGCTCGAACAGGAACCGTATGCCGACTAGCTTGCTGCTCCAAGGCCGGGTGCCACCCGCGTCACGATGCCGGACGTTGTGCCTTCAGGAAGTCGCTCACGACGGCATTGGCGTCCTCCGTTGACTCGGCTTGTGCCATCTGCCGCGTCCATGAGGCTTTAAAGGTCGCTATAGCCGTCCGTCGTAGGTGTAGTCGCAAGGCCAGTACCCGCTTTGCTCGCCGCGCCGCCGTGGGAGTGCCAGCCTTCATGGCGAAGAAGTCAATCATGTGAAACGCTGCTTCGTAACCTGCCCAGAGGGCCATCGAGTAGGCCAATGGCAATGCGACGACGGTGAGCCACATGGGCAGTACGAATGCTTCAGCAAGTGCGGTCGCGTCAAGCTCGCGCCATCCATTTATGAGATTCCATGTGGCATAGATAAACAGGCTGATACCGATAGCGCCAAGCAGGACGTTTACGAGTCGAGCCACCGGATTATGCTCGGGATGCTGGGCTGCGTAGGCGCCTATGACACCAAGGAGAACGAGGAAGGGAGTTAGTGCGAGTTCGGCCGGCAATGGCAACACAAATAGGTTGGTGATGAACTGAATGAGCACCGCCAGCTCGAAACTGGCCAGGAGCGCATTCCGCAGATAGTGCTTCTTGCTGGAGCTAATGATGCCGAATGTCAGAACCATGCCTGGCCCGATTGCCCAAATGACCGTGTCTTTGATAAGTGCCGGTTCCCAGACGTTTGCCCACGCAGCTAGGCTGACCACAGTTGCCAGGTATCCGAAGTAGAGCATCGCGGTAATGACGAGCCGTCGCGCAAGCATGGCGCGCAGGACTTTTGCCAAGCTCTCCCGGGGTTTGGGCTTGAGCAACACGAAACCCAGGGCGACAGCGCCCCAGATCACCAGAGCCCATTCGCGGTTGTTCAGCATCGAGAAGCGCCCTCTCGTGGTGCCTGCGGGACCATCAGATCCCGCCGCGTACCGTACCCGTTCGCCCGGACACAGTTGGGCTTAGCGGCGGAAGGGGCATCTCAACGACTAGGCCCGACGCCAAGAATGGCGACGTCAGCGGATGAGCGGCCTTCATTGAGTTGAGTCGCAACGACGTATGTAGGGCATGCTGGCGTTGTGACGCATCAGTGGGACACCGGTCGCTCCGCAGAGGTCGGCGCACTCCTCGACGAGGTACGTGATCATCGAGACGTGGCGCAGGTTGTGCAGGCCATGCGGGCGGATCTTCACGCCCATCCCGCGGAGTGGGAGAACCACACACTTGAGCGCTATCTCGACGCACTCGCGGCCATCATCGACAGCGTCGACAACCAGCTACGCAACCGCGGCGAAGATCAGCCGCCGCAGCTCGATTGGGCGCTCCTGGCGCGCTTGCTTGTCGGGGCGACTGGCTACGAGTGAACGTACCTCGGCGGGTAGCTGAGGTCATTCCTGCCGGGGTGGCACGGGGAGCCGGTACGACAGAACATAGCGGTCGGAGGAGACGACGATGTCGGCGGTCTCGATGGGCCGGCTCTTGGCGTAGTAGGTGCGTTCGATCGCGAGGATGGGCACGCCGACCGGGACCTTGAGGGTCTCGGCCTCGTAGGGGCGTGCTGATCGGCCGGTGACGTCTTCGACGACGTGGGTGATGTGGATGCCGATGGCGTCCATACGAGGCACGACGCCGGTGACGGGGCCGCCTTCGGGCTGCTCAACAGGTGTGCCCTCGGTGATGGCGAGCGGCTCGAACGAGGTGGAGAGCATCGCGGGCTCGCCGTCAGCGAAGAACCGGTAGCTGGTGCGCATCACTGGGTCGCCGGCCGCGATGCCGAGCCGGTCAGCGATGGTCTTCGAGGCGGTTGTGCGGCGCGTCTGGTACTCCCACTCCGGCACCTGGCCGGACGCTCGGGCTGACGCCGCGAACGGCGATCCTTCGGGACGCTCGCTGTAGAGGTCGCCGACGACGCGGGTGCGCTGGGGGCGCTGCGCGCGGACGAAGCTGCCGCGCCCCTGCTGCTTGACCACGAGTCCTTCGGACCGGAGGACTTCGACAGCGTTGCGCACGACGATGCGTGAGACGCCGTAGTCGGCCATGAGGTCGGTCTCGCTGGGCAACCGGTCCTCGGCCTGCAACGTGCCGTCGAGGATCTGGCTGCGGATGTCGTCAGCGATCTGCAGGTAGGCAGGGCGACCCCTGAAGTCCGCCACAGGCCCTCCCCTCTACTCGACAGAACAAGTCTTCCACCTGGGCGGTCACCCGCGTAACTGAGGCGGTCAGCCTGGCGTGTCGGATTCCACGTTGTCCAGTCGTGCTACTTGTTAGAACGTGCTGAGTGCCGGATGGAGTCATCCCCTATCCCCGGAGGTCACGATGACGACCCAGACACTCGCCTCAGCCACGGCGGCGACGCTCCGCCCGCTGCGGCTGAACTTCGCCCAGGTCTGCATCTGGTGCGGCTACCGGTGGTGCGCGTCGCCGCGCTGCGTCGGCCTGCACGAGAGGTCGGTGTGGATCGTATGCGTCGACTGCGACGGCTTCGGCGTGCTCGGTCCGCTGGACGCGTGCCACTGCGTGCACGGCCTGATGGAGGCCACGCCCGCCGTCGATCCCGCCGAGCTGCGCCGCCCCCTGCCCGTGTACCGGCCGGAGGACGACGAGCCCGAGTTCATGGTCACGCCGCGACCGGCAGGGCGGCCGTGATGGTGCTCGGCCCGGCCCTGTCCGACGAGCTGGTCCGCGGTGCCGCCGTACTCGTCGGCGCCTGCGTGCGACCGATCCTGTCGCGGGTGACCGACACGACGACCGGTGAGGTGCGGACCGTGACGATCGCGTGCGGCGCGACCCGCGAGGCGGTCTGCCCCTCGTGCGCGGAACGGGCTCGCCGTCTGAGGATGCAGCAGTGCCGCGAGGGCTGGCACCTCGACACCGAACCCGAGCTCGCCGACCCCGACGCCACAGAGGGCGACGACGAGACTCCCACGGCCGACGACGAGGACGACGCGACCGAACGGCGCGTGCGGTCCACCCGGCGACGTGAGGACGTGCCTGACTTGCCTCGGCTGCCGGTCTCGGATCACACCGTCGGACGGACCTTCGAGGCCCCGGACGGCAAGACCTACCGGCCGTCGATGTTCCTCACGCTGACGATGCCGTCCTACGGGCGCGTGACCGACGAGGGCGTCCCGGTCGACCCGGACCGGTACGACTACCGGCGTGCCGCCCTGGACGCGATGCACTTCCCGAAGCTCGTTGACCGGTTCTGGCAGAACCTTCGCCGCGCCACCGGCTACAACGTGCAGTACTTCGCCGCCGTCGAACCGCAACGGCGTCTCGCACCGCACCTGCACGCCGCCATTCGTGGTGCGGTTCCGCGCAAGCTCATCAAGCAGGTCACGGCGGCCACGTACCACCAGGTCTGGTGGCCCGGCATCGACCACGTCCACCACTACCGCGACGGCCGGCCGGCGTGGGACGACGAACAGGGCGGCTACGTCGACGACGGCGGCTGGATGCTGCCGACCTGGGACGAGGCGATGGACTACGTCGACAACGGCGACGGTCTCGACTTCGGCGAGGAACCGCAGCCGGTGCACGTGCTGCGCTTCGGCGTCCAGGTCGACCTGCAAGGCATTCTCGCCGGGACGCCGGCCGCTGACCGCCGCGTCGGCTACCTGACGAAGTACCTGACCAAGTCCATCTCCGAACCGCTCGACATCGACGATCCGAACCGCATCTCGGCCGCTCGCCGCGCCCACATCGACCGGCTCGCCGAGGAAGTCCGCTGGCTCCCGTGCTCGCCCACATGCGCGAACTGGCTGCGCTACGGCACCCAGCCGAAGAACGCCAGACCGGGCATGGAACCCGGCCGCTGCCCGTCCAAGGCCCACGACCGCGACCACCTCGGGCTCGGCGGCCGCCGCGTCCTCGTCTCCCGCAAGTGGACCGGCAAGACGCTGACCGAGCACCGCGCCGACCGGGCCGCCGTCGTCCGGGCCGTCCTCGCCGAAGCCGGGATCGAGATGGACGACCACGACCAGCTCTCGGCCACCGCCACCGCACCGGACGGCAAACCCCGCTACGTCTGGACGCCGGTCCGTCCCGGCGACCCCGACGCGCCCTCGTACGTGTGGGCGGTCGCGAAGTCGATCGAACAACGCCGCCGCTGGCGCGAGCAGTACGACGCCGCCAAACAGGCCACCGGACCGCCGTCCGGTGATGTTTCGGCAACCGACCCGTCCTCCCCGGAAGGAACCCCGCCATGCCCGACAACGTGATCCGTCTCGACGCCCATCGGCCGCCAGGACAACGGCCCCGCGTCGACGCTCTGGTCTACTCCGTCGCCGAGGTCGCCGAGCTGCTCAACCTCGCCCTCGGCGGCACCTACGCCCTCGTACGATCAGGCGACATCCCCGCACGCAAGCTCGGCGGCCGCTGGGTCATCCCCAAACAGGCGTTCCACGACTGGCTCGAGAACGTCACCATCGAGCCCGACCCGGAGCCCGGACCGCTGCTCCCCGGCCAGGACGGGCTGTTCTGATGGGCTTCGTGCGCAAGACGACGGCCGGGACCTACCGCGCCTCATGGCGTGATCCGTCCGGAGCGCAGCGGTCGAAGTCGTTCCCGACCAAGCGTGAGGCGTCCCGATTTCTCGCCGAGGTCGAGTCGGCCAAGAACCACGGGCTCTACGTGGATCCTCGTGCCGGGCGCGTCCGTCTGAGCGACTATGCGGCGACGTGGGTCGCTGGGCGGGCGAGTGCGACGACGACCACCGTGCGGACCGACTCGGTGCTCCGGACCCACGTGTTGCCCCGCTGGGGGTCGGTGCCGCTGGACAAGATCGACCACTCGTCGGTCCAGCGCTGGGTGTCAGAGCTGAACGCCACCCGCTCACCGGCCACCGTGCGGAAGTGCTTCCACGTCCTGGCGGGCATCATGCGCCTTGCCGTCCGCGACCGGCTGCTGGCCTTCAACCCGTGCGAGGGCGTCCAGCTCCCGGCGATCCGTCGTTCGGACACCGACGAGCGCACGATCAGCCGCGAGGTGTTCCTGAGCCAACTCCTGCCCGCCATCTCCGAGCGTCACCGCGCCCTGGTGGCACTGGCCGGCGGAACCGGGCTGCGGTGGGGCGAGTGCGCCGGCCTCCGCTGGGATGCCGTCGACCTGGACGCCGAGGAGGTCCACGTCGTGCGAGTCGCGGTCGAGGTCGCCGGGGCCGTCACGACGAAGCCGTTCCCGAAGTCGCGTGCCGGTCGCCGCGTCGTACCGCTGCCGCCGTTCGTCGCGACCGCTCTGCGCGAGCACCGTCGCACTTACGGACAGGGCGACGCGGGCGAGGTGTTCACGAACCAGGTCGGGGGACCGGTCCGCCGCACGCTGTTCCGGGTCCGGGTGTGGCGTCCAGCGCTCGTCCGGGCCGGACTGCTGGGCAAGGTGGTCCAGGAGGCCGAGAGCGTCTACCGGGGCGTCTGGCAGGACGACGCCGGCCGCGAGGTGACGGAAACCTTCGAGACCGAGGCCGCCGCCGTCAAGGAGGTCTCCCGCCGAGCCTCCGGTGGGCTGCGGTTCCACGACCTGCGCCACTCTTACGCGACCTGGCTGGTCTCCGACGGCGTGCCCGTCAACGACGTCCAGCGCGTCATGGGACACGAGCAGGCGACGACGACGCTCAACCTCTACACGCACGACTCGGGAAGCGCTCGCACCAGAGTGAGGGGACTGTTCGATGCCTTTTCGCTGCCTCGGCCCGCTGACGAGACCGGCCCCGGACATGAAAACAGCTCAGAGGATGACCTCTGAGCTGCGGTGTTGCTGGGCGGTCCTGACGGGACTTGAACCCGCGACCTCCGCCTTGACAGGGCGGCGAGCACTCCTAGCTGCTCCACAGGACCTTGCATTGGTGTTGCGCTTCTAGCACCCTGCCGGAGCAGGGGTACCGCATCCCCAACGGGATTCGAACCCGCGTTGCCGCCTTGAAAGGGCGGAGTCCTAGGCCGCTAGACGATGGGGACCAGACCACTGGACGACATGGCCCATGGCTCGTCGCCGTCGGGGACGAGTGAAAGCATAGGGTGACGCGGTTCAGTTCTCCAAATCGGGAGCTGGGGAGGGGTCTTCGTCCCCTTGGGCCGACCCTTCGTCCTCGTCGGCGCGGTGCCGGTCGATCTCCGCGCTGGTGCGTCCGAGGCCTCCGAGGGTGAGGTCGTCCCAGGCCACCAGACGCCGCGATTCGGGGTCGAAGTAGAGCACGGACAGGTTCACCGCGGTGGGCTCTTCGTCGCGGAGCCCGCGCAGCCCGGCGCCGCCGGTGGAGCCCTGGACCATCACTCGGGTGCCTTCGTCGAGCGTGTAGGTGTCGCGCTTGTGGGCGTGCCCGGAGAGCACGAGCGGGGCGATGCCGTCGAACAGCTCGGCATGGCTGGGGTCGTGGAAGGCGATGACGTCCGGCGGCGGGTCGAACTCGGCCACCTCCTCGGCGAACTCCTCGGTCCCGATGCGGATGGCGTCGCCGGGCACGCCCCGCGTGGACTTGTCCGCGGTGAAACGCGGGTCCGGCGCCCCGGCGATCCGCAGCCCGGCCACCTCGACCTCGTCGCCGTTCAGGACGATGGCGCCCGGCTGGGCGGCCACCGCGGCCGCGGTGGCGACCGAGTCGTGGTTGCCCTTGACGAACACGTACGGCCGGCCGAGCTCGCCGATCGGGCGCACGTACGCGCTCTCCACGGGGGTGCCCTGGTCGACGATGTCGCCGGTGTCGACGATGACGTCGACGTCGTACTGCTCGGCGACGGCGCCGATGACCTCCCATGCGGCCGGGTTGAGGTGCAGGTCGGAGACGTGCAGCACCCGGATGGTGTCGTCGTTGGGCTGGAAGGTGTCGAGGGAGAGCGTGGTGTCGTAGACCGCGGCCACGTTGGAGACGAACCCCGCCAGCTGGTCGGCGTAGGCGTCGAAGTTGGTGGCGATGTCCTCGGCGTTGCCGATGAGCTGCGGCGCCGCGGCCAGCGGCCCGGTGTAGGCCGGCTCGCCGACGGATTCGGGATCGTAGCTCAGCGCCGCGAGCCCGTACGTGCCGACGACGGCGACGGCGGCCACCGCGGCGCCCAGGAGCGCCCGGCGAACCGACCGCAGCACCAGCCCGGCGGCCAGCGCGGCGCCGATGACGGCGGCCAGCGCGGCCCGCACCGCGGCATCGACCAGGACGTCCTGGATGCCGCTGGTGATCTGCTCGTCCAGGGTGCTCAGCGAGTACGGGTCCTGCACGATCCCGTTCAGGCCCTCGATGTCGACCTGCCGGACGGAGATGTCGAGCGTCACCGGCGCGTGGTGAGTGTCGAGGACGACGGCGCCCACCGGGTCGAGGTGAATGATCGACTCACCGGAGAGTGTCGGCTTGAAGGCGACGTCGATGGCCAACGGCCCGGCGTAGGCCTGCGTCGTACCGGCGACGGCGAGCGCCACCCACGCGCCGGCGAGGGCCAGCACCACCGGGGACAGGACGGAGACCGTACGCCGCAACCACGACGGCCAGGCGGTGGGACGCATCCGCTGCCGCCACCTGGATCGCCACGCCGTGTCGCCGGGTTGGCCGGTCTGCGTCGTCACCTGCACACCCCGTTGGTAACACATCTGGCCCCCGCATACCCGCGGACGGGCTCCGGCACGTGACACTGGTGGCGTGCTGGAGCTGACAGAGGCGGAGTTCGAAGAGCTGGTGTCCGAGGCGATCGACGAGATCCCGCCGGAGCTGGGGGCGATGATGAACAACGTCGTCATCCTGGTCGAGGACGAGGCCCCCGACGACAGCCCAGAGCTGCTCGGCCTGTACGAGGGAACACCGCTGACGGAGCGCGGCGAGTGGTACACCGGCGTGCTGCCGGACACCATCCGGCTGTTCCGGCTGCCGATCCTGCGGATCTGTGACACGCCGGAAGACGCGGTCGAGGAAGTTCTGGTGACGGTGGTGCACGAGGTGGCTCACCACTTCGGCATCGACGACGACCGGCTACACGAACTCGGGTGGGCGTGACGCCGCGCGGGAGCACACGGAGCACGACGAAAGAGAAGTGCGGGCGCCGGGCCGGGAACGCCTCTCGGCGCAACGGCCGCTCGTAGCGGCTATAAGTGGGACCCGGGGTTACCGCGGCCCGCCGCCCAGCGAGAGCCCCGAAAGGCTGTCGCCAGTACCTGAAACTACCTGATCTCCCCGTGTGTTCCCACCCGGACGGCGTGGGAAGGATCACCTTGACAGCACCTGAGGCTCGCCCGGGCGCCAACGCTGCGGGCCGCTAGTGCAGCTCGTGGCGGCGCCACAGGGCGGCCGCATGCTCCAGTTCCTCGGCCATGCGCAGGTTGCCGCGGGCCAGCCGGGTCTGCCGCTGCCCTTCGTCGTCGGCGACGTCGTCGGCGGTGTGCGCCCGGCCCGCGGCGACCACCCGGCAGAACGCCGACGCCCGCTCCAGCGCCACGGCGAAGTCACCGGTGAACGCGCTGGTCAGAATGGCGTCGCCGAGCGCGGCCACCTCGGCCGGACCGGGTGGGTGCGCCACCCCGGCCACCGCGGTGGACACTTCTGCCACCCGCTCGCCGGCGGCGAACACCCTGGCCGCCTCGGCCCCGTTGCGGTGCACCCAGCTGCGCAGCAGGTACAGCGACCACAGGGTGCCCGGCAGGGTGTCCGGCCCGGAGGTCCGCCACAGCTCGGCCATCTCGTCCAGGCCGATGCGGTCGGCGAGGTCGAGCAGGCGGCGGGTGGTGCCGGGCCTGGAGTCGTCGTGGCGGGCGGCCTGGAGCACGGCGGCGGCGGTGGCGTGCGCAACGGCGGTGCGGTCGGCCGGGTCCGGGTCGCCGGGCAGCTCGGGCAGCTCGGCGCGCAGCTGGGGGCGCCGGTGGGGCGCGGATCTGCCGTCGGTCACCCCACTATTGTCCCCCGGTCGCCGGCGAAATCCCGCATCCGCCTCCCGGCGTCACAGGTCGACGGCCTCACCAGGCGCGAGAACCCGCAACTCCGTCTTGTCCGGCCCGAGCCGGTCGAACAGGCCGTAGTGCATGGCCGGATTCGCGAGCACCGCCTCGTGGATGGGGACGGCGACGTGCGGGGTGACCGCGCGCAATTAGTCGACGGCTTCGGCGGCCTTGAGCCAGGGCGCGCCCGTGGGCAGGCCGAGGATCTCGACGTCGACGTCGGGGATGGTGAAGGAGTCACCTGGGTGGAAGAAGCGGCCACCGACCAGGTAGCCGACGTTCGGGACGACCGGTACCTCGGGGTGGATGACGGCGTGGTGCCCACCGAGGACGTCCACCGTCGTCCCGAGAGCGAGGTGGTCGCCTGGCTGCACCACCGCCGCGGCGATGCCGGCCTCGGCCAGGACGGCCGCCGTACCGGCGTCGGCGTGCAGCGCCGCATCCGGATTGGCGTCGAGCAACGGCCGCAGCCGGTCGATGTCGAGGTGATCCGCGTGCTGGTGGGTGACGAGCACCGCGGTCAACTCCGTGAGCTGCTCGAACCCGTGCGAGTACGCGCCCGGGTCGATGAGGACACGGGAGCCGCCGTCCTCGACGAGGACGCAGGAGTGCTCGAACTTCGTCAGCCTCATACATCGAGGCTACGCGTACCCCTAGCGTCCGCCGCCCGGCCGCCAGAGGACGTCCCCGGCGTTGCGGTTGGCGTAGCGCGCCAGCACGAACAGCAGGTCGGAGAGCCGGTTGAGGTAGGTGGCGGTCAGCGGGTTGACGCCGCCGTCGTCGCTGGAGCCGTACGCCTCCAGCGCCGACCAGGCCGACCGCTCGGCGCGGCGCACCGTCGTCGTCGCCACGTGCAACTGTGCCGCGGCGACGGTGCCGCCGGGCAGGATGAAGGAGGTCAGGTTGGCCAGTTCGGCGTTGTAACGGTCGCAGTCGGACTCCAGCTCGGCGATCCATTCAGGCTGGACTCGCAACGGTGGGTGTTTGTACTCGGACTCCGGCTTGAGCGGCAGGCAGAGGTCTGCACCGACGTCGAACAGGTCGTTCTGGACGCGTTCGAGCACGCCGAGCACGTCCGGCCCCAGGTCGCCGCCGCCCGTTCCGGCACGTTCGGCCGCTACGACCACGCCGATGACGGCGTTGGCTTCGTTGGCGTCGGCGTAGGCGATCAACCGCGGATCGGTCTTGCGGGTACGACTGAAGTCGCCCAGCCCGGTGGTGCCGTCGTCGCCCGTACGGGTGTAGATCTTCGTCAACCTGACCATGACACCCACACTACGGAGCGGGAACGTGGGATTCTCGGGCCGTGTCGTCCACGTTGCTGCCGGTGGGCCCGGCGCTCGGGATCGCGATGGTGGTGCTGGTGGCCGTCGCGATCGTGGCGAGCGTCGTCGGCGGGTTGGGACATGCGCGGGCGATGGCCACGGCCGCCCTGCGCGCCGTCGGTCAGCTCGCCGCCGTCGCCCTGGTGCTCACCGCCGTCGTCGAATTGGAGCCGCTCACCGTCGCGTTCCTGGCCGTGATGCTGACGACGGCGACGGTGACCGCCGGGCGCCGGATGACCCGGGACCGCTCGTGGCGGTGGGCGGTGCTGCCAATCGCGGCCGGCGCGGCACCGGTCGTCGCCGGACTACTGGCCACGGGCGTGCTGCCGGCCGATCCGCTGGCGGTTATCCCGGTCTCCGGCATCCTGGTGGGCGGCGCCATGACGGCGACGGCGCTGGCCGGCCGGCGCGCCCTGGACGAGCTCGCGGCCCGACGTGGCGAGGTCGAGGCCGCGCTCTCGGTCGGCCTGCTCCCCCGCGAAGCCGCCCTGGAGATCGCCCGGCCGCAGGCCACGACGGCCCTGATCCCAGTGCTCGACCAGACCCGCACCGTCGGGCTGGTCACCCTCCCCGGTGCGTTCGTGGGCATGCTCATCGGTGGAGCCAGCCCGGTCCAGGCCGGCGCGGTCCAGCTGTTCGTCCTGGTGGCGCTGGTCGCCGTGGAAGCGCTGGCGGTGGCCGTCACGATCGAGCTGGTCGGGCGCGGCGTGCTCGTGCGGCCATGACCCGTCCGTTCACGCGGGTCAGCGCCGGGACGACGAGGTAGACGGCGACCGGCACCACGATGAGCGTCAGCACCAACGTGCTGAGGGCGATCGGCAGGTCGCTGATCAGCGGACGCAGCAGCAACTGCCCCAACGTCACCAGCGGGTAGATGGACAGCCAGATGATCAGGGCACGGCGGTGGACGGACGGCGGTGGCACGGACGGCGCGGGTGCGGCCGCCGAGGGAGTGGCCGACGGAGACGTCGACGAGGTTTCCAACTGCATAGTTGGAGTTTTACTCGCCGCAGCCGAAAAAGCAACTATCTGGTTGGAGATTGCTACCGTAGGCCCATGCCCTGGGACACCGAGGCCACCCGCCGCCGCCTGCTCGACGCCGCCGTCGAGGAGTTCGCCGAGCACGGCCCGGCGGGCGCCCGGGTCGACCGGATCGCTCGCTCCGCTGAAGTGAACAAGGAACGCATCTACCAATATTTCGGCGACAAGGACGGGTTGTACCGCGCGGTGCTCGAGCAGGAACTCCAGCGACTGGCGGCAGCCGTTCCGCTCACCCCGGATCAGGCCGGCGACCTCGGCGAATACGCAGGCCGCCTGTTCGACCACCACACGGACCATCCACACTTCCTGCGGCTGCTGCACTGGGAAGGGCTGGCCACCGGCGGCGAAGCGGTCGCGGCGGCCAAGCGCACGGCACTGCAGAACGAGAAGGTCGCGGCCATCGCCGACGCCCAGAAGCGCGGCCTGGTGACCCGGGCCGTCTCCGCCGGGCAGCTGCTCTACGGCATCATGGCCCTGGTCGACTGGTGGTTCGTCGCACCGCACGTGGTCCGCATGACCGTCGGCGCCGACGGCCTCGGGCGTACGGCGCAACGTGCCGCCGTCGTCGAACTGGCCAGGCGCATGAGCGCACCCTGAACCGTCAAACGCCCAGCCCGTGACACATGCCAACGGCAGCCTGGACGTTGTGCTAACGGTAGCTTAGGAGCTGTGCGAACGGTAGCGTTCCCCTCGCCATCGAAGGACCCAAGGGCGTGGGTAAAACCGCCACCGCGCTTCGGCGGGCTGACATCGCCATCGAGCTGGACGTCGCGGAGCAGCGTCAGCTTCTCGAAGCCGACCCGAACTGGCTGAGCCGCTGGTCCGGCACCATCCTCCTGGACGAGAGGCAACGCCATCCCGGCGTCTGGGACGCCGTACGCCGTAACGTCGACCGGGGCCGGCGGTCCGGGACGATTCATCCTGACCGGCAGCGCGGCGCCCGTCGACGCGTCGGTTCATTCCGGGGCCGGACGGATCGTCCAGCTCCGCAGGCGACCGATGAGCCTGGTCGAGCGCGACCTCGATGTCCCAGCGATCAGCTTGCGCGACCTCCTCAACGGCCAGTGGGATCCGATCGAGGGTGAGACGTCGGTGGACCTGCCGGTTTACGTCGACGAGATCGTGAACTCGGGGTTTCCGCCATCCGCCGCCTGCTGCCTCAAGCCAGGCGCGCGCAGCTGGACGGGTACCTCGCCCGGGTGGTCGCGCGGGACTTCCGCGACCAGGGCCACCGAGTGCGCAAGCCTGGGACGTTGCGCTCGTGGCTGGAGGCATATGCGGCCGCCACATCGAGCATGACGTCGTACAACGCCATCCTGGACGCGGCCACGCCTGGTGAATCCGGCAAGCCGGCCAATACCACGACAATGACGTACCGGGACGTCCTCGCCCAGCTCTGGCTGCTCGACCCGATCCCTGGCTGGTCACCGGCCGACAATCCGCTCGGCCGGCTGGCACAGTCCCCCAAGCACCACCTCGCCGATCCAGCCCTCGCCGCCGACTGCTGAAGGTCGACTCCGACACTCTGCTGGGCGCGTCACACACCCGTGGCCCACGGCGTTCGAACCTGACCGGTCCCCTGTTCGAATCGCTGTCGGCATTGAGCCTTCGCGTCTATGCACAGGCTGCCGAGGCCAGCGTGTATCACCTGCGCGAACGCAACGGCAACCACGAGGTCGACTTCGTCGTGGTGGGCGACGACGGTCGCATCGTGGCCATCGAGGTCAAGCTCGCGCGCACCGTGGACGACGCCGACACCGTGCACCTCAGGTGGCTGGGCGACCGCGTCGGCGACGTCCTCGCCGATGCAGTCGTCATCACCACTGGGCGCTACGCCTATCGGCGCCCCGACGGCGTCGCCGTCGTGCCCGCGGCTCTCCTCGGGCCCTGACCCGAACCGTCACGAGCGGTCGAGGACCCGCAGCAGCAGGGCGTGCACGGCCGCCTGGTCGAGGGGCTCGTCGGCCAGCAGGATCCGGGTGCAGATGCCGTCAGCGACGGCGATCAGCACCTGGACGGTCTCCGGGTCGGTGGTGTGACCCGCGGCGGCCTCCGCCACCAGGTCCGACCAGTGCGTGGTGAGGGGCCGCAGCGCCGGACGCCGGGCCGCCATGAGGATCAGCTCCCGCTCGGCCAGGGCACGCGCCCGACCCGGGCCGCGCGCGTCGGCGAGGATCGCGGCGACGGCCTCCAGCGGCGGCGTGCCGTCCGCGACCAGCGACGTGTACTGCGCGCGGTACTGCCCGGCCGCGGACTCCAGTGCGGCGACCAGGAGGTCGTCGAGGGTGGCGAAGTGGTAGACCACCAGTGACGGGCGGACGCCGGCGCGGGCCGCGACGGTGCGGTGGGTCACGCCGGCGACGCCACGCTCCTCGATCTCGCGCAGCGTGCTCTCGATGATCTCGCCGCGCCGCTGGGCGCCGCGGGCGAGGCGGCCGTCGACGTGCGTCGTCATGGCCTCCAGCATGCCCGAATCCCGTTGATCATCAAGGGTTGACCCGATTATGGCAGGTCAACCCTTGATGATCATGGGGCGGGTCAGCCTTGATGGCGCCCTGGGTGATCCCGCTGACGAAGCTGCGCTGGAACGTCATCTACACGATGAGGCTGGCCGCTGCCAGCAGCGGGAACCCGCTGACCTGTGCACCCGGTGCGTGCAGCGCCGCCAGCACGATGCTGACGAATGGCAGCAGCACCGTCAGAGCCAGCACGATCAACACCAGGTACCGGGCGCTCACCCCGGCGCGTCCGAGCCTCATGGCGGAGTCGCCGGCGCACGAGCTCGCGTCGTTCGCCCGGCCGGTGGCCGCCGCGGCCCGGGCCGGCGACCCGATCGCACTGAGCATCTGGCACGAGGCCGGCCGCCAGCTGGGTGAGACCGCCATCGCCGCCGCCACCGGGCTGGAGCCGGTCTTCTCCTGGGGCGGCCGGCTGTTCGACGCCGCGGACCTGGTGCTCGAGCCGTTCCAGGAGACGATCCGGCGGCGGCTTCCCGAGGCCCGCTTCGTCGCACCGGACGGCGACTCTGCCGCCGGTGCGCTGGCGCTCGCGGTGGCGGCGGCCGCGGAGCCGATCCAGCCGCGGCCGCCCTACCTGCACGTCTTCGCCGATCAGCTGAAGGTGTAGCTGATCCGGCCGGCCAGCCCGTGCGGCACCCGCAGCATGTGCAGCCGACGCGACGCGTCCAGGAAGTAGGTGCGTGCGCCCGGTGTGACGGTGGCAGCGGCGGCCGCGCCCCACTCGATGGCCAGCGTGACGTCGCCGCGGGTGACTGTGATGCCGGTGGCGGTCGCCGCGGCGGCCGCGCCGTACGCGACGGCGTCACCGGTCGACCACCGGACGTCGTCGTCGGGCCGCAGCACCAGCGGGATCTGCTCGACCCCGTCCATCGTCGTGGTGATCTCGCGCACCACGCCGGTGTCCGTGAGCAACGCCGCACCCGTGACGTTGCCGCCGGCGGTGGTCCAGCGCAGGCCGAGGTCGCCGCGGACCTTCCGGACCGCGTCGGCCGGCACCGCCGCTCCGTCCGCGACCGGGCCGTCGAAGTACGACGGGGTGAGGTTCGACGCCCCGTCGGTGCCGCCGTTCGGCAGCACGGTCGCCCAGCACTCGGTGTTCGAGTTCTGGCCGCCGTGGACGAACGTGCCCGCCGCCGGGTGCCACAGCAGCCCGAAGCCCGCCCGCACCACTCCGTTGGGCCGGGTGCCGAGGAACGCCTGCAGGTAGTACGCCGGCCGCCGGACGAACAGGTAGTGCTGGTCCAGCGGGTCGGCGCGCAGCTCGGTGAACCGCTGGTGCCGCACCGCTGGCAGGCCGGCGATGGCGGCCTCGCGCTGCCGCCGGGTCGGGTACCCCTCGCCATACGGGATATTCGCGGGGATGCGCGGGTTGGTGTCGCCCGGTGCGAGCGGCGCCACCGGATCGGGCGACGCCGCCCAAGCCGCGCGCTGCGCCGCCCGGTCCTCACGCGCCGGGTAGAACACCCGCAGCTCCGGCACCGACCGGGAGAACACCGAGCCGAGGTCGCGTTGCTGGCGATCCGGCGTGACGGCGTCCAGGAAGTACATGGGGGTACGGGCGGCGCCGGAGGCGAACGAGACCAGCCCGGCACCGTCCGGCTCCGGCACCACGGTGTAGCCGAACCAGTCCGCGAGGCGGCGGACCATCGGCAGCAGCACCGGGCTGCCCAGCTCGGTGTGGATCTCGTGGATCTCCGTGAGGGTGACATTGAGGTTGTAGGCGATGTCCATGCCGCGCGGCTCGTACAGGAACCCGGCCGGGCTCTGGGCATATCTCGAGAAGTAGGCGATCCGGTCGTCCAGCAGCCGGCGCAGGCCGGGGTCCGGGTCGAGCGCCAGCGCCTTGGCAGCTCCGGCCAGCCCGGCCGCGGGCTGGTTGGCGAACTCGACCATGCCGTCCTGCCAGATTCCGGTGTTGGCCGGGTCGAGGAACCACACCATGGCACGGTGCAGGGACGCAGTGATCTCCACCCGCCGCCGCGGCAAGGCGTCCATGGACCGCAGGTGCGCCAGGGTCTTGCTCAGGTAACCCAACGCGAACGCCGTCGCCGCCCGGGACCGTTCGTCGACCGAGTACTCCGGCCACGAGCCGTCGTCGTGCTGCAGGCGCAGGTAGTAGCCGATGGCGGCGTCCAGCCGGGCCAGCAGCGCGGGGTCGCCGCGGTACGGGTTCCACGGCCGGTCGGCGGCGTGGAACCACGCCAGGGTGGCCACGTGCTCCATGATCCGCGCGTTGAACGGCTCGCTGGGCGTGCGCCACCAGCCGCCGGCCATGTAGCCGCGCACTTCGGTGTCGGAGTCGTCGATGTCGTTCACCATCGCCGCCAGCGTCACCAGGTACGCGGCAAGGCGCTGCTCGTCCGGCGCGAAGTCGCCGCGCCGCGGCACTCCGGCGGGTAGTGCGGCCACCCGTGGCAGCGGGCCACTCCCAGGGTCGGCTCCGGCGTCCCTGGCCCCGACGGCTCGGGCTCCGGCGCCGGTCCTTGCCGGCCCGGCCCAGGCCGAGCCCGCGGTGGTGCCCAGGGCGACGCCGGCGAGACCGCCGACGATCACCGTCCGCCGGCTGGGTCGAATGCCTCCGACAGTCATACGTGCCTCCTTATCCGCCGCACCGCGGCCTTCGAGGTGGGCTCGGTGAGCGGGCCGGTCAGCCCTTGACGCCGCTGGCGAAGCCCTTGATGACGTACTTTTGGAGCAGGAAGTAGACGAGGAGAATCGGCACGATCGCGATGCCCATGCCGGCGAAGATGATCTGCCACTGGCTGGCGAACTCACCGCGGAAGGCGAAGATGGCCACCGGCAGGGTCTGCTGCGGGCTCCCGCCGACGTAGAGCAGCGGGGTCAGGAAGTCGTTCCAGATGTTGATGGCCGACAGGATGATGACCGTGCCGGTGACCGGCCGCAGCAGCGGGAACACGATCCGCACGAACGCGGAGAGCGGGCCGGCGCCGTCGACCCGCGCCGCCTCCTCGTACTCCTTCGGCAGCGCACGCAGGAATCCCGCGTAGAGGAAGACCGCCAGCGGCAGCTGGTGCCCGACCTCGAAGATGATCAGCGAGGTGTACGTCTGCAGCAGGTTCAGGTCGCGCATCAGCTGGTACAGCGGCACCATGCCCAGCTGCAGCGGGATCATCAGGCCGAGCAGGAACAGCAGGTACAGCCCGTAGCTCAGCCGTGACCCGCGGCGGGCCAGCACGTACGCGGCCAGCGACCCGGCGGCCACCAGCATCAGCACCGACAGGCTGGCCACCACGACGGAGTTCACCATCGCGGTGCCGAGGTCGCCGCGCTCCCACGCCTCGGCGAAGTTCGACAGTGCCGGATCGGTCGGGAACGCCAGCGGCGAGCGGGCCACCTCCGCCGGCGTCTTCAGGGCCACGGACAGGAACACGTAGAACGGGAACAGGAAGATCGCCGCAACCACCAGCATGCCCAGCTCGGCGCCGATGCGCGGCAGGGTCCAGCGCCGCCGGCGGGGTCCGGGCCGCACGCCCGAGGTCGTCCCCCTCACCTCGACCGCGCTCACTGCTGCACCTCGTACCGGCGCAGTCCGCGCAGCTGGAGCAGCGCGAACGCGAAGACGATCATCGTCAGGACCAGCGCGATCGCCGTGGAGTAGCCGTAGCGGCCGGACACGAACGCCTCCTTGTACATGACCACCGACAGCGTCTCGGTCGCGTAGCCGGGGCCGCCGTTGGTCATGACGTACACCTGGTCGAAGAGCTTGAGACTGCCGATCAGCGTGAGCGACAGCGCGATGGTGGTCGCCGGGGCGAGCAGCGGCAGCGTCACGTTGCGCAGCCGCTGCCAGCGCCCGGCGCCGTCGATCGAGGCCGCCTCGTGCAGCTCCGGCGGCACGCCCTGCAGGCCGGCCAGGTAGATCACCATGGTGAGGCCGGCGTTCTGCCAGATGATCACCCCGATGACGCTGGCCAGCGCCACCGACGAGTCGCCCAGCCAGTTCTGCGTCAGCCCGCCCAGCCCGATCGAGCTGAGCGCGTCGTTCAGCGGCCCGGCTGGAGTGAGGATGTACTGCCACAGGAAGCCGATGATCACCGGTGGCAGCAGCGCCGGCGCGAAGAACATGGTGCGCAGCACGTTCCGGCTGGCCAGCGTCGAATGCAGGGCCAGCGCCAGCGCCAAGCCGATGAGCGTCTGCACCACCGTCGTGCTCACCGCGATGATCAGGGTGTTGCGCAGCGCCGAGCGGGCCGCCGGCGCGGCGAACAGCTCGGTGAAGTTGTCCAGCCCGACGAACCCCGGGGTCTCACGGCGGCCGGCCCAGTCGGTGAATGCGTACCCGGCACCGCTCAGCGTCGGCACCAGCACCACGAACGCGTAGAACACCAGCGCCGGCACCAGCAGCAGGTACGGCACATTCGGCGGTCGACGCCGGCGGCGCTGTTGCTCCGTGCCCGGCCCGCCGGTGACGGCGGACCGGGTCTGGGTGACGGTCACGAACGGCCCCGGGCGTACTCCGCGTCCATCTGGCCGAGCAGGTCGGCGGTCTCGATGGCGCCGTCGAGCCACTCTTGGCCCGACTGCAGCATGGTCTGCTGGACGTCGCCGTTGGGCCACAGGTAGTTCGCGTAGGCGACGCTGCGCCCCTCGGACAACAGCGGCTGGATCGGGTCCAGCGCGGTGTTCTCCAGGTCGACGTCGAGGGCCAGCCCCGGCAGCACACCCATCTCGTTCGCGTACTCCTCGACGTTCTCCGGCTGGGCGAGGAAGTCCAGGAACTCCATCGCCGCCTCCTGATCTCCGGCGGCGTTGACAGCCAGGAAGTCCGGCGCGACCGGCACCCGGGTGGCGCCGGCGTCGTCGGTAGCCGGCAGGGCGAACACGTCGAACGCCTCGGCGCCCTCCTCGGCGTAGCCGTACAGCTGGGGCAGGCCGGCGGAGACCATCAGCACCATCGCGGCCTCGCCGGTGGCGACCGCCTGCAGGCCCTGGTCCGGCGGGAGACCGAGCATGCCGTCGGAGAGGAAGCCGGCGTCGCGCAGGTCGGCCATCTTCGCGAACACCTCGCCCCACTCGGGGCTGGTGGCGAACGTCGTCTCACCCGCCTCCATCTGCGCGTCGATGCCCGGCTGCTCGGCATAGACCAGTGTCCCGGCCAGCGCGTAGACCCAGAACTGGAAGTAGATGCCGCCCTGGAACGGCGCCGCGATCGGGGTGACCCCGGCCGCCGCGAGCGCCTCGGACGCCGCGATCAGCTCCGTCCAGGTGGTCGGCACCTCCACCCCCGCGTCGGCGAAGACCTGCTTGTTGAACGCCATGACGATGGCGTTGCGGCTCACCGGGAAGGCCAGCACCTGGCCGTCGACCTCGGCGAGCGCACGAGTGTCGTCGGAGAGATCCGCCGTCCAGGCAGCGTCGGACAGGTCGGCCAGCTCACCCTCGGCGCCCAGCACGCCGGCGGCCACCGGGCTCGAGTTGCCCGGCGAGACGCGGATCAGGTCCGCGGCCGTCCCGGACGTCAGTTGGACCCGGAGCTGCTGGTTCAACTCGTCGGTGTTGGCCGAGGAGACGTCGACGGTGCTGTCCGTCTCCTCCTCGTAGGCCTCGACGAGCGGCGCCAGGCCGGCGTTCTGCTCGGTGTTGACGTACGCCGTGACGGTGCCGGAACCACCGCCGCCGTCTTCGGTGGAGCTGTCGTCGCTGTTGACGAATCCGCACGCGGTGAGGGAGGCGGCGAGCGTCGCCGCCAGCGTCGTCAGGGCCGCCCGCCGGGCCCGGACCGGACGGGGCCGAAGCGGACGGGTCCGGGTGTGGTCGATGGTCATGCTGACTCCTTCGTCGGCGAGGGATCGGACGGCCCGGCGGTCGCCGCGGTGCGGTCGTGACCGGCCTGAACCGGAAGAGCGTCGGGTGGCGGGGGCACGACCACGTCGCCGGGGAGGATCGCTCCATGGGCGCGTAGGTCGGCGCGGACCTGCTCGAGCGGCAGGTCCATGACATCGCTCCCGCTCGCGACGGCGCGAGCGGCGAGCACACCGGCGGACTGGCCCATCGCCATCGACGAAGCCTGGACGCGGTACGCCGACGACGCCTCCTGGTCGCCGCTGATGGCCCGGCCGGCCACGACCAGGCGGGTCGACCCGCGCGGGACCATGGCCGCACGCGGGATCGTGGGCAGGGTGCCGTACGGCAGCGGCCGGATGTCGATGCCGTCGCCGTCGGGCCGGTGCACGTCGATCGGGTAGAAGCTGTAACTCAGCGCATCCGGCCAGGCCCGGCCGGAGACGTAGTCCTGGACGGTGATGCTGGCGTGGCCGTGGATGGTCCAGCTCTCGCGGATGCCGGTCTCGGTGGCCCACGAATCGATCCGCACGGCCTCCAGGCCCGGCTGCCGGCGCAGGAACCGCAGGATGCGCAGCAGCGTGCGGCGCCCGGCCAGCTCGGCGGCGGTCTTGTCGCGGCTGGTGCCGCCCTGCACACCAGTGACGTGGATGGCGTTCTCACCCCGCACCCGCAGGAACTTCGCGACGGGGTTGTGCGCGAGGTCCGCGGGCAGCAGATCGCCACGCTGGACCGCGTCGTCGTGGGCCGCCTGGACGGCGTCGACGTCGATGGAAGCGAGGTCGTAGCCGCCCAGTCGGACCATGATGGTGCCGGGCTGGCGGCGCGCCCGCGTGTACCGCGGCAACCCGGACAGCGCGACGATGTCGGCGTCACCGGTGCAGTCGACGACGGCGCCGGCGCGCACCCGGTGCAGCCCGTCCTTCGTCGCGAGCGTCAACCGCCAGCTGTCGCCGTCCCAGCCGGCCTCGGCGACGATCGTGTGCAACAGCAGCTCCGCGCCCGAACCGACCACGACGTCGTCGAGCACCGCGGCGAGCACCGCCGGCGACACCCGCACCTGCAGGCGGTGATGCGGCAGCTCCGCCCACCGGGAGAAATCCGGCAGGGTCATCCCGGCCTCGCGGACCGACCGCGAGACGGCCTCCCAGCCGATGCCGGCGATGATCTGCTTCCCCCAGGCGTGGAACAGCCCGGGCAGTGAGACACCCGCCACCGTCGTCGTGCCGCCGAGGGCGCCGTTCTTCTCGACCAGCAGGGTGCGCGCTCCGAGCCGGGCGGCCTGCGCCGCGGCAGGTCCGCCGGCGGTGCCGCCGCCCACCACGATGACGTCGTAGTCGGTGCTCATGCGCTCACCGCACCCGGGTCGGCGCCGAGCAGCAGCGACAGCTCGCCGGCGGCGTCCACGACCTCATCGCGCAGCGTCGCGGCATGCGCCTCGGTGTGCCGGACCGCCGGGTAGCCGATGCAGACGGCCGCCACGACCCGGCCGGTGTGGTCGCGGACCGGTGCGGCGACCCCGCAAACGCCCGGCGCCTCCTCCTCGACGTTCGTGGCGTAGCCGCGCGCGGCGACGTCGTCCATCGAGTCCATCAGCTCGCCCTCGTCACGCTTTTGGGCGTCGTGCCACGGCGCCGAACGCAGCATGGTCAGCCGGTCCGGGCGCGGCATACCGGCGAACAACACCTTGCCGGCCGCCGTCCGGTACAACGGCGTCGCCGACGCGTCGACGAACCGCGCCGACGTGGGGTCGATGGTGAGCAACTGCGAGCTGACCAGCACCGCGATGTCGACGCGTCGCGAGCCGTGCAGCACGGCCAGATGCACCGTCTCATCACAGCGCTGCCACAGCGCCCGCAGCACCGGCGCGGCCGTGGCCGACAGATCGGTCTGCATGACGAACCGGCGGTTCAACTCGAAGAAGCGCGAACCCAGCAGGTAGTGCCGGCTGCCGGCGAGCTGGGCGACCAGGCCGTGCGCCACCAGCGACGCCAGCAACGTCCGCGCCGTCGATGCCGGCAACCCCACGCGCTCGGCCAGATCACGCAGGGCGACGCCGTGCGAACCGGCATCGGCCACAGCGTCGAGCAGGGCCATGGTGCGGTCGATCGCCTGGATGGCCGTGCGGGGCTCCGGACGCGGAGCGGCGGCGAGAGGCGGGACGTCGTCGTCTGGCATGCGTCGCTTCCGTTCGTCGCTGTTCGGTAATATCGAAGCTCGTTCGACATTGCGGCGAGCGTAGGACGTCGCTTGAAACGTGTCAATGCCTCCTGAGCTCTCCGACGGTCATGATCACGGCGCGTCGGTGGTCGCTATGGCAGCACGAAGCCCGCCATGATCATGCGCATCGCACCCCGGCGTCAGGCGTCGGCGGCCGCGTTGGCTTGGCGGGCCTCGAGGATCTCCGGCACCTTGTGCTCGATCCAGCCGACCAGACCGACGACGTGCTGGGTGACGTCGGACCCGAGCTCGGTGAGGCGGTACGAGACCTGCGGCGGCGTGGCCGGTGTGACCTCGCGATGGACGAAGCCGTCGGCCGCGAGTGTCCGCAGAGTCTGGGCGAGCATCTTCTGACTGACGCCGCCGATGCGCCGATGCAGCTCGCTGAAGCGCATCGAACCCTCCGCGAGGGCGGCCAGGACCAGCACGCCCCAGCGGCTCGTCACATGCTCCAGCACACCTCGCGACGGGCAGTTGATGTCGAACACGTCACTGTCGAGGAACTCCGGATGACCGATGACCTCGTGGCTCACGTCTTCCTCCGGTAGTTACCTCAAGGTACGTACTTACGCATGGTTAGCGTCCAGCGTAGCTTCGGCTCGGCTGCACGACACATCCTGACGCACGAGGAACGGAACCCTGATGATCGTTGTAACCGGCGCGACCGGACGATTCGGCTCCGTCGTCGCCCACGACCTGCTGAACCGCCGGCCGGCGAACGAGCTCGCCGTCGTCGCTCGCACCCCGGCCAGGGCAGCCGCCCTGGCCGAACGCGGGGTCGAGGTCCGGCAGGGTGACTACGACGACCCGGCCAGCCTCGAGAAGGCCTTCGCCGACGCCGACACGCTGCTGTTCGTGTCCGGGTCGGACACCACGCCGGGCGTGCGGGAGCGCCAGCACCGCGCCGTCGTCGATGCCGCGGTGGCGGCCGGCGTCGGCCACATCGTCTACACCAGCGCGATCACCGCCGAGGACGCCCAGAGCTTCCTGGCCGACCACACCACCACCGAACGCTCGATCCGCGCGGCCGGGCTCACCTACACGTTCCTGCGAAACACCTTCTACACCGAGGAACTGCTGGTCCCTCCGATGCTCGCGGCGGCCGTTGAGAACGGCGAGCTGGCCGCGCCGGCCATCGGCCATCCCCTCGTGACCGCGACCATCGCGGACCTCGCACACGCGGCGAGCACCGTGCTCACCAGCCCCGGGCACGAGAACGCCGTCTACGAGCTGCGCGGCCCCGGCTGGACGTACGCCGAGCTGGCCGACACGCTCGCCGCGGTCAGCGGCCGGCCGGTGCGCCACCGCGAGGTCGGCGACGACGAGGCCGGACCGATGGCCTTCATCCTGCCGCTGCTGCGGCTGGAACAGTTCGGCACGCCCGCTCCGGACCTGGAGCGGCTGCTCGGCCGGCCGGCGACACCGCTGGAGCAAGCCGTCCGCGCCGCGCTGGCCGGCTGACGCCCGCGGCCCGGTGATCGACAAGGCGTCATTACCCCTCTGGGGCCAGCGGCTGCCTGTCGATCACCGGGTGGCCGCGACCGGCTCCAGCAGTTCATCCGGCGGCGACGGCTCGGAGTCGTCGTCCAGTGGGTGGGCGATCTCGTCGGCGGGCAGCTTCGCCCACACGACCGCCACCACCGCGACGACCACCGGCACCAGCCCGGCGATGAGGAACGTGGTGCGCAGCCCGAGCGCCTCGGAGACCGGCCCGGCCAGCGCCATGGACACCGGCATCAGCGAGATCGAGACGAAGAAGTCGAGGCTGGCCACCCGGCCGAGCAGCGCCGGCGGCACCCGGCGCTGCAGCAGCGTGCCCCAGATGACCATGGGCGCGGAGAACAGCACACCCAACACGAACGCCGACGCGATGACCACCCAGATGGCGTCCGCGACACCGATGACGACCAGCGGCAGGCAGCCCACGCCCCACATGAGGTTCATGAGCGTCAGGTAGCGGCGCGGCATCTTCTTCAGCGACGCCATGGCGAGCGATCCGACGGCACCACCGATGCCGAACGCGCCCATGACCCATGCGTGGTCACCCGGGCCGCCGCCCAGCCGGTCCTTGAGCAGGAACGGGATGAGCACCTCGAGCGGGCCCATCATGACCAGGATCATCACGCTGGCGAACAGCAGCGTGGCCAGCAGCCACGGTGTGCGCCACATGTAGACGAAGCCTTCGCGCACGTCGGCCAGCGCGGTGCGCACCGGATGCGCGGCGGCATCGTCGCTCAGCTCGCGGCGGACCGGCGTCTTGGGCACGGCGGTGAGCGCGAGCAGGCCAAGCGCGGCGGCGGTGGCGGCGACTCCCACGGCGGCACCGGGGTTGACCGCCGCCACGACCGCGCCGGCGACAGCCGGGCCGAGCGCCTGCCCGATGGCCGGCCTGACCATGCCCTCGAACCCGTTCACCGCCATCAGGTCCGAGGCCGGGACCAGCGCCGGCAGCCACGCGGAGTATGCCGGGAAGTAGAACGCCAGGCCCGCGCCGGTGACGAACGCGACGACGGCCAGGTGCCAGAGCTGGGTGGCGCCGGTGAGCGACAGCGCGGCGACCACGGACATACCGCACAGCTCGACCGTCGCGACACACAGCAGGATGGACTTCTGCGGCACCCGGTCGGCCACGACGCCGGCCAGCAGCGCCGGCAGCAGCACGCCGACGGCGGACGCCGTCGTGACGACGGACAGCTGCGCCGGCCCGCCGCCGATGCGGATGACCTCCCAGACCTGAGCCACGATCCACACGCCCGAGGCGAAGCTGGACAACACCAGCGCCAGCGCCAGTCGCCGGTAGGCCGCGGTGCGGAACGGCGTCAGCGCCCGGGGCAGCGAACGGCCACGGCGGCCACCGGCGGGTGTCTCGGTCATGCCTCACGTCCTTTCGAGAGGTGATTCTGCCCGTGTGGACCGACAAAGTCGCCGGAATTCATCGCGACCCGCTTCGCCGTGCTTCGATGGGGGCGATGCTGCGCTTCGCGACGTTCAACATCCGCAACGGCTGGGGTCTGGACTGGCTGAACTCCTGGCCGTTCCGTCGCGGCGCCACGGCCGCTGCCATCGAGGCCCTGCACGCGGACGTGATCGGCCTTCAGGAGGTCTTCGACTTCCAGCGCCGCTACCTCGGCCGCCGCCTCCCGGGCCGCCGCTGGCACGGTCAGGGCCGCGAGGGAGGCCGGGCCGGTGAGCAGTGCCCGCTGGTGGTGGCGGCGCCACGGCTGACCGTGCTCGACCACCGCACCGCCTGGTTCGGGCCGGCCCCCGCCATTCCCGGCAGCCGGCTGCCGGGTGCGTCGTTCCCGCGCATCGTCACGTTGCTGCGCTGCCGTGACGAGCACAGCGGACGAGAGTTCGCCGTCGCCAACACCCACCTCGACGAGCACCTCCACGCCAACCGCATCGCCAGTGCCGAACAGCTCGCCGGCTGGATGGACCTCGATGTCCCGGCCGTCGTCCTCGGCGACTTCAACACAACGCCGGGCTCGGCCGACGTGTTCGAACCGCTCGCCGCCGTGGGGCTGCGCCGGGTGCCGATCGAGGGCGGCACCTCGCACGGCTTCACCGGCCGGCACGACGGCCGGCGCATCGACCACATCCTGGTCAGCCCGCACTGGACGGTCGCGGACGCCGCGGTCGCCTACGAGCGGCCCGGTGGCCGGCTGCCGTCCGACCACTGGCCGGTGGTCGCCACCCTGCGGCTGTGACCTCGGCGGGAAAGACGGTGTCGGACCCGCCGCTTACCGTTCCCGCATGACCGAGCCGCAGTACCTCACCGCCACCCGGGCCGCCTACGACACCGTCGCTGCCGACTACGCCGATCTGCTGCGTGACGAGCTGGCCGGCAAGCCGTTCGACCGGGCCATGCTGGCTGCGTTCGCCGAACTGGTGCGCTCCGACGGTACGGCCAGGCCGGTCGCCGACGTGGGGTGTGGTCCGGGCCGGGTCACGGCGCACCTGGACGGGCTCGGCCTGACGGCGTTCGGCGTCGACCTGTCACCCGGCATGATCGAGCAGGCCCGTCGCGACCGCCCAGGCCTGGACTTCACTGTCGGCGCCATGACCGACCTGGCCATCGCCGACGGCGCCCTCGGCGGCCTGGTCGCGTGGTACTCCGTCATCCACACCCCGCCGGAGCTGCTGCCGGAGGTGTTCGCGGAGTTCGCTCGGGTGCTCGCTCCCGGCGGTCATCTGCTGCTGGCGTTCCAGACGGGCAACGAGAAGCGGCACATCCAGCAGGGCTACGGTCACGACGGTCTCGCGCTCGACGCCTACCGGCTGTCACCCGACGCCGTCGCCGGTCTGCTCGCCGATGCCGGGACACCGGTGTTCGCCACCCTGGTGCGCGAGCCCGAAGGCCGGGAGCCGACGCCGCAGGCCTATCTGCTGGCTCGCAAGGGCGGCTCGGCCGCGGGCACGTCGTAGCCGCGCTCCCACAGCCGCTTGCCGAACGTCCGCCAGCACGCCCACAGGAACACGGCGAGGAGCACCGCGCCGATGACCGTGCGCACCAGCACCTCCGCCAGGCCGGCGTCGGAGATGTCGTTGCCGCCGATGTACTCCGGCCCACCCCAGAACGGCTCGAACGGCGTCCGCGCGTCGAACCTGGCGTAGAGGAACCAGGTAATCATGCGGCCCACGCCGTAGAAGAGCAGGCCTTGGTAGAGCAGCAGCAACGCGCGTTCGGGCAGCCGGAAGGTGCGGTGCAGCCAACTCCAGACGCGCGGGTCGGCGGGGATCACCACGTCGCGGAAGTACGCCGGCGTCAACGTCCGCCACGCGAACATCAGCATCATGACCAGCCAGAACAGATC
This sequence comes from Jiangella gansuensis DSM 44835, assembly GCF_000515395.1. NCBI lineage: Bacteria > Bacillati > Actinomycetota > Actinomycetes > Jiangellales > Jiangellaceae > Jiangella > Jiangella gansuensis. Next base: position 503,437 of record NZ_KI911782.1, on the reverse strand, counting down.
CCAGACCCCACCGAGGCTGCTGTAGTAGGCCGCCGCGTCACCGTAGCGTCCCTCGACGGCGGCGTGTTTCCACATGCTGATGGTGATCGGCTCGGTGGAGAACGGGAAGAACAGCATCACGCCGGCGGTGTCGGCGATGTCGGTCAACACGTGCGCCCAGTGCCCGATCAGGATGCCCAACGCCCACCCGCGGCTGCGGGTCAATGCCAGCACGAGCGCCGCCAGGATCGCCCCGAACAGCAGCGAGTGGGTGAAGCCGACGCCCGGCCAGCCGCGGTGGAAGTGCGCGGTGTCGTCGGCGGCGTAGACCAACGACTTCGTCAGCGCGTCGGGCAGCTGGGTGCCGATGACGACAGCCAGGAACGACGCCTTCGTGCCGACGTGCTTCTGGATGAAGTAGAGCTCGAACTCGTGCGCCGCCCAGCTCACGTCGGCCGCCCCGCACGCGAGCTCGGCCGCAGCCGGTTCCATGCCGCCCGCGCAACGGTCGGCACCACGTACAGGACGACCAGCAGGAACAGCGGGCCGAGCGTCCAGTTCATCAACACCGGCTTGTAGAAGTAACCGGCGGCGACATACGTGACCAGCGCGAACGCGTACCAGGCCAGGCCGAGGGACTCGGGTGGCCGACGGCCGGCGGGCTCGGTCTCAGCTGACAACGCCGACGGCCCCGGTCGGCCGGCCGTAGGGAACGGCGGACGGATCCCGCAGCGGCGGCGCACCCAGCACGTCGGCGGGCTCGTGGCCGATCTCGGTCAGGAACGCGGCGTTCTCGCGGTACGCGTCGCGGCGCCGATCGTGCGCGTCCCGGCCGGCGGCCCGGTCGCGCAGGCGGTTCCACCCGGATCTGGCGAGCAGCGCGGCCACTGCGCTCTGTGCGACGAGCGCGTCGACCTGGGTGAAGCAGCCGGTGCACATGGCGTCGTACCCTACACGGCCGCAGCCGGGCGTCAGCGCCGTTGGGCCGCCGGCGCGCACTGCCCGTGATCGTCGGTAGCGCAGGTCCACCTGGAGGTCTCCTCCCGCTTCACCAGGCAGGCATTCGTGGTGGAGCGGGAACACCCATGCCGGACGTGATCATTTGGAGGAGGCTGCGCTACTGGCAGGTGTGGCAGGTGCCGGACAGCGCGATGTGTGGCGGGTCGAGGGCGAAGTCGCGTTCCTCGGCCAGCCGGCGGGTGATGGGGTCGAGCAGGTCGCTGGGCAGGTCGATGATGCGGCCGCAGACCCGGCAGCTGGCGTGCAGGTGGTGGTGCCCAGTGGCGTCGCCGGCCAGGTGGTACGTGGTCGCGTTGCCGGCCAGGTGCACCTGCGTGACCACGCCCAGCGCGGCGAGCGTCTCCAACGTCCGGTAGACGGTAGCGCGGTGCACCGTCGGGTGCAGGGTGCGCACCTGCTCGGACAGCTGCTCCGCGCTGGGGTGGCCGTCGATGGTGGCGAGGGTCTCAATGACGGCGTGCCGGGCACCGGTGATGCGATGGCCGCCGGAGCGCAGCATCGTCAGCGCGCGCTCCACCGCGGGGTGGCTCGCGTCCGCCCGGTCGTCCTGTGTCCCGGCCTCGACACTCATGCCCCCTAGTGTCACTGCCGTGCCGGCGAACCGCCAGCCGCGGCCAGCAGTGTCAGGAGGCAGTGCGCTCCGCGAGCAGCTTCTCGACGCCGTCGAGGATGATGCGCAGGCCGAACTCGCGGTCGGCACCGGCCAGCAGGTCACCGTCGCCGTCGGCCAGCTCCATCAGGGCTGGGAAGCGGTCGCCGTACTCGCGCAGGATGGCGGCCTGCTGCGTGCTGGCCCATGGCTGGGTTCCGGCGGTGGCCGTGGACAACGTGGTGCGGATGTGCCCACCGAGTAGCCGGGCCAGGCCCGTACGCTCCGCCGGGAGCAGACCGGAATCGCGCAGGATGGCTTGGGCGGCTTCGGTCCATCCGACCTCGTTGGGTCCCATGACCCGGTCGCCCATGGTGGCCCACGGCAGCCAGGGATGCGCTTCCCACGTCTCTGCGAGCAGCCGCACCCACGCCTCGATACGCGCCCGCCAGCCGGTGTCGGAGCCGGCCATGGTGGCGGGGTCGGGCGGTGCGCCGACAGCCACGTCGATCATGGCCGCGACCAGCTCGTCCTTGCCCGCGACATAGCGGTAGAGCGACATCTTGGTGAAGTCGAGCTCCTGCGCGACCCGCTGCATCGAGACCGCGCCGATGCCCTCGGCGTCGGCGACCTGGACCGCCGTCCGGGCGATGCGCTCCAGGCTGAGCAGCGGTTTCGGCCCTCGCGTCGGCCCTTCTCGCAAGCCCCACAGCAGCGCGATCGTGCCGTCCTTCGCCAGTTCGGAGTCCGTCACATGTGCCCTCTCGTCGTCCGGTGACAAAACTCTACCAAAATTGAGTCTTGCAGAAACAGTATCTGTAGGACACAGCTATCACCGTCGGAAACAGTGGACCGACCGAAACCGCGACCAGGAGGCTTCACATGTCCCGCACGCTGTTCCTCAACCTGACGACCAAGGACGTCAGCAGGGCGTCCGACTTCTACACCGCGCTGGGCTTCGAACTGGTCCCGGACTTCACCAACGAGCAGGCGGCCTGCGTCAAGATCAATGACCAGCTCTTCGCGATGCTCGTCTCCGAGAGCTTCTTCTCGACCATCGTCACCGACCACATCGCCTGGACCGGTACCGGCGCCGCATACGCGCTGTCGGCCGAGAGCCGCGAGGAGGTCGACGAGCTGGTCCAGAAGGCACTGGCCACCGGCGGGCAGAAGGCCAAGGACCCGCAGGACGAGGGCTTCATGTACGGCTGGAGCTTCCTCGACCCCGACGGCCATCACTGGGAGGTCATGTGGATGGACCCGAACGCTGGGGCGGCCTGACCTTCCACGTCGCGCGCACAGACCGCGGCCGCGGCGGACCGGGATCGCGCCGCGCGATCAGTCCGCCACGGCCAGGTCGGCGACCACACCGAAGTGGTCGCTGCGCCACACATCGCCGACCGGCCGGTCGAAAAGGCGACAGCACGACGCGATCCGCAGAGCCGGACCGCTCCACCCGGGCGGTGCCGTCCAGCACGGTCTCCTGCAGAGCGACCAGGTCGGCGTCCAGGGCCCGGAACCCGTCGCGGAGCACTTCGCGACGCCGTCGCCAGTCGCCGTCCCGGCCCCAGATGTTCAGCGTGGCCACCCGGATCGCCATCAGCTCACTCCCAGTTCGTCCCGCGCGGGGGTCCGGCTCACGCTCCGGCCCCGCCGCCGCACCGCCGCCGCGAACCGGACCGCGTCGCGCACCGCGGCACCGCCCGGGTCGTTGTTGAAGTACACGAACACGTCCTGCGATTCCGGCCAGGTGTCGGCGAGCCGGCCGGCCCAGCTGCGCAACGCCTGGTCGCCGTACGACGGCCACGGTTGGGCCGCGCCGTGGTGCAGGCGCAGGTACCCCCAGTCCGCGGTGCGCCACAGCGGCGCGACCGGGCGGCTGTTGCGGTCCGCCCAGCACAGTGCCGCGCCGTGGGCCGTCAGCAGTTCGCGAACCTCGTCGGTCCACCACGAGTCGTGCCGGGGCTCCACCGCCACACGGACCCCGGGCGGGAACAGGCGCAGGCACGCCGCCAGCCGGTCCGGCTCGGCCCGCAGGTTCGGCGGCAGCTGCACCAGCACCGGACCGAGCCGGTCGCCCAGCCCTTCCGCGACACCCGCGAAACGACGCACCGGCTCCTCGGCGTCCTGCAGCCGCTTGATGTGGGTGAGATACCGGCTGGTCTTGACCGCCATGACGAATCCGTCCGGCGTCCGCTTCTGCCACGACTCGAACGTCTCACGCTTCGGCAGCCGGTAGAACGCGCTGTTGTTCTCCACGGTCGCGAACGCCTCGACGTAGCGCTCCAGCCAGGCCCGCTGCGGCAGCTTCGAGTCGTAGAGCACGCCACGCCACGAGTCGTACTGCCATCCCGAGGTCCCCACCAGCACCGACATACCCGGTTCGTGCCCCATCCCCGGCGATTCGAACGTCCCGTCAACCCGGCGGTGGCGTCTCCCTCCAAGCGCACGTGGACTCACACTAAGCGCGGATGAGCCTATAATGAGCGCACATCAGCATGGAGCGTGCACATGGACTGGACCGAACCAGCACGTGTGGTCATGTCACACGGGACGGCAGCTGTCTTGAGGGTGCTAGCCGGGGCGGATGGGCCGTTCAGCATCCGCGAACTCGCCGGCCTGGCCAACGTATCGCCCACCCGTGCCCGCCAGGCCGTCGACCGCCTGGCGGACCACGGACTCATCCACGTCGACCAACGCGTTGGGTCTCGGCACGTGCGGCTCAACCACGAGCATCTGGCGGCGGAGCCGGCGATCGCCCTTGCGACCCTCCGATCGACGTTGCTGGACCGTCTCAGGCGCGAAACCGCCGGCTGGCCGTTGACCGCCCTCCACGTTTCCGTGTTCGGTTCTGCCGCCCGCGGCGATGGCGGCACCGCTTCCGACCTGGACATCCTGGTCGTCCAGCCGCCTTTCCCGACACCAGATCATCGCGAGCGTTGGGATGACCAACTCGCCGGGTCCGGTTCGGCCATCCACCGATGGACCGGCAACTGGGTCAGCTGGTTCGAACTCGACGAAGGAGATCTCCACCGGATGACCTCGACCGACGAACCGATCGTCGAGGAATGGCGCCGAGACGGCATCACCCTGTTCGGGCCGTCCGTCCACTCCCTCCTGCGGGGCCGTCGTGACTCCGCGTGATCGCCCGGGAAGCCGGGCCATGGCGCTGACCCGCTCGTCGATCGCTCGCGAATATCTACAGCTGGCTGAGCTAGCGGCCGGCGAAGGCAGGAAGCCGGCGAACAACGCCGCCGCCGGCAACGCGGTACTGGCCGCGGTCGCGGCAGCCGATGCCATCTGCTGTTTGCGACTAGGGGGTGTCTCGTGGATCTTGGTGGATGCGGGCGGCGTCCAGGCGTCGGTCCAGCAAGGCGGAGGAGGAGGTCGATGCGGAGCCATCGAACGACGACGACAACGCAGCTGGTCGGCGTCTGGGCGTCGATCCGCGCCGCCGAAGATCCACGAGACACCCCCTAGGCCTCTACCATGCCGGCGAAGACCACCGAGCTGCCGTCAAGCTCCTCGAACGAGTCAGGCCCGACGGAACCGAGCTCGCGAGGCAGCTCGCCAAGGTGCTCGCGGTCGAGGATCAGGCCCACCACTCCGCTGACGTGCTCGTAGCGTCGCGGCTGACCAGCGTGCTTCGCTGTGCATCGAGGCTCGTCGAGCACGCCGAGTTGCTCCTGGCGGCGAGCCGATGAACCCGGAGACACCGATGAGGAATCTGTGAGCAGCACCTTCGATTCGATGTGGGCGGACCTCGAGCCGGTCGGGCGGGACCCGCGCGGCGGGTACGGCCGGTTCGCGTGGACCGGGTCCGACGCCGAGCTGCGCGCGTGGTTCGTCGCCGAGGCACGTCGCCGGCACCTGGACACCACCCAGGACCGCGCCGGCAACCTGTGGGCGTGGTGGGGCGACCCGGATGCCGCGGTGGCCGCCGGGACGCCGGGTGTGGTGGCGGGCAGCCACCTGGACTCGGTGCCGAACGGCGGCGCCTTCGACGGCCCGCTCGGCGTGGTCTCGGCCTTCGCTGCCGTCGACCTCCTGCGGGAACGCGATCACGCACCCGCGCGGCCGATCGGGGTCGCCTGCTTCGCCGACGAGGAGGGCGCCCGGTTCGGGGTGGCTTGTGCGGGGTCGCGCATCGTCACCGGCGTGCTGCCGCCGGACCGGGCGCTGGCCCTCGCCGACGGCGACGGGGTGAGCCTCGCCGAGGCGCTGCGCCGCGACGGCATCGACCCGGCCGGGCTGGGCCCGGACCCTGAGGCCCTGGCCCGCATCGGCACGTTCGTGGAACTGCACGTCGAGCAGGGCCGTGGGCTGGTGGACCTCGGCCGGCCGGTCGCGGTCGGCACCTCCATCTGGCCGCACGGACGCTGGCGGGTCACGCTGGACGGTGAGGCCAACCACGCCGGCACGACGCCGCTCGCCGACCGCGTCGACCCGATGCTGGACCTCGCCGCCCTGGTCACGGCCGCCCGGACTGCGGCCGGAACCCACGGCGTGCTGGCCACCGTCGGCAAGGTCGAGGTGGACCCGAACGGCGTCAACGCCATCCCGTCGCAGGTCCGGGCCTGGCTGGACTGCCGCGGCGCCGACGCGGCAGCCGTCGACGCCGTGCTCGCGGACCTCGCCGGTTACGCGCCGCACCGCGAGTCGTGGACGCCGGCGACGGTGTTCGACGCCGCCCTGGCCGCCCGGCTGGCCGCGCTGCTCGATGACGCACCGCTGCTGGCCACCGGGGCCGGGCACGACGCCGGCATCCTCAGCGCCGCCGGCGTCCCGACCGCGATGCTGTTCGTCCGCAACCCGACCGGCGTCTCGCACTCCCCCGCCGAATACGCCGAGCGCGACGACTGCCTGGCCGGTGTCGACGCGCTGGCGGCGGTGCTCGCGGAGCTGACCCGGTGAGCGGCGCCTTCTGGGCCGAGCTGGCCTGGATCGGTGACGAACCGCGGGCCAGGGTGCGCATCGAGCACGGCGACGACGGCGTCATCGTCGCCGTGGCGCCTGGTTCCGACCCGGAGCCCGGCGACCGTCGGCTGCCCGGCATCGTGCTGCCCGGCTTCACCAACGCGCACTCGCACGCGTTCCACCGGGCGCTGCGCGGACGCACGAACACCGGTCGCGGGTCCTTCTGGACCTGGCGCGACGCCATGTACGCGCTGGCCGGCCGGCTCACCCCGGACACCTACTACCGGCTGGCGCTGGCGGCCTACGCCGAGATGGCGCTGGCCGGTGTCACCGTCGTCGGCGAGTTCCATTACCTGCACCACGGCCCCGGCGGGCAGCGCTACGACGATCCCAACACGATGACCGCCGCGCTGCGGCAGGCCGCCGCCGACGCCGGCCTGCGGCTCACGCTGCTGGACACCTGCTACCTGACCGGCGGGATCGGCCGTCCCCTCGACGGCGTCCAACTGCGCTTCGGCGACGGGACCGCCGACCGCTGGGCCGAACGCGTCGACGAGCTGTCCGGAGACGGCGACGGCTTCCGGCTCGGCGCCGCGATCCACTCGGTGCGGGCCGTCCCACCCGACGCGATCGCCGTCGTAGCCGGCTGGGCCCAGCGCCACGACGCACCGTTACACGTCCACCTGTCCGAGCAGATCGCCGAGAACGACGCGGCGCTCGCGGCCTACGGACGCACCCCCACCGGCCTGCTGGCCGACCACGGCGCCCTCACCGAGCACACCACCGCCGTGCACGCCAACCACGTCGACGCGGCCGACGTCCGCCTGCTCGGCGACGCCCGCACCGCGATCTGCGCCTGCCCCACCACCGAGCAGGACCTCGCCGACGGGCTCTCCCCGGCCCGGGCGCTCGCCGACGCCGGGTCACCGCTGTGCCTCGGCAGCGACCAGCATGCCGTCGTCGACCTGCTCACCGAGGCCCGGTTGCTGGAGATGCACGAGCGGCTCGGCACCGGGCAGCGCGGCGCGTTCACCCCGGCCGAGCTCGTCGCCGCGCTCACCCACCGCGGACATGCCGCGCTCGGCTGGCCGGAGAACGGCCGCATCGCCCCCGGCGCCGCCGCCGACCTCGTCGCCCTGCGCACCGACACCGTCCGGACGGCGGGCTGCGACCCGGCCCAGATCGTCCTCGCCGCCGGCGCCGCCGACGTCCACACCGTCGTCGTCGGCGGGCGGGTCGTGGTGCGCGACGGCATGCACGAGCGGGGCGACGTCGCCGGCCTCCTGGCCGATGTCATCGCCCCGCTCTGGGAGTAGGGGTGGTCCTGGGTCAGGCCGTCACCGCCTGCACCGCGGGCACCCGGATCGCCTTGCGGGCCGCACCCAGGCACGACGCCAGCGTCAGCGTCGCCGCCACCGAGACGATGCCCAGGTAGATGCCGATGGTGGTGTCCGGCAGCAGCTCGCCGGTGCGGGCCAGGCTGTACGGGATCACCGTCACGATCGAGCCGATCGAGCCGAACAGGACGCCGGCGGCGGCCAGCACGACGCCCTCCATGCCGACCATGCTCAGCACCTGCGGCGGGGTGGAGCCGACCAGCCGCTGCTGGCCGAACTCGCGGCGTCGGTACGTGGTGGCCGCGACCAGTGTGTTGATCACCATGATGGCCGCGAACACCGAGAGCATGCCCACCACCACGAGGTTCAGCGTCTCGATGGCCGCCACGTCCTCCGGTGGGATCGACGACGCGGCAGCCGGCGGCGCGGAGTTCTCGATGCTCTGCATGTACAGCGTGCCGGTCGCGATGCCGGTGAACAGGATGATCGGCATGAGCGCACCGGCCATGTGCTGCGTCCGGCGCCGCACGTTCTCAACCGCCAGGTAGCCGCTGGTGCCGCCGAGCAGCCGCAGCGGACCGGCCAGCACCGCCGTCACCGCGCGTACCAGCACCGGCCCGAACAGCGCCAGCCCGATCGAGAACCAGATCGAGGCCTGACCGGCGGTCTGCATCGCGTCGATGCCCTTGCCGTCGAAGACGGTGGCGGTCAGGATGCCGCAGTTCAGCCCGGCCGCGAGGAACACGATGGCGGCGACGGTGCGCTTGCGCGTCATTTTCGCCTGCTCGATGGTGACGGCCGTCATGGCCTCCTTGGCCCGCAGCTTCGTGGCCCGGCGAGCAGCGACGGCCGCGCCGCCGACGGCCGCGAGCATGGTCACGCCGATGCCGATGGACAGGGCGGCCGCGCCGAACGCGTACGACACCCCGGGCGCGACCTGGTCGGTCTCCTTCAGCATCTCGAGCAGCACCCAGCCGCCGCCCGCGGCGAGCGGCAGCGCCAGGAGCGACGCCGCGACAGCCACCAGCGCCGTCTCGCCGACGATCATCCGGCCGACCTGGAACGGGGTGGCACCGACGCTCTTCAGCAGCGCTACCTCGCCGGCCCGCTGCCGCACCGACAACGTCATGGTGGACACGACCGCGAACAGCACGATCACCAGACCCCAGCCGCCGACGACCATGGCCATCGTGGTCAGCGTCTCCTCACTCACCGCGTCGACCCCGGCACCGCCCGCCGTGTCGAGCATGGCGGCGAACGCCATCACGACCGTGGCGCCGAGGAACATCGACAGGAAGCTCGCCACGAAGCCACCGGTGCGGTGCCGCAGCGAACGCACAGCCAGCTGGATCATGATCAGGCTCCTACCGCATGCCGCAGGGAGACCTCGTCGCCCAGGTGCGTCATCCGCTCCGCGACCGCCTCGGCCGTCGGGTGGACGAGCGTGCCGACGAGTTGGCCGTCGGCCAGGAAGACGACCGAATCGGCGTAGGACGCCGCGACCGGGTCGTGGGTCACCATGACCACCGACTGGCCGAACTCCCGGACCGCCTCCGCCAGGAGGGTCAGCACCGAACGGGCACTGCGGGTGTCCAGGGCACCGGTCGGCTCGTCAGCGAAGATCACGCTCGGGTTGGTCACCAGAGCCCGGGCGATGGCCACGCGCTGCTGCTGGCCGCCGGACAGCTCGGCCGGGCGGTGGTCGAGCCGGTCACCCAGGCCCACCCGCTCCAGGACGGCCCGGCAGTGCTTGCGGTCGACCTTCTTGCCGGCCAGCCGCAACGGCAGCGCGACGTTCTGCATCACCGTCAGCGCCGGCAGCAGGTTGAACTGCTGGAAGATGAAGCCGATGCGCTGGCGGCGGAACTTCGTCAGTTCGGTCTCGCTGCCGCCGGTCAGCTCCGAGCCGTCGATGAACACGCGGCCCTCGGTGGGCTGGTCCAACCCGGCCGAGCACTGCAGGAACGTGCTCTTGCCGGAGCCGGACGGCCCCATGATCGCGGTGAAGGTCCCAGCGGGCAGGCCGACGGACACGCCGTCCAGCGCCCGGACCGGGTTCTCACCGGTGCCGTAGGTCTTGCTGACCCCGACGAGTCGCAGGGCTTCCGCCGCCCTGTTCGTGTCCTGCCCCATCATGTCCGTCTCCCTCTTGCTGCCACGCCTCTCGGCCTACCGCAACGCTAGGGATCAGCAGGGTGGACGAGCGATGGAGCGACCTCCCGAGCCTGGGGTGGGGGTACCACCAGTGCCGCCGGCTCGCTGCCCTTGACCCGCTGGGTACAGTGACGACGTGCGTGGGCTGGGGCGAGGACGAGCGCGTGTGGCGCGCGGACTCATCATGGCCGCGGCCTGTCTCCTGGTCCCGACGGCCGCGCACGTCGCCGCCGGCGGGGCCGCACCCGTCCAGGCCGGCTTCCTGGTCATGGCCGCGCTGCTGAGCGTGGCCTGCGTCGCGTTGGCCGACCGGCGGCGCTCCGCCGGCGAGATCGCGGCGCTGCTCCTGCTCACCCAGCCGCTGCTGCACGTGCTGCTCACGTTGGGCGGCCACGGGGACATGACCTCGGCGGTACCCGGCCCGTCGATGGCACTCGCCCACATCGTGTCGGCGGGTGCGTTGACGATCCTGCTGGCCGGCGCGGAGAACGTCGCGTGGTCACTCGCGGCGCTGTCGGCGACGGTGCTGCTGACCAGAATCCGCCGCCTGCTGGCCCAGCCGCCGTTGCCGAGTCCGGCACGTGTGGTCGTCGACAGCGTCGCGGATGCGGCCACGCCGCGCAGCGTGGAGCTGATCCGGTCGACGCCGTGGAGAGGTCCGCCGGTGCCCGCGGGCACTCGCTGACGTCGCGTTACGGGCGCCGCACCCTGCGCGCCCACCTCTCCCCGACCCCACGACGAGGGACGACAATCATGATCATTCATCGGCGCGCCGTCGCGCGCGCATCGCTGACCGCTGCCGGCGCCATCGCCGCCGGGCTGCTGCTCACGGCCACCGCGTCCGCTCACGTCACCATCCGCCCGGACATCGACACGGCCGGTTCCTACTCCAAGATCACGGTCCGGGTACCGAACGAGTCCGACACCGCCGGCACCACCCAGGTCCGTCTCGACCTGCCCGCCGACACCCCGTTCGCGTCGGTCCGGGTCCAGCCCCGGCAGGGCTGGACCGCCGAGGTCACCCGCACCCAGTTCCCGGAACCGGTCGAGGTCGGTGACCGCGTCCTCGAGGAGGCCGTCACCTCGGTCACCTGGACCGCCGAGCCGGGCGTGCGCATCGGCCCGGACGAGTTCGACGAGTTCGCCATCTCGGTCGGCCCGCTGCCGGACCCGGGCACGTACTACCTGCCGGCGACCCAGACCTACGACGACGGCGAAGTGGTCGCCTGGGCGGAGGAGCCGGCCGAGGACGGCGCGGAGCCGGAACGGCCGGCTCCCGTGCTGACGGTCGTCGCGGCCCCGGAGGGCGGCGACGCGCACGCCGTCAGCGACTCGTCGCACGAGTCGTCCGGCTCCGACGATGCGGACGATGCCGCGGCGTCGTCCGGCGACGGTTCGACGGACGGCCTGGCGCGGGGCGTGGGCATCGGCGGCGTGGTGGTCGGCGCTGCCGGGCTGGGCCTCGGCGCCGCGGCCCTGCGGCGGCGCAATGCGTAGGGTCGCTGCGGCGATCGCGGGGATGGCGGCGCTCGCCGTCGTCCCCGCCGCCGCGCTCACCGTCGCGACCGCCCCACCCGCGGCCGCCCATGACGTCCTCGTCTCCAGTTCGCCCGCCGAAGGCGCGGTGGTCAGCGAGCCGCTCACCGTCGTCGAGCTGACCTTCAACAACCCCGTCTCCACCGAGTTCGCCCAGGTGAGCGTCCTGGACGCCGCGGAGGGCGAACACCAGCAAGGTGAGCCGACAGTGGTCGGGCCGACGGTCAGCCAGGCGGTCGACCAGCTACCGGACGGCGACTACACCATCGCCTACCGGATCGTCTCCTCCGACGGTCACCCCATCACCGGCACGGTGTCGTTCACGGTGGCCGGAGCCGGCGGGGCACCGGCCGAGACGCCGTCCGACGGTGGAGCGCCGGCCGACGAGGAGACACCGGACTCCGCGCCGACCACCGAGGAGGCCGAGCCGCCGCCGTCGGCGTCCCCGGACACCACCCCGGCCGGCGCCTCCGATGACGGCGACGGCATGGGGACGACGGCCATCGTGCTGGTGATCGTGGCCGCGGCGGTCGTCATCGCCCTCGTCGCCTTCCTGGCGGGCGGTGGCCGGCGGCGCGGAACGTCGGAGGACACTGGCAGCTGATGAACACTGCGAGCCCGGCCACCGACATCGTGCCGCCCACCCGCCAGTGGGGCGTTGCGGCGATCGCCGTCGCCCTGGTCACGTTGGCCGTCGCACTGTTCGTGGGCGGCGGCGGCACCACCGCCGCCATCCCCGGACTCGGCGACCCCGGCGAGTTCACCCGGTGGGGGCTGCCCGTCGGGAAAGCCATCATGGACGGGGCCGGAGCGGTCACCGTCGGGCTGCTGGGTCTGGCGGTCATCCTGCCGGTGCGCAAGGGCGAACTGGGCGGCGAGGCGCTGCTGGCCCTGCGCGCGGCGTCGTGGTCGGCGCTCGTGCTGGCCTTCGGCGCCGCCGTCGTGCACCTGCTCACCCTGTCCGACCTGGTGGGACGGCCGCTGCAGGACGCCCTGGCCGGCGACTCGTTCGTCTCCTACACCTCGAGCGTCGAGCAGGGCCGGGCCTACGCGGCCACGGTCGTGCTGGCACTCACCATCATCCCGGCCGCTCGGCTGACGCTCGGGCACGGCGGCGCGGTCGCGCTGTTGTGCCTCGGCGTCGCCACGATCATCCCGTCCGGGCTCATCGGCCACTCGTCGTCCGGCGACTACCACCACTCCGCGCGGGTGTCGCTGCTCGTGCACCTCATCGGGATGGCCCTGTGGGTGGGTGGGCTGGTCGCGGTCGCCTGGTACGCCGGCAGACGCGGGCGCGAACTCCCCCGGGCGGCGCGCGCCTTCTCCGCCGTCGCGCTCGGCTGCTTCGTGATGGTCGGCGCGAGCGGCGTGCTGAACGCATGGGTGCGCGTGCAGACGTTCTCCGACGTCTATTCGTCGGCGTACGGCCTGATGCTCATCGGCAAGGCGACCGCGCTGGTGGCGCTCGGGTGGTTCGGCTTCCAGCATCGTCGCCGGACACTGGTGGCGCTCGAGGCCGGGCGGCCCGGGGCGTTCCGGCGGCTGGCCGCCGGCGAGGTCGTCATCATGGCCGCCGCGATCGGGCTGGCGGTCGCGCTGAGCCGCACCGAACCGCCCACCCCGGAGATCCCCGAGGTGATCACGCCGGTCCGGTCGCTCATCGGGTTCCCGATCCCGCCGGAGTTCAGCTTCGGGCGGCTGTTCACGCAGACCTACCCGGACGCGCTGTTCGCGCTCGGCTGCCTCGCCGCCGTCCTGCTGTACGCCGGCGGCGTGTGGCGCCTGCACCGGCGCGGCGACCGCTGGCCGGTCGGGCGGACGATCGCCTGGATGGCCGGCGTTGCCACGGTGGCGTTCGCCGGGCTGTCCGGGCTGATGACCTACGGCATGACGATGTTCTCGGTGCACATGGTCCAGCACATGGTCCTGATGATGGTCAGTCCCGTCCTGCTGGTCCTCGGCGGCCCCATCACCCTGGCGCTGCGAGCACTGAAACCGGCCCGGCGCGGCGACACCGGGCCGCGCGAACTCATCATGGCGGCGGTGAACAGCCCGGTGGCCCGGGTGCTTACGCATCCGCTCGTCGCGCTGGCGCTCTTCGTGTCCGGCTCGTTCACGGTGTACTTCACCGGCCTGTTCGAGTCGGCGATGCGCGGGCACACCGGCCACATGCTCATGGGCGTCCACTTCCTGGTGGTGGGCTACCTCTTCTTCGAGATGCTCATCGGCATCGACCCCCTGCCCAAACGGCCACCGTTCCCCGCCCGGGTGGTGATCCAGCTGCTGGGCATGGTGTTCCACGCCGTGTTCGGGCTGGCGCTCATGGAGTCGTCCCGACTCATCGCCGGCGACTACTACCGCGAACTCGGCGAAGAGATCACCTGGCTGCCGGACACCCTCGACGACCAGATCCTCGGCGGCCAGCTCACCTGGGGGTTCGGCGAGCTGCCCGGCCTGATCGTCATCGGCGCCCTGTTCGTCCAGTGGTACCGCTCCGACGAACGCGACGCCCGCCGCTTCGACCGCCGCGAAGGCGAGGACGAAGCCGAACGCACCGCCTACAACGCCTACCTCGCCAAGCTCGAGCAGCGCTCCCGCCGCGAACCCTGAGCCGGCAGTGGGGCCGTGGCCGTGCTGCCCCATGATCATGTCCCTCTGTGAGTCCGGTGAGCGGCAGAAAGGGGCCATGATCATGGCGGCGGTGGGTCGATTTCGCCCCGAGCGCAGGCGTCCGCTAAACTCGTGCCGCCAACGCAAGGACAGGTAGCTCAGTTGGAAGAGCGTCCGCCTGAAAAGCGGAAGGTCGGCGGATCGAACCCGCCCCTGTCCACCCTCTGACCAGCACGAACGTCATCCGCTGGTCGCCGCGAATGACCGTGACTTCCCCCTTCTAGCCGGCCCTTGGGGCACGCGGGGGGCACGGCGATCTTCATCTTGGCCGCATCGTCGGCCTAGCCATCGTGTGCTGTGCGGGCGGGACAACTCCCGTCCCGTCGCCCTGCTGACGACAGGTTGGGCGCGCGGCCCTCCTGTTGGCGGGATCGACCTCATCGATGAGTCGCCCCCGGCCGGTGCGCGAACGCCGGGCCGGGGACTTGATCCCCAACCTGAACCCGCAGGAGGAGACCCGTGGTCAAGCTACCCGAACCCGACGCTCGGGAGATCATCGCCCGCGCACCGGTCGTCGACGAGATGGTGGGCGAGATGGTCGCGCACCTGGATGCCGGCAACCCGCACATCGACGTCGAAATCAAGCCGTACGAGACCACCATGTACGCCCGGTTCGATCTGATCCCCAAGGAGGCCCGTCAGCTCGCCGCGGAGTTGGTGCGGATGGCTGATGTGGCGCAGAACGCGGCCTGGACGCCGGCGCTGCTGGCGCAGGTGCGTGAGCGGTACCTGCCGGGCGCGACGGACGCGCAGATTGTGGAGCGGTTGAACCGGCTGGCCCGCCGTGAGAGTGGGTTCGAGCTGGTTTCGCCGGGCGTGCTCGATCCGGCCGATGGCTACCAGCTCACCGCTGAAGCGCACCGGGAGTTGGTGGAGCGCGTGGCGGCGGCGTTGTCGGCGGCTGGGGTGACGATGCGCGAGCTGGACACCGCCATCGGCGACCTGCGCGCGGTCTACGCGGCCGGGACGGAGGACGCGTCGTGACCGGCACCGTGGACCCTGCCGATTGCGGCGTGCGGTGGTGTGAGGAAGCCGGCGAGCACTGGACGCACCGGCTGTACCTGGCGTCAATGGTGGTTGCTGCGGGTCGTTGGTCGTTGGGGGTCAACATCGCCCGGCCCGGCGACGAGGCGACGACGGTGGAACTCACCGCGATGCCGCGTCGAGGTGCCCCGGTGATGGTGCAGATGGCCACCGGCGAGGCCATACAGGTCGCGGAGGCGATCCCCGAGGCCGTGGGGCGCATCCATCGGCGGATCGGCCGCGACGACACCTGAACTATGAGCCATCCGAGAACTGCTCAGTGACGGAGGCCGGCCCTAGCTCGCGGCCTCATGGAATCGAGCTGGGGCCGGCCCCTTCCACGACCGGATGGAGTAAACATGCAGGTAAAAGGCGCGTCCGTGGGTGTCCGCTACTATGGAGCCATGACTGTTCCGGCGTTCAGCGATCCAGCCATCGAGGTCACTGCCTCGCCGGCTGACGCACGCCGTGAACGTGCCGAGTGGTGGGCGCGGTGGTCGACGCGACCCACGGTCGAGCGTTCTCGTCCCGCGGCTGAGGTGCTCGCCGAGATCCGCGACGAAGACTAGTGCCACCGCGCTACGTCCTCGACGCCTCCGCCGGCGTCGAGATCCTCAACCGCACGCCCGCCGGCATGGCACTGGCCGCACGCACCTATCGGGACGGCGTTGAAGAGTGGACCGTCGAACACTTCCACGTCGAGGTGACCAAGGTCATCCGCCGCGACGTCCTGCGTGGCGACCTCACCGACGCCGACGCCGGCCAGCTCGTCGACGATCTCATTGAGTGGCCGCTCAACGTCGTCAGGATCACACCGCTACTGCGAGATGCATGGACGATGCGGAACACCGTCACCGTCCACGACGGTCTCTACGTCGCGTTGGCACGCCATCTGCGCGCCACGCTCGTAACGGCCGACCTTAAGCTCGCCAAGGCGCCAGGTGTGAACGCGGTTCGTGTCTGAGGCGTCGTCCTCATAGCTGCCGGTCGTTGGCCGGAGCACAGCGGGTCAAGGGTGGCGCCTACGCCATCGCGAAGCGACGTCAAGATGGTTCGCCTCGTCGTCGACCCACCGTGACCGTGCGTACGTGAACTCGGCGAACGATCTTGACGCCCTTGACGACCGGAGTGGAGGTCAAAGAACGGCTGCGATGAGGGGGACGCAGTTCGGTGACGTGCCTGCGTTGGATTGGGATCGACCTACTCTGCTCCGGCCTCCTCATACGAAGGCGCAGCTGGGAGGCCAGGATCGGCGCTGGGAGCTGTCCGTTGCCGAGTAGCCTCGACCCGACTCTGGCCCCGCTCGTGATCCGCCGCGGGCTAGTCGTCCGAGCCGGTAGCCGACGGCGGCACCTCGACAACGAAGAACAGGAAGCAGGGTTTGGTCGACAGGTCATGGAACTGGTCGGGGAACAGCTCACGAGCGTCCGGCTCTGGCTGCGGCTCGCTGATGACCGAAAGGCGGAAACCGGCGGTGGTGAAGGCTTCGGTCATCGCGTGCAACGGCTTGCGCCAGAACCTCATCGGGACCAACTGTCCGTTGAACCACCAGTCGAAGCCATAGCTGGTAGTCGCAAAGTAGTCGGGCCGAGGATCCTGGAACGAGTAGGCCACGAAAGGGTGGTCCACCGACGCGATCAGCCGGCCACCGGGCGTGAGCACTCGCCGCAACTCGGCGAGCGTAGGCCCCCAGTCTTCCAGGTAGTGCAGCACCAGCGCTGCGACCACATCGTCGAACGCACCATCGGTGAACGGCAAGGGGTCGCTCAAGTCGGCCACGTGCAGGGCTGCGTCGTCGCCGAGCCGCTGCCTCGCCAATGCCAGCATTCCGGCGCTGGCGTCGATGCCGGTGACGAGCGCACCGCGATCGCGTAGCGCGGCCGACAGGGCACCCGAGCCGCAACCGGCGTCCAAAATCCGACGGCCGGCCACGTCTCCGGCGAGGGCCAACATCGCGGGCCGCTCGTAGTACGCGTTCACGAGGCTGTTCTCGTTCTCCGCTGAGTACGCCTCGGCGAAACTGTCGTAGTCATTCGCCTGGGCCCGATCCACAGACTGGGCGATGCTCTCGGGTACGTCGGTTTCGCGTGCCATCGCTGCAGCCTAGTTCGGCCGTGGCTTCGATGGCGGGTGGTTTGGTGGCGCTATAGCCCCACCAAACCACCCGCCATCACCGGGTCACTGCGACGTTCGGCGGGCTTCGAGGGTGTCGAGGATCAGCTCGAGGCCGTAGCTGAACTCGTTGCGGTGGTCGTAGCCCGGCCGCAGGGCGTGGTCGGCGATCATTTCGGCGAGGTAGGGCAACTCGTCCGCGGGCATGTGCTCGAGGATGCCGCCGGCGACGTCCTCGACGTCGTCCGGGTTCGCCATCGGCAGGCTCGATTCCTGGAGGACGAAGCCGCTGATGTAGCTGTCGATCAGTGAGATGGCGTGCGCGGCCATCGGCAGGGTGAAGCCGGCCTCCCGGAGGACGCCGAGGACGGCGTTGTGGTGGCGTAGTGTCGCCGGGCCCGGGTTGCGCCGGGAGTCCATGAGGCCGAGCGCCCAGCTGTGCCGCGACAGGACGGTCCGCGCGGAGCACGCGCGGCCACGGATGGCGTCGCGCCAGTCGTCGCGCTCGGTGGTGGGCAACTCGATCGCCGCGAAGACCGCGTCGACGACGCCGTCGAGGATCGCGTCCTTGTTCGGGACGTGGTGGTAGAGCGACATCGCCTCGACGCCCAGTTCCTGTGCCACCCGCCGCATCGTCATGGCCTCGACGCCACCGCGGTCCGCGACTCGGATGGCAGCCTCCATGACGCGGTCCGTGCTGAGCGGACGCCGCTGCGATTGCGGCGGGGTCGATGGTGGCACGGCGACTCCAGGGTCCGGACGGATTGACAATCTTACAGGTGTAAGTCAGCCTTACAGGCGTAAGTCCAACCATCGCGGCGAAGAGGAGATTCCCAATGCCCATGCCAACGTGGTGGGGACAGGTCAACAAGCGGTTGTTCAACCCCCGCGCGATCGCGGGCGGGCGGTGGCCGGTGCTCACTCACGTCGGACGCAGATCTGGCGCGACGTACCGCACGCCGCTCGATGCGCATCCGGTCGACGGCGGTTACCTGTTCGTCGTGGTGTACGGGTCGCGCTCGGACTGGGTGCGCAACGTCCTGGCCGCCGACCGTGCGCGACTCCGGGTCGGCGGGCGCGACGTGGAGCTTGCCGCTCCGCGCATCGTCGGCCGAGACGAGGCGTTCCGGGCCCTCTCCGACGAGGTGGCGCGTCCGCCGAGGCTGCTGCGCATCACCGAGTTCCTCCGCATGGACCTCGTCGCGAGCTGACGATCCGCAGCGGTCAATGGGCCTGGTGTGCGGCCGCGAGCTCGGCCCAGAGCTGCGCAGGGACCGGCGTCGACAGGGCGGCCATGTTCGCCGCGGGTTGGGACGGTTCCTGCATGCCGACCACCGCGCACCGGATGGCCGGGTGCCGCAGGACGTACTGCAGGGCCACCGTCGGCAAGGCGACGCCATGAGCCGAACACAGCTCGGCCAGTGACCGCGCCCGCGCCACCACCTCCGGTGGCGCCGGCGCGTACCTGTACGTCGCGTTCTCATCGGGTGCCGACGACGCCAGCAGGCCGGAGCCGAACACGCTCGCCGCCACCACCTGCACGCCGTGCCGAACACACGACGGCAGCAACGACTCGGCGGCGGGCTGCGTCAGCAGCGAGTACTGCCCGGCCACCATGACGACGTCCAGGGCACCGGTGTCGACCAGCACCGACAGCGCGCGAAGGTCCATCGAGCCGACGCCGACGGCGCGCACCATGCCTTCCTCCCGCAGCGACGCCAGCGCCGGCAGTGCGGACGACAGCGCCACGTCCAGCCGCCCCTCCGGGTCGTGCAGGTACAGGATGTCCACGCGGTCCATGCCCAGGCGCACCAGGCTTTCGTCGAGGCTGCGCCGGATGCCGTCGCGGCTGAGGTCCCAGACGCGCTCGTGCGTGGCGGGGACGCGGAACCCGCGATCGGATCCGGTTACCGGGCCGTGCACCGGCCGCAGCAGCCTGCCCGCCTTGGTGGAGACGATGTAGGAGTCGCGGTCGTACGACGACAGGGCCGCGCCCAGGCGGCGTTCCGAGAGACCAAGGCCGTAGTGCGGCGCGGTGTCGAAGTAGCGGATGCCGGCGTCCCACGCGGCCCGGACCGTGGCCGCCGCCGTGGCGTCACTGATCTCGGTGCTGAGGTTGCCGATCGAGGCGCCGCCGAAGCCCAGCGGCGGCAGCGACACCGCCGTCATCGTGACGTCGACGCACGCCGGCCGACCCGGCCGGCGTGTTCGCGGGCGACGTCCAGGAAGCCGTCGAGCACGCTGGTGCGGCCGTCCTTGCGCCAGACGGCGTACAGCCCGATGCGGGTGCCGACGTCGGCGAGCGGCCGGTAGACCAGGCCGTCGATGGACAGGTGCCGGAACGACGCCGGCACGACGGTGACGCCCATGCCGCCGGCCACCAGCCCGAGCACGCTCTGCACGTCCGACGACTGCTGGACGATCCGTGGCGTGAACCCGGCGTCGACGCAGCTGGAGACCACCTTGTCGTACATGCCGGGGGCACGGTCGCGGTCGAACATCAGCAGGGAGTCCTCGGCCAGCCAGGAGAGCCGCGCCTTGGACCGGTGCGCGGCGGCGTGGTCGGCGGGCAGCACGGCGACGAGCGGCTCGTCGACCAGCAGTTCGCTGTCGAGCTCGTCGGTGTCCTGGAACTCGCGGACGAAGCCGACCGACAGCTCCTCGTGGAGGACCATCGTGACCTGTTCCGTCGCGCTGCGGCTCATGAGCTGCAGTCCGACGCCCGGGTGCCGGCGGCGGAAGGCGACCAGGATCGGCGGCAGGATCTCGTAGCTCGCCGAGACGACGTAGCCGATGCGCAGCAGCCCGGCCTCACCGCGCTCGGCGCGCTGAGCGCTCTGCACCGCGGTGCCGACCTGCAGCAACGCCCGGCGGCACTCGTCGAGGAAGACCCGCCCGGCGGCGGTGAGCTCGACGGTGCGGGTGGTCCGGCGCAGCAGCTGCACGCCGATGGCGCGTTCGAGCCCGATGATGGACTGGCTGAGTGCGGGCTGAGCGAGCTGGAGCCGAGCCGCCGCCCGGCCGAAGTGCAGCTCTTCGGCCACCGCCACGAAGTAGCGCAGCTGGCGCAGCTCGACCCGCCCATTCCACGACTCGTCGGGCACGCCCACGATCCTAGCGATCAGCGCCGCCCGTTCGGCCTGATCCGGCCGTCCCGCCGCCCGGCCGGTCGTCATGCGGCCCGCCACGGGTCCGCCGACCCGACCCACCTCAGCTGGGTGTCGGAGATCAGGCCGAACGTGTGGACCCGCGCCCCGACGGCGCCGGCGTCGGCGGCTCCGGTGAGCCGCCGGCGCACCTGCTCCTCGGCGGCGACGTCCGGTGGGAAGGCCCGGACACTGGCCAGCACCGCGGCCGCGGCACCGCCATCGCGGCCGCCGGCCACTCCCCGTACGGCGGCCGCGATGTCGTCGTCGGCGTCGGCTGGGTCCCGCCCGTCGGTGCTGACGACGACGGCGTCGGCCAGCGCGCCGAGCGCTGGGGTGAGCGGCGAGCGTGACCCCACCGTCGTCGGCGAGACGCCGGCGTGCACGACCACCGGCAGCCCTGCCGCACGCACGGGCGACGCCGCGGCGGCAACGAGCGCAGCACCGACGTCGTCGCGCACCTCCGCCAGCAGGGCCAGCTCCGCCCGCACCGCCGGGTCCAGCTCCGGGTCCACGTCCCCGCCGAAGGATCCCGCCAGCCTGCGCCGCACCTCCTCGCGGACCGCGGCGGCGAGCCGCTCGGGGTCGCCGCCCCACGCAGTGAAAAGTCGGCGGCAGGCCGGGCAGAAACACAGCGACAGCAGGTAGGCGGTGTCGTCGCCGACGGGGACTCCGGCCTTGTCGTGCAGGGACGCGTGCCGGAAGCCGTGGTAGCCGACGGCCTCCAGCTCGACCCAGTCCGGGGCGAGCCGGTCCGTCGCGTCCCGGACCAGCGCCTCGGCGTACGCACGCACCTCGTCATGGGCGGGGCACAGGGCGTGCCGGTAGACGTCGCCGAAACAGTTGACCAGCGCCAGGTCGGGAGCCAGCGTGGCCAGCCGGGTCGAGTGCAGCACGCTCAGCCACAGTCCGGTACCGAGGCCCACGGCGCGGCATGCCGCCACCGCCGCGACGGCGCAGTCGGCCCACGGGGCCGGCGGCGCGGCCGGCGCCAGCCGTCCCGGGTACCGCGCCGCGTCCACCGGCCAGTACGCCGCGGCATGCGGCTGGTCGACGACGCGCGGCGCACCGTCCCGTGAGCCGCGCGCCCGCAACGCGCGGACGGCGTGATAGGCCCCGGCGACGCAGACGGCGCCGACGCCTGCCCCGGCGATGGCCTGTCCGGCATCGGGGTCGATCGCGAACTCCCACGGGTACGCGAGCAGTCCCGTGCCGGTCACCACCGTGGTCTCCGGTCCACCCAGCCGGGCACGTGCCGGCGCATCGCCGCGACGTCGTCGCGGGGCCGCTCGCCGTCCCGGAGCCAGCGCTCGTGCATCCGGGCCAGCTGGTCGCGGTCGAGGGTGACACCCAGGCCCGGTGCGTCGCCGACGGCGATCCGGCCCTCCTTGATGACCGGCGCGTCGACGACGTCCTCGACCGTCCACGGGTAGTGGGTGTCGCAGGAGTAGTCCAGCCCGGGCAGCACCGCCGCGGCCTGCACCATCGCGGCCAGGCTGATGCCGAGGTGCGAGTTCGAGTGCATGGACAGGCGCAGTCCGAGCGCCGCGCAGACCGCGCCGAGCTGCTGGGTGGCGCGTAGCCCGCCCCAGAAATGATGGTCGGCCAGGATGATGCCGGCGCTGCCGAGCTCCACGCAGCGGCGGATCTGCCGGAACGACGTGACCACCATGTTGGTGGCCAGCGGGGTGGAGGTGGCCGACGCCACGTGCGCCATGCCGGTCAGCCCGGCGGTCGGGTCCTCCAGGTACTGCACCAGCCCGTCGGTCTTGCGCGCGACGTCGAGGCTGGTCGGCACGGTCCAGGCGGCGTTCGGGTCGATGCGCAGCGCCACCCCCGGGAACGCCGCGGCCAGCCGTTCCAACGTCTCGACCTCGGCCACCGGATCGAGCACTCCGCCCTTCAGCTTGAGCGAGCCGAACCCGTAGTCGGCGACGAAGCGCTGGGCCAGCCCGACCATGGCGGCCGGGTCGAGGACCTCGCCCCACTCGTCCTCGGGCTCGCCGGGGTGGGCACCGAACTTGAAGAACAGGTAGCCGCAGAAGTCGACCTCGCTCCGGACGCGGCCACCGAGCAACTGGTGCACCGGCCGGTCGAGCAGGCGGCCCTGCGCGTCGAGGAAGGCCACCTCGAACGCCGAGTACGCCTTCACCCGGGTCGTGCCGGCGAACGTGCCCGGCTCCCGCACCTCGGCTGCCGTGACGACGTCCGGCTGCCCGTCCACCAGCGGGTCCACGTCGAGGATGCGGGCCAGCTCGACCAGGTCGAAGACGTCGCCGCCGGGCAACCGCCGGGCCGCCTCCCGGGCGACGGCCAGCACCGCGGGATCGCCGAACGTCTCCCCCAGCCCGACCGCGCCACCGGCCGTGTGCACCTCGATGACCAGCCTCGCCACGGTGGTTCCGTGCACGCCGGCGGAGTTGCGCAGCGGTGGCTCGACGAACGCGACCGGTGTCAGCCGCACCTCGACGATGCTGCTGTCGGCCCTGGTGCCGGTGGTCATGCGGTGCCTCCGTCGGCTTGGACGGCCACGCCCCGGCTGCGCGCCTGCGCGAGTAGTCCGCCGTCGACAGCGAGGCAGTGGCCAGTGGTGGAGCGGGCGTCGTCGGACACCAGGAACGACACCGCGGCGGCGACGTCGGCCGGCGCGGCGCCGCGGCCCAGGGGCAGGTCCGGATGACTCCCCGCGACCGCCGCCGGCACGACGGCGTTGACGCGGATGCCGTGCTCGCCGAGGTCGACCGCCAAGGCCCGGGTCAGCGCCTCGACGGCGCCCTTGGTGGCGTCGTACACGGCCCGGTGCAGGTGCGCGCGGGTGGCGCCCGGCGACGACACGTTGACGACGGCGCCCGGCTCGCCCGCGGCGATCCACCGACGGGCGGCGGCCAGGGTCAACGCCAGCACCGGCCGCACGTTGATCGCCTGCGCGGCGTCCCAGTCGGCAACGGTCACGTCCTCGGGGCGTCGGCGCGGCCCGGTGACGCCGGCGTTGTTGACGACGGCGCGCAGTCCCGGCAGCGAGGCGACCAGCTCCGAGACCCGCGCCAGGTCACCGTCGTCGGCCAGGTCGGCGACGACGTCGTCCGGCGAGCCCGTCTCCAGGCCGACCCCGACGACGTCCCAGCCCTCGGCTCGCAGCCGGTCGGCCAGCGCGCCACCGATCAGCCCGGTCGCGCCGGTGAGCAACACGGTGCGGCCCGTCACAGCGCCGTCTCCCCGGTCCCCGCGCCCTGCGGGACCGAGACGTGACCGTCCGGGCCGACCGGGAAGCGTGGCGTGGCCGGCAGCCCCGCCACGATCACCTCGTAGTACGTGGTGTTGGGGATCGCGCAGGCGAGGTGCAGGTTCGCGGCACCGCCGCCGTGCACCTCCGCCCGCAGCCCGTGTGCGTCGGCCAGGTGGGCAATCCGCAGCGCGCCGGTGATGCCGTCCTTGTAGTGCACTCCGGTGCGGACGAGATCGACGGCGCCGGCGGTGATCCAGTCGGCGACGGCGTGATGGACGCCCGGCGTCGTCTCCGGCCCGAGGATCGGCACCCCGACGGCGTCATGCAGCCGGGAGTACGGCCCGATGCCCCACTCGCGCATCGGCTCCTCGTACCAGCCGAACCCGAGGTCGGTGAGGACGTGACCGAGCCGGACCGCGTCGCGCAGGTCGAACGCGCCGGAACCGTCGTACATGAGATCGATGTCGTCGCCGACGTGCCGTCGCAACCGCCGGACCAGCTCGGCGTCGCGTCCGGCATCGCCCCAAGCGTGCAGCTTGATGGCTCGGAAGCCGGCCTCCAGGCAGGTGTCGGCCACGGCAAGGTAGGTGTCGACGTCCTCGTACGTGACGGTGCTCGCGTACGCCGGGATCCGGGTCCGGGCCCCGCCGAGCAGCGCGTACAGCGGAAGCCCGGCCGCCTTGGCCTTGAGGTCCCACAGCGCCACGTCGACGGGACCGAGCGCGTACGGCGGGAAGTGCTCGACCCGGTCCGCCTCGTGCAGCGCCGCCCAGCAGTCCTCGGTGAGCATGGCGTCGCGGCCGACCAGGGTTGGCCGGATCCGCCGCTCGACCAGGTCGACGCCGATGGTGCCGCGCGGCAGCACCGCGACACCCACCGTGCCGTCGTCGGCGACGATCTCGAGTTGTGTGACCCCGCGGGTCTTCCCCGACGGCGGCAGACCGTCGCGCCACCGGAACGGCGGATCGACCGGGAGGACGTGCTCGGTGGCCCGGACGTCGACGATGGTCCGTGCGGTCATGGCGGTGCTCACCCTTTCAGAGCGCCGGAGGACAGGCCGGCGACGACCTGCCGTTGCAGCAGGATGTAGACGATGACGACGGGCACGACCGTGATCAGCACGCCGGCCGCGATGAGCCCGTAGTCGCTGGCGTACTCGGAACTGAACGAGGCCAGGCCCAGCGAGATGGTCCGGTTCTCGGGGCTGCGGATGAGCACGCTGGCGTACACGTACTCGTTCCACGCGCCCAGGAAC
Source organism: Jiangella gansuensis DSM 44835 (assembly GCF_000515395.1). Taxonomy (NCBI): domain Bacteria; kingdom Bacillati; phylum Actinomycetota; class Actinomycetes; order Jiangellales; family Jiangellaceae; genus Jiangella; species Jiangella gansuensis. The sequence continues at coordinate 478,473 of NZ_KI911782.1, read as the reverse complement.
TCCAGCACTGCCACCGTCGCCAGGGCCGGCCGGCACAGCGGCACCACCACCCGACGGAAGATGGTGAACTCGCCCGCTCCGTCGATCAGCGCGGCCTCCTCCAGCTCTGCCGGCACGTCCTTCATGAAGGCGGCCAGCAGGAACACCGCTTTGGGCAGCGCGAACGCCGTGTAGACGAGGATCAGCGAGGTGAGGCTGTCGAGCAGGCCGGCGTTGTTCATGACGATGAACGTCGGCACGAGCAGCGCCTGCAGCGGCACGCCGACGCCGATGGCGAACGCCAGGTACACCATCGACGACCCCGGGAAGCGCATCCGTACGATCGTGTAGGCCACCGTGGCCGCCAACAGCGTGCTGGCCACCGTCGTCACGACCGCCACGAGTGCGGTGTTGACGAAATAGTCGCCGATGTTCGCGGTGGTCCAGGCACGGGTCAGGTTGTCGAAGCCCCACGACTGCGGCAGCGCGAACGGGTCGGCGAAGATCTCGGCGTTGGACTTGAACGCCGAGATCGCCACGAATGCGAAGCCGAAGATCGTGATCGCGGCGTAGCCCCACACGAAGGAGCCGCGGGCCAGCGCCAGCACCGGCCGCCGCGGCCGGCCGGGCGACGCACCTGCCTCGGTGGTCGGCGGCGGGGTCTCCGTGACGGTCATGGCGTCGGCCTCCTCATGACGAGCCGGAACAGCCGCGGGATGCTGACGACCAGTACCACGACCAGCGTGAGCACGACCGCGACGGCGCTGCCGTAGCCGTACTCGAACCGCTCGAAGCCCTGGGCGTACAGGTAGGAGCCGGTGATCTCGGTCCGGTTGCCCGGGCCGCCGCCGGTCATCAGCAGCACGAAGTCGAAGACCTTGAACGCCGTGGTGATGCACAGCAGCAGGCACAGCCCGATGGCCCGCGACAGCAGCGGCAGCACGATGTGCCGCAGCCGCTGGTAGCCGTTGACGCCGTCGATCTCGGCGGCCTCGAGCACCTCGCCGGGCAGGCCCTGCATGGCCGCCAGCAGGATGATCATCATGAGCCCGACCTCCTTCCACAGCAGTGGAACGGAGACGGCGGTCATGGCGGTGAGCGGGTCGCCCAGCCAGTCGCGGCCGAGGTCGTCCAGGCCCACCCGCTCCAGCAGGGCGTTCAGGACACCGAAGTTGGGCTCGTACAGGAAGCCGAACAGCAGCGCGACGGCGGCGGTGGAGATGACGACGGGCAGGAAGTACACGGTGCGCAGGAACCGCCAGCCGCGTACCCGCCGGTAGAGGAACCAGGCCAGCAGGAACGCGCCGGGCAGTTGCACGAAGACCAGCAGGCCCGTCATGTACAGCGTGTTGACCAATGCCTGGCCGAAGATCGGGTCGGCGGCGAGCCGGGTGAAGTTGTCCAGCCCCACGGGAACCGGGTCACTGACCGCGTTCCAGTCGTAGAAGCTGTACAGCACGGTCTGGCCGACCGAGCCGATGAACAGCCAGCCGTACAGCGCAACCGCGGGCAGCAGGAACAGCGCCAGGACCAGCAGGTTGCGGCCCCGGTACCGGTTGCGACGCAGGCTGGAGCGGCGGCGGGGGCGCACGGTGCCCGCCGGCTGTCGCGGCGCGGCGCCGGGGACCCGCCCGGACGGTGCACGACCGGCCGGGCCCCCGTGAGTGACGGCGCTGGACGCCGATGGTGCGGCCATGGACGTCAGAGCCTCGCCGGGTCGGCGGCGGTGGCGTCGAGCAGCGCGTCGGCGAACTGCTCGGGCGTCAGCTCCCCGATGAACAACCGCTCGGCCAGCGACGTCAGGCTCTCGAACGCCCCAGCGGTCAGCTTCTCGTCGAGCTTGTCGGCGAACTCACCGGATGCGACGGCGTCGGCGCGGGTCTGCAGCATGTCCTGAACCAGAGCCGGCAGCGCCGACGTGTCGACGTCGAGCTCGTCGTCGACCATCGGCGACGGGTACCAGGAGATCTCGACGAGGTCGGTGTTCACCTCCGGGCCGGCCAGGTACTCGGCCAGCTCCAGGGCGGCCGCGCGGCGCTCCTCGTCCGCCCAGGCGTCGGCGCTGATGTACACGTAGTAGCCGGCGCCGGCCAGTGTGCGCACGTCGGCGCCCGGGTAGGTCGACAGCGTCGTGGTCTCGATGACCTCGTCGGTGAGGTTCCCGATGGTCCAGGTCTCGTTGTAGAACATCGCCGCCGCGCCGGAGTTGTACAGCTCGAGCGCCTGCAGGGTCTGCAGGGTCTCGGCACCTTCCGGGAACGCGCCCGCGTCGCGCAGCTCCATCACCTGAGCGGCGGCGGACGTGATGGCGTCCCGAGTGGCCGGGTCACCCGTCGCCACTGCGTCCAGGCCGTCCGCGCCCAGCTCGCGGGCGAGGAACAGCTCGAACAGGTACCGCTCGGCGGTGCCGTTGACCGCGAACGGGATGACGTCGGCGGCCACCAGTTCCTCGACGGCGCGCAACACGTCCGCCTCGTCCTGTGGCGGCTCGACGCCGGCGGCGTCCATAACCGCGTCGTTGATCAGGAGCACCTGGGCGTAGGCGCCGATGGGCAGCCCGTACACCCGGCCGTCCCAGGTGACGGAGTCGAACGCGCCCTCCTCGTAGCGGTCCCGGATCTCGGGGTTCTCGTCGAGGTAGTCGGTCAGGTCGGCGAGGCGGTCGTCCTCGATGTAGGGCGAGGTGTCCCGGGTTCCCCAGTGCAGGAACACGTCGGGCTCCCGGCCGGCGGCCATGTCCGAGGAGACCAGGGTCTTGATCTCGTTGCCGGCCGCGGTCTCGACGGTCAGGTCGATCTCGGGGTGCTCCTCCTGGAACCGCTCGACCGCGGGTTCGAAGGCGCGGGCCTGCGGGACCTCTCCGGTCCAGCCGTGCGCGAGCCGCAGGCTGACCGTCTCGCCGGACTCGCCCGAACCTTCCGAGCTGCCGGTGGTGTCGTCGGCCTCCGAGCCGCTGAAGCACCCGCTCAACGCGAGCGAGAACGCCGCCGCGGCCGCGACCCTCGCCGTCCATCCAGCCTTCATGGCAGGTGATCTCCTCTCGTTGCGGCAGGCGCGCGTCACGCTGCGCCGCCGTCGATGCGGGACAGTTCGATGTCGTCCACGTGGAAGGTGCCGGTGTCACCGGAGAAGGCGCCGAACTGCAGGAGCGCGAGGTCGTCGACGCTTCCCCGGAACGGTACGTCCACGGCGAGGATGGTTCCGTCGACGGCGACGCTGTAGCGGTTCGCGGCGACGTCGATGCGTAGCACGAGGTCGTACCAGCGGCCGGCCTCGTAGCCGCCGATGGCGCCCCAGGAATTCGAGCGGTAGACGCCGAAGTTGCCGTTGTTGAGGAAGGCGACCATCGGCCCGTGGACGTTGGCGCCGTCACGCAGCCAGGGCCCGTACCCGTACGCACCGGTCTGCTCGGCGCGGGTCCGCAGCCTCAGCACGAGCTCGCCGGTCTGCGCCGGGAACGGCAGCGACGCCAGGAACGACGACGAACCGGTGGTCTGGTGGTCGATCCGCAGGCTCCGGCCGGTGCCGTCGGGGTCGGCGACGACGCCGGCGCTGCCCGGCGAGCCGGACGTCGTCCATCCCGCCGGCAGCGAGCCGAGGTCCGTGGCCTCGAAGTCCTCGGTCAGGATGCTGATCTCCGGCGCGACCAGCACGTCGCGCGGCTCGGACCAGACGAGCGCGTCCGCGGTGGTGACGGAGGCGTCGGCCAGGCCGAGCCGGAACTCGTGCCGGCCGATCGGCACCGTCCCGCCGAGCCGCAGTTCCCGGCCGGTCAGACCACGCAGGTCGACGGCGTCGGCGAACCGCTCCGGAGTGCCGAACACGGCGCGGCCGTTCGCGTCCGTGGTGACGGCGCCGTGGCCGTCGACAGTGAACGTGCGGCCGGCCAGGTCGCTACCGGCGTCCAGGATCCAGCGCACCTCGGTGTCCGGGTCGATGTGCGCCGCCCGCGCCACGCGCGCCGTCACCTGAACCTCGGCCGCGCCGTCCTCGACAGGCCCCGCTGTCGCGGTCAACCGGAATGCGGCGTACGGGTCGCCGACCTCCCAGTCGGCGGCGGAGATCCCGGCGTCGCGAGCGATCTCCTCGGCCGCGGCCGGCCACGGCGTGCCCACGGCCACCCGCACGTTGCCGGTCAGGACGTTGTCGCCGTTCTCCCGCGCCACGACGCCGTCGGCGGCGGGACCGGAGCCGCCCTGCCAGTAGGTCTCGCGGACGGTGTTGCCGAACGCTCCGGTCGGGTAGCGCCGGTTGGTGAAGTCCTGCTGGAGCGCGAGGGTGGCGGACCCGAGCGAGACATTCCGGGCGAGGTCGATCTGGCTGGAGCCCTCGTCGAGATACAGCGCGAGCACCGAGTCCTCGATGACGTTGCGGTGGATCGTGGTGCCGGGCTGGGCACCGAGCGTGTAGATGGCGCCGCCGTCGTGCAGGGTGGTCATGGCGTTCCTGATGGTGTTGCCGACGATCGCGTTGTCCCTCGCGATGGAACCGGCCAGCAGCTGCGGCTGCGCCCACCCCCAGCCCATGCTGATGGCGCTGTACGGCAGGTCGACGAGGTCGTTGTGCGCGACCGTGACCTCCTGCGTGTAGCCGACGAAGACGCCGACCGCCGAGGCGTAGTCCAGCCCCACCCGCGCGATGTGGTTGCCCGTCACGTCGACACCGCGGATGATGTCCCGCTCGTCCTCCGGGTTGTAGTTCCTGGTGTCGTACGGCGACGTGGTGTCGTACGTGTACGAGCCGTCGGACAGGTCGACCTCGCCGATCTGGACTCCGCCGCCGGCGACGTCCTCGATGCGTGAGCGGGCGACCGTCACGTCCCGCGAACCCCGGGCGATGTCGAGCGCGGCGTTGCCGAGCCGGGTGAACACGGCGTCGGTGACCGACACGCGGTGCGCATGCTCCAGGTACACCGCGCCCGGCGTCACCAGCATCGGTGCGACCTTGTTGTCCATGCCCGGTTCCGGCAAGCGGACCAGGTTGCCCTGGATGTCCGGGTGGCCGCCCAGCTCGCCGCTGGGCTGCATCCAGGTCGAATGCGCGAACGTGATGCCGTCGAAGGCGAGGTCGTGAACCGGCTCGTCGGCCGTACCGTCCACCGTCACCAGCCGCTCGACCGCCGGGATGACGACGTCGGCGGTGCTCAGGTCTTCACCGGCACGCGGAATGTAGTACACGGTGTCGGCGACCGGGTCGAGGTACCACTCGCCCGGCTCGTCGAGGAAGGTGTAGTCGTTCTCGATCCATTCCGGCGGCGTAGTGGTCGACGTGCCGCCCTTGCGCCGGTTGTAGCCCCAGCCGGGCTGGGCCATGGTGACGCGGGTGCGTCCGTCGGTCGTCTCGGACACGGACGCGACGAGGTTGCGCGGCTGCGTCCAGATGCGCCGGTACACCAGCTCGACGCCCTCGGGACGCTGCCAGGCGAGCGGGCCGGCGTCGGTGGTCACGTGACCGGTGTCGTCGGTGGTAGTGGTACCGGTGAAGGACTCGGTGCGGGCGCGGGTGGCGCGGGCGCCGTCGACGTAGAGCTGCCGGGCAGTCCGCCCGTCGGCCGGCGCCGCCCAGATGCCCGCGGCCGGATCGTGGACCGCCCACCCGTCCACGAGTCGGCCGCCGTCGATCACGGGTTCCTCCCCGGGCCAGGCCGCCCAGGTGACCGGGTGGCCGTCGCGGCCGGAGTCGCGCGCGTCGAAGCTTAACGTGTCGCTCAGCTCGTACCGGCCGCCGCGCAGCAGCACCTCCACACCACCGCCGGGAATGGCATCGAGATCCCGGACGGCCTGCTGAGCCGCTGTCAGCGTCCGCAGTGGCGCGCCCACCGTCCCCGGGTTGTCGTCGTCGCCATCCGGCGCGACGACGATGGTGACGGTTGCGGCGGCGTGCGCGGGCGGGTTCGCGTGGGCCGGCGGGCCGAGGCGGTCCGGGGTCGCCGCCTGAGCCGGCAGCACCGCCGCGACCAGCGTCGTCAGGGCGGCTACGGCTCCCGCGGCGCGAATCCCGGTGGCCTCGCGTCGGTGCGTCGAAGTACGCGTCATCGCGTCCTCTCCCTCAGTGGCTGCTCGGCCACGGTCGGCGTCGGTGTCCTCTGGTCCCCGCTGACGCTATTTATGACGGGCAAGTTTCAACAAGGTGGTATTGAGATGAACTGCCTATTACTCTGCTCGACAGGGCCCCGTCCGGAACGTCACGTTCAGCTGCTCTCCCCCAGTGCGGCGCGCGCCTTGCCCACCAGGTCGACCAGGCTCCGCGCGGTCGCGCCGTCGGCCGTCGGCAACGGGGCGCGCGGCACACCGACGTCGCCGAGCAGAGCCGAAACACCCGCCTTCACCAGGCTGACGGCGTAGCCGCGGCGGCGGTCGCGCAGTTCACCGAAGGGCCGGTAGAACGCGTCGAGGATCTGCTCCTGTCGCGCGGCGTCACCGTCGGCGACCGCGCGACGGAACGCCACCGCGATGTCCGGGACGAAGTTGTAGACCGCCGACGAATAGCCGGTGACCCCCAGGCCGCCGAATGCCGCCGCGGAGAGCTCGGCGGTGGGCATGCCGTTCAGGACGACCCGCTCGTCGCCCAGCGCGCCGACCATCCGGGAGAGCCGCTCGGCATCGCCGATGCCGTCCTTCACCCCGAGCACGTTCGCGTGTTCGCACAGCAGCAGGAGGGCGTCGGCGTCGAGCGGTGCTTCCGGACGCACGTAGAGCAGGACCGGAAGGTCGGTCGCGGTGATCACGCCGCGGTAGTAGTCCGCGAGGGCGTGCGCGTCACCCGGCGCCAGGTACGGCGGCAGGAGCAAGGCACCGTCGGCCCCTGCCTGCTCGAGGAACGCCAGCTGCTCCCGCGCGACGGCCTGGTTGACCCCCACGCCGGCGAGCACCGGCAGCCGGCCGTCGACGGTGCGCACCGCCTGCTCGACAACGGCTCGGTACTCGACCGGCGCGAGCGCGGCGTACTCGCCCGTACCGCAGGCCGGGAAGACGGAGGTGGCTCCGTGCCGCACCTGATGATCGACATGCGCGGCGAAGCGGAGGAGGTCCACGTCGCCACCGGCCTCGAACGGGGTGACGGGGAAGGAGTTCAGGCCGGACAGCGCCCGGCGGAGCTCGTCGGCTCGATGGTGTCCAGTCACGGCGACGACTGTATTGATAGAGACTGGCTCGCAACAAGGCGCTACTAAGACTGAACGACGATCAATGAGCTGTTCGGTCGGGAGCGACCTTGACCACGCTCGAAGTCGTAGCGTTCCGCCGACGACGACTCCGAGGAGAACCCATGCGCTACCCGGGCGGCGCCTGGAGCCCGCAGTCGCTGACCGAGCGCACCCGCCGGCGCCGTCCGGTCGAGCACCCGCCGCGGACGCCCCGGTCGGCGGCTCGACCTCCTGAGGTATGCATCGGCTCGCTCGTGTGGGCGCCATCGACGGCGTCGATTCACATGTGACAAGTGTCGGCAGGATTCCGCAGGCGGCGTCACAGCAGGCGAGCTCGAGATGCGAATGCATTCGCACGAGGTGCGCGATGACCGCGTCGGAACAATTGAAAGTTGAAGTTCTGCTACCGCAGCGAATTCATCCGAGAAGAATGGCCGATCGGCCGATGCCGGGATCATGGAGACGGCCGAGCCGCGGCCGGCCGGAAAGGAAAGTTCCCGGACGAGAAAAGAAAGTGAAACTCGAAAGATGCTGACACGGGCGGCTGTCGTGCGTGCCGCCCGTGTCGACGTCTGGCGGCTTCATCGATGCGCGTGAAGATCATGTCCCACCCTCGAGAATGATCACGCCGCACCAGCGACTCCGACCCGATCGCGCGCGACCGGAGTGACCTCACAGATCGCGCGACTTCTAGTTGCGCGTTACCGCGCAGCCCCCATCACGGCCTGGCCCGCCGCCTACGGGCCCAGCCTGTCTTCCCCGTGTTACCGCCCCCGCTCGGCACAAGTCGAGCGTGTAGTGAGGCGATCCTCACCCCTCAGAGCTCGCCGACCTCGACACGCTCTACGGCGGACCCTTGCCCGTTGAGCAGCGCTCGCACCTCGGACTCGCGGTACCGCCGGTGGCCACCGAGTGTCCGGATCGACGTGAGCTTGCCGGCCTTGGCCCACCGCGTCACTGTCTTCGGATCCACCCGGAACATGGCCGCCACCTCGGCAGGAGTGAGGAGGGGCTCGGCGTCTTGCGTCCTGGTCGCCATCGTCACCTCCTTTAGAACCATAGCGGGAGGTTTCCCGCCACACCGGATATTCCACCTTGTCGCCACCCTGAGCGGCACCCCCGTACGGCTGGACCGTTGCCATCCATTCGGATGATGTCCGCCCAGGATGCCTCTAGCCTACGTAAGGTCGACGTAAGCCGCGAACCGGCCCAAGTCATGCCAGGCCGGATCATCTGGCCTCGGAGATCGTCCGAGCGCCAGCACCCTCAGCGTCAGCTTCGCGCGCCGTTCCCCGCCGCTTGACTGCGAGACACAGGACGGCCCCGCAGACGACGGCGACGACCGGAACGATCAGCGTCGGCTTCATTGCATCAACATAGCCCTGTATGAACACATCGTGGGCCATTTCGGCGATCTTTCCCGCGACTTCTTCCGGAACTCCTGGTGGAAGTGGAATGTCAATACTGTCCTGCGCGGGGCTGACCTGCACTCCGCCCGCCGCGGCATCTTCGAAACCCGCGATGAACGGACCGCGAACGCCCGCCGGCAATTCCCTTGCGGCCGCAACCGCCTCGGAATGCATGGCGCCCACGAGCAAGCTCTGCAACGCCGCGCCGACCGATGCGCTGCCGAGCACCTGGCCCAGCTGCCGGGTGGTGTTCAGCACCCCTGACGCGGCGCCCGCCACCCGGCCGGGCACGTCGCGCATCGCCACCGTGTTCATCGGTGCGAAGACGCCACCCAACCCGAGCCCGGCCACCAGCAGCGGCGGCAGGAAATGCCACCACGCCGAGTCCGCCGCGGCCACCAGGGCGAAACCGCCGATGCCCACGCCGAACAGCAGCAGCCCGACCATCAGGATGTACTTGCCACCCACCCGGTCGCTGAGCCTTCCCGCGAACGGAGCCACCACCATAGACACCGCCGACATCGGCGCGAGCGTCAGCCCCGCCTGTAGCGCCGAGAAGCCGAGCACCGACTGCAGGTAGATGGTGATCGGCAGGAAGGTCCCGACCATCGCGATCGAGACCAAGCCGGCCACCGCGTTCATGACCGAGTAGTTGCGGTCGCGGAACAGCTCGAACGGGATCAGTGGTTCCCGGTCCTGGCGGCGGGCCTGCACCATTAGGAACACCGCCAGCAGGGCGGCACCGGTCGCCAGCAAGGCTGGTATCGATACGAACCGCCACACCTGTCCCCAGCCGAACCGCTCACCCTCGACCAGGCCGAAGGTCAGGCACACCAGCGCCACGCTGGCCAGCGCGACGCCGGGGAGGTCCAGCGAGTGCCGCTCCCGGCGCGGCGACTCAGGGATGATGGTCCACGCCATGGCCAGCACGAGCACGCCGACCGGCACGTTGATGAAGAAGATCCACCGCCAGTCGAACGCGGTGACCAGGAACCCGCCGAGGGTCGGACCGGCGACCGTGGCCACCCCGGCGACGGCACCCCAGATGCCGAACGCCGTGCCACGCCGCTCCGGCGGGAACGTGGTGATCAGCAGCGCCGACGTCTGCGGCATGAGGATGGCCGCACCGATTCCCTGGAGCACCCGGAAGGCGATCAGCATGGCCGGGCCTTGTGCCAGCCCACAGGACAGCGACGCGAGCGTGAAGACGGTGACGCCGAGCATGAACATGGCCCGCTGGCCGCGCAGGTCGCCGAGGCGGCCGGCGGTGATCACCAGAACGGCCAGCATGATGACGTAGGAGTTGATCACCCAGAGGATCTCGTCGAGCGAGGCGCCCAGGTCGTCCATCATGCTCGGGATCGCGATGTTCACGATGGTCACGTCGAGCAGGGTCATGAAGAACCCGAGGCACAGAGCGATCAGGATCGCCCACGGGTTGCCGCGCCATCTCCTCAACACAAGCCTCCTTGCTCGTCCTACAGTGAGCGTGACATCAGCCCGCACCACCCCGCGGGCCCGGACGTGAAAGGGTCACCACCATGACCGAGGCGTCGCCCCTCGTATTCGGCCGTCACACGGGACACGAACAGGTCGTGTTCTGTCAGGACGCCGGCAGCGGACTTCGAGCCATCATCGCGCTTCACTCCACCGCTTTGGGGCCCGCCCTCGGCGGTACCCGGTTCTATCCCTACGAATCGGAGGAGGCCGCTCTCGACGACGTGCTGCAGCTATCCCGCGGCATGACGTACAAGAACGCGCTGGCCGGCCTCGACCACGGGGGCGGCAAGGCCGTCATCATCGGTGATCCGGAGCTCGACAAGTCCGAGCCGCTGCTGCGCGCCTACGGTCGCTTCGTCGCGTCCCTCGGCGGCCGCTACATCACCGCCTGCGACGTCGGCACCTACGTCGCCGACATGGACGTCGTCGCGCGCGAGAGCCGCTGGGTCACCGGCCGCTCGGCGGCGGAGGGTGGCGCGGGCGACTCCAGCGTCCTCACCGCATACGGCGTGTTCCAGGGCATGCGCGCCTGCGCCGAGCGGTTGTGGGGCAGCACCACCCTCACCGGCCGCCGCGTCGGCATCGCCGGCGTCGGCAAGGTGGGCTCCAAGCTGGCCGGACTGCTGCTCGACGACGGCGCCTCCGTCGTCGTCACCGACGTGTCGGAGGCGGCGCTCGAGCAGGTCCGCACCGCCCACCCGCAGGTGGAGGTCGTCGACGACGCCGATGCGCTGCTGCGCGCCGGGATCGACGTGTATGCCCCGTGCGCGCTGGGCGGGGCGCTGGATGACGACACCGTCACGGCGCTCGCCGAGGACGGCGTGGCGGCGATCTGTGGCGGGGCCAACAACCAGCTGGCGCACGCCGGCATCGAGAAGCAGCTCGATGACGCCGGCATTCTCTACGCGCCCGACTACGTGGTGAACTCCGGCGGAGTGATCCAGGTCGCCGATGAGCTGCACGGATTCTCCTTCGAACGGGCCAAGTCCAAGGCCGAGCAGGTCTTCCGCACCACCCGCGACATCTTCGCGCTCGCCGCCGAGGACGGCGTCCCGCCGGCGGTCGCGGCGGACCGGCTGGCCGAGCGGCGAATCGCCGCAGTGAGCCGACTGCGGGACGTCTACCTCGGACGATGACCCGGGCGGCCCGTAGTTCGAACCGGATGAGGCGGAACAGGCTCGGACCCTGTACCGTTGTCCCTACGAGCAGATGTCATTCGAAGGGAAACGAGGGCGTCCGGTGAACTGGTCGCCCCGGTTTTGTGCGAGGGGGTCGACCCTATGGGGCGCGGCCGGGCCAAGGCCAAGCAGACAAAGGTCGCCCGTCGGTTGAAGTACCAGCAGCTGGACACCGACTTCGACGCTTTGCAGCGGGAGTTGGGCACCGACGGCAATGGCGGCGAGGTCACCAACCTCGACGAGGACGACGACGAGGAATACTCGCGTTACCTCGCCGACGAGGACGACGAACGCCGTCGTCACGCGGGTTGACCGAGTCCAGATAGAGCAGGTCGGTCTGTTGGCACCGGGCATCCGGGGCCAACGGACCGCCAGCCCAGCCGATTGGCGACGAACTCAGTCGCGGTAGGCGCCGTGCAGTGTCGCGGCGCCGTTTCCGGCAACCACCTCACCGGCGACCCAGGCGTCCACGCCACGCTCGGTCAGCAACCTGACGGCCGCGTCCGCGGCGTCGGCTGACACCACGGCCACCATGCCGACACCCATGTTCAGGGTCCGCTCGAGTTCAGACTCGGCCACGCCACCGAGCTCCCCCACCATCCGGAACACCGGCTTCGGCGCCCACGTGGCGCGATCCAGCCGGGCCGAGACCGTCTCGGGCAACACCCGCGCCAGGTTGGCCGCCAGCCCGCCCCCGGTCACGTGCGACATCGCGTGCACCTCGACCGCACCGGCCAGCGCCAGGCAGTCACGCGCGTAGATGCGGGTGGGCTCCAGCAGTTCCTCACCGAGGGTGCGGCCGAACTCCGGCACCTGCCGCTCTACCGCCCAGCCGGCCACGTCGAAGAACACGTGCCGCACCAGGGAGTAGCCGTTGGAGTGCAGCCCCGACGACGCCATCGCCACGACGACGTCACCGGCCTGCACCCGCTGCGCACCGAGCAGCGCGTCAGCCTCGACGACCCCGGTGACGGCGCCCGCGACGTCGTACTCGTCCGGACCCAGCAGGCCGGGGTGTTCGGCGGTCTCCCCGCCGCTGAGGGCGCAGCCGGCGGTGACGCAGGCCTGCGCGATGCCCTTGACCACGGCGGCGGTCCGCTCCGGCACCACGCGCCCGCAGGCGATGTAGTCGGTCATGAACAGCGGCTCGGCCCCGCAGACCACGATGTCGTCGACCACCATGCCGACCAGGTCGAAGCCGATGGTGTCGTGGACGTCCATGCGCTGCGCCACCGCCACCTTGGTGCCGACGCCGTCGGTGCTGGTGGCCAGCAGCGGCCGGCGATAGGCCTTGAGGGCGCTGGCGTCGAACAGCCCGGCGAAGCCGCCGAGGCCGCCGACCACCTCCGGGCGGCGGGTCTTCGCCACCCACTCCTTCATCAGCTCGACGGCGCGGTCACCGGCCTCGATGTCGACACCGGCGCTGGCATACGTGGCACCCGAGGGCGCGGGTTCGCTGCTCGACACACCGAAGAGCCTAACCGGAGAGCGTGTCAGCCTCGCGACGCGGACCAGGGATGCCCACGGTTCCGCGTGGTCGCCTGACCCCCCCTTGGAAATGATCACGTCCACCATGGGTCTGCCAGCTTCACCAGGCAAGCATTCCTGGGGAAGGGGGCAGACCCATGGTGGACGTGATCATTTGCCCGTGGGCCGACGTCAGCTGGTGCCCTCGTTGCCGTACACGGTGACGTGCACGTGGTCGTAGTGGTTCGCGGTGTCGTCGCCGCGATCCTCCATGGGCCGCCAGCCATCGCTGGAGCGCTCGACGGTCCAGATGCGCTGTTCCCAGATGACCTCGCTGACGCCCAGCGCCTGGTAGTTCTCGCGGACGTACGCGGCGATCTGGTCGCCCAGCGAGCCGCGGACCATGATGTCCAGCGCGCGGCCCGAACCGTGCTCGCCGCCGTCGCCGGGACGCAGCCCGCCATAGGACGAGACGTCCGGGAACGCCGCACAGACCGCACGGTGCACCCGGATGGCGTCGGGCTGAAGACCGTCCTCGACCGAGGAGCCGGTGGCGCACTCGGCCGCGGAGATGCCGCCGGACGGCTCCTCCTCCGGCTCGGTCTCGGCGAGGTACTCGGTGGCGACCCAGTAGACCTCGTCCTCGAGCAGGATCTGCGACCAGGTGCCTTGGGTGGCGCCCGTGATGGCCACCTGAGTGCCGGTGCCGAGCACCGTCTGCACCTCGGCGTCCGGGTCCGGCTCGGTGCGCACGTTCAGCCCGGCCGTGACGAACAGGTGCCCGGCGACCGTCGGCTCCGGCGTCGGAGTCGGGGTCGGAGTGGGCGTCGGCGTCGGGGTGGGAGTCGGCGTGGGCGTTGGGGTCGGGGTGGGTGTCGGAGTCGGCGTCGCGCTCGGCGTGGGGGCGACCGAGGGCAGCTCGAGGCGGTCCTCACCCCGGCTGGGTACTCGCTCGCGCTCCGGGATGCCGAGCGTGGTGGTGGCGTCGGCGGCAATCGACCCGTCGGTGTCGTCCGGCCAGAACACCACTCCGGTGGCGGCGCCGGCAGCTACGACCGCGGGCGCGGCAACGAGGACGATACGACGAGTGAGCGGATGGGCTTTGGTGCGTCTGTGACGAGACCGTCCATGACGGGACCGCGGCACTACGTTCCTCCCTCGTCGGCGGTCGAGACCATTTCGTGACCGAAGAGCAGGCAACCACAAAACGGGCGATTTGTCACAACTTCGATCACGGCCGCTTCAGCGAGTCAGCCGCCCCACCCGCGCTGAGCAGCGTGTTCAGCCCATCGGTCGGGTCACCGAGTGACGCGGATCGCTCATAACCCTCGCGGTCCGGGGACTCGCACCCGGTGATGCCGGGAATGGCCGACTGCTCGAGGAGGTCCTTGCCCGCACGCTCCGGGGGCTCGATCGGGTACACGCCGTCGAAGCAGGCCCGGCACAGCTTCTCCTTCGGCACCGTCGAGGCCTCCACGAGCTCGTCGAGGTCGACATAGGCCAAGGAGTCGGCGCCGATCGAGCGGCGGATCTCGTCGGTGGACAGGCCGGTGGCGATGAGCTCGGCCCGGGAGGCGAAGTCGATGCCGTAATAGCAGGGCCAGCTGACCGGCGGGCTGGAGATGCGCACGTGTACCTCGCTGGCGCCGGCCTCGCGCAGCATCCGCACCAAGGCCCGTTGGGTGTTGCCGCGCACAATGGAATCGTCGACGACGACGAGCCGCTTACCCGCGACGATCTCGCGCAGCGGGTTGAGCTTGAGCCTGATGCCCAACTGCCGCAGGGTCTGCGACGGCTGGATGAAGGTACGCCCGACATAGGCGTTCTTGACCAGGCCGATGCCGTAGGGGATGCCGGACGCCTCGGCGTAACCGACCGCGGCCGGAGTTCCGGACTCCGGGACCGGGATGACGAGGTCGGCGTCGACCGGGTGCTCGCGGGCCAGCCGCCGGCCGATCTCGACCCGGGTCTGGTGCACCGACCGCCCGGAGATCTGGGTGTCGGGGCGGGCCAGGTAGACGAACTCGAACAGGCAGCCCTTCGGGGCCGCGGCGGCGAACCGGTGCGAGCGCAGGCCGTCGGCGTCGATGGCCACCAGCTCGCCCGGCTCGACCTCGCGGATGAACGAGGCACCGACGATGTCGAGCGCAGCCGTCTCGCTGGCGACCACCCAGCCACGTTCGAGCCGGCCCAGCACCAGCGGCCGGACGCCCTGCGGGTCGCGGGCCGCGTACAGCGTGGACTCGTCGCTGAACACCAACGAGAACGCGCCACGGGCCTGCGCCAGCACCTGCAGCGCGCTCTCTTCGAGCGTCCGGTCGGCGTAGGAGCCCATCAGCGCGGTGATGAGCGCGGTGTCGGTCGTGTTGCCGTAACGCAGCTCGCCGATGTCGGTGCCGACCCGCTGGTGCACCGTGTCGAGAAGCTCGGCAGTGTTGGTGAGGTTGCCGTTGTGGGCCAGCGCGACCGTTCCGGCCGGGGTGGCGCCGAGCGTGGGCTGGGCGTTCTGCCAGTGGCTGCCGCCGGTGGTGGAGTAGCGGGTGTGCCCGACGGCGACGTGCCCGGTCAGCGTGTTCAGCGTGGACTCGTCGAAGACCTGGCTGACCAGGCCCATGTCCTTGTACACGAGGATCTGCTGGCCGTTGCCGACGGCGATGCCGGCGGACTCCTGGCCACGATGCTGCAGCGCGTACAGGCCGAAGTAGGTGAGTTTGGCGACCTCTTCGTCTGGCGCCCACACGCCGAAGATGCCGCAGGCGTCCTGCGGTCCCTTCTCCTGTGGGTCGATGTCGTGTGTGAGTCGTCCATCACCCCGGGCCACGGCACCCAGTGTAGGGCGAACCCTTGATCATCAACGATTCCCCGGCTCATCGCGGCGAAATCGTCGGCGATCATGGGGAAGACGGCCCGCCGTCCTGTGGTTCGCATCACCATGAAGGTCTTGATCACAGGAGCCACCGACGGGCTGGGCCGCTGGCTCGCCGGCCGGCTGGCCGCGGATGGCGCCGACGTCATCCTGCACGGCCGCAACCAGGCCCGTCTTGACGACACCGCCGCCGAGCTCCGCCGCACCGGCGGCCGCGGCCCGGCCGGGACGCTACTGGCCGACCTGGCGGACCTGGTCCAGGTGGACCGGCTCGCCGACGAGTTCACCGCCCGGTTCGACACGCTCGACGTGCTGGTGAACAACGCCGCCGTCGGTTTCGGCCCGCCGGGCGGAGGCCGCGAGCTCAGCGCCGACGGCATCGAGTTGCGGTTCGCGGTCAACTACCTGGCGGGCTACCACCTGACCCGGCGGCTGCTGCCGACGCTGCTTTCGTCGGCCCCGGCACGCATCGTCAACGTCGCCTCGATCGGCCAGGCCCCCATCGACTTCGACGACCCGATGCTGGAATCGGCATACGACGGGTTCCGCGCCTACCGGCAGAGCAAGCTCGCGCAGATCATGTTCACCATCGACCTGGCCGCCGAACTCCGCGGCACCGGCGTCACGGTGAATGCGCTGCATCCGGCCAGCCTGATGAACACCACCATGGTGCGCGAGACCCAGCTCAACCCACTGAGCACGCTGGACGACGGCGGCGAGGCCACCGTGCGGCTCGTGACCGACCCCGCGCTGGCCGAGGTCAGCGGAGCCTACTTCGACCAGACCGAGCGGACCGAGCCGAACCCGCAGGCAGCCGCCGCCTCGGCGCGCCGGCGGCTGCGAGAGCTCAGCGACGCCCTGGTCGATCGGGCGCTCGCCGCCCATCGGTGACGGCCCGCCCCACCGATCCCGTTGATCTTGGACTGACGCGTGAAATGCGGCCCGAAATGTCCGATGGATTCCCGAAGAACTCCAAGATCAACGTGGTTTGGGCGAGGGGTCAGCGACCATCCGGGCGGGCCGGGCCGCTGTGGGCGGCGACCTGGTCGGCCATCCACTCCGCGGTGGGGGAGGCGCCGCCGTCGGGGGTGAGCAGACCGGGCTGATCCCCGGCGTACCGATCGGACAGCAGCCCGCGTGTGTCGAGCAGGTCGATCAGCGCCGCCTTCACCGCGGAGCGCGACAGATGCCGCGGCACGGAGAAGGCCAGGACATCCATGGCCTCGTGCGCGGCGTCCGGGTAGCGGGCCACGACGCGGCCGACGTCCGGGTCGTCGTCGTGCAGATGCAGCCAGGTCCGCACCACCGGCGGCACCCCTGTACTGCCCACGTAGATCACGGGCTGGTCCGTGCTGGGCCGCAGCCAGACGTAGACCCAGGAACCGACGCCCACCAGCTCGCCGTCGCGCACCTGCAGCAGGATCGCCTCGTTGTCCATGCCCCAGTTTCCCAGTGCAGCGCTCACCCGAGAACGCGACTGGAGAAGTCGATCACGGCCGAGGGGCCGTCCCGTGCGCGGAACGACCCCTCAGACCATGATCGACAGGCGTACGTGAGCCGGGTCTACTCCTCCTCGTCGGAAACTGCCGGGCCGCGCGGCGGGATGTCGTCGGCGCTGCTCGGGTCCACCGACGCCAGCGTGCCGTCCGCTGCCGCCTGCGCCACCGCCAGCATCGAGACGTAGGCCTGCCGGATCAGGTAGCCGCTGCTCTTCTGCCCGATGCCACCACGCAGCTCCAGCAACAGGCTCGCGCTGCCCTGCAGGCCGAAGGAGTTGCGGGCGATGCCGGCGATGTCGCCGCCCGGGTACTGGCTCACCTCGCCGTGCCCGTAGGCGGAGAGCGCGTCGTACACCGTGACGGCGACCTGCTTGGACGCGTCCACGACCGCGGGAGCGACTCCGGCGTTGGTGGGCCACAGGATCGACGTGGTGATCATGCTGCCGTCGTCGGCGACGTAGGAGCCCTGGTGGTGGTAGTCGACGGTGATGTCGGGCTGCCACTGCCGCACCAGCGTTTGGACGGCTGCCGCCTCGGGGACGGGGTTGTCGGCAGGGTCGATGGCCGGGTCGTGATAGCGGTTGATGTCGTAGCCGACGCCCGGCAGGCAGAACGCGCCGGAGCAGCCGGGGTCGACGTTCTGCCGCTGGAACCGCTCGGTGCCGTCGGGATTCGCCCGGACCACCACGCCGAGGGTGATCTCGCCGAGCATGTCCCGCACCCATGAGGCCTTCGAGGTGCCCAGCTGCTGCAGGACGCGCAGCGCGGCCTCGGTGCCCAGCGGCTCGTTGCCGTGCTGCTGGGTGACGTAGAGGACCTTTGTGGCGCCGGTGCCCACCTGGGCGTACCAGATGTCGCGGCCCTCGTTCGTGGTGCCGATGCTGCTGACGTCCACGTTGCCCTTGCTGCGTCGTTCCAGCTGGTGCAGGGCGTCGGTGAGCTCGGCGTACGTGTGCAGGCGTTCCAGCGACACGTGCTGGGAGTCCTCCACCCAGGGCCCGCCGGGCACGGTGGCGGGTTCGGCGACCGCGGGCGCGGCCGACAGCGTCAGCGCCGTGGCGGCACTGATGGCGAGGGCGGAGATCGATCGACGTGAGCGCAGCATTGGCAGCTCCTCGAGGCTGGCGCCGTCCCGCTGCGGAGGATGTGGCACGGCTGGGTGAAATTCGGGGATACCAGCTCTAACGGTGCGACTCACCCGCTGTCAAGATCTTTCCGGCGTTTCTCCGCCCGCCAACTGCACCAGCTTGCGCACCGTGGCGAGGTTGCGGGACGTGCCGTCGCTGACCGGCTTGCTCAGCGCCGCCGCGAGCTTGCTGCGGCCCATGCCGTCCGGGCAGTGCAGATACAACGTGGAGCCGAGCAGCCGGAACTCGTCGGCACCGGACTCGACGGCGGCTGCCGCGGCGAGTTGATCCTCGGCAGGCGCGGTGCGAAGGAACGCCAGCAACAGCCGGTTCGGTACGGCGTCCGGGAACGGGTTGGCCTCGACGGCCTCGGCGAGTTCGTCGCGGGAGCGCACCAGGACCGTGATGCGCCTGTCCAGCTCGGCCTCCAGACGGTCCTCGATACCGGCCTCCAGCTCGGCCCGGCCGGCCCCACCGGCGCCACTGGTGAACACGACATTGCCGCTGTTGATGTAGGTGACGACGTCGGTGTGGCCGAGCGACTCGACCATGCTGCGCAGCTCGGGCATCCGGACGGTGTTGTGACCGCCGACGTTGATGCCGCGCAGCAGCGCGGCGTAGCGGGTCATGCCCCCGGCGCCTGAGCCGGCGCCAGGCGCTGCAGCAGCAGCGCCTCGGCCAGGCAGTTCTTCGCGAACATCTCCAGGTGCAGGCTCTCGTCCAGGCCGTGTGCGCGGCAGTCCGGGTCGCCGGCACCGGTGACCAGCACGGTGGCGTCCGGGAAGGTCTCCTCGAACTCGGCGATGAATGGGATGGAGCCGCCCATGCCTGCCCGCACCGACGGGACGCCGAACGCCTCGGAGAGCGCCGCCTCCGCGGCCTCGACCACCGGACCGGACGTCGGCAGCGCGCAGCCGCCGCCCACCGTGCCGTCACCGACCTCGACCTGTACCCCGAACTCCGCGTGCTCGCGCAGGTGCGCGGCCAGCGCGTCCAGGGCCGCCTGCGGGTCCTGGGTGGCCGCCAGCCGCAGGCTCACCTTGGCCCGCGCCTCGTGCAGCAGGATGTTGGCGGCGTCGGCCACCGGTGGCGCGTCGATGGCCAGCACCGACACGGCCGGGCGCGCCCACAGCCGGTCGGCCAGCGAACCGGTGCCGGCGAGCTGCACGCCGTCGAGGACGCCGGCCTCGGCCCGGTACCGCGACTCGGGGTAGTCGACATCGGCGGCCTCGGAGGTGACCAGGCCCGCCACCGCCACGTCGCCCTTGTCGTCATGCAGCGTGGCCAACAGCCGGCACAGCGCCGTGAGGGCGTCGACGACCGGCCCGCCGAAGACGCCGGAATGCACCGCGTGGTCGAGCACCCGGACGGTGACGACGCAGTCGGCCAGGCCGCGCAGGCTGGTGGTCAGCGCCGGGACCTCTGGCGTCCAGTTCGCGGAGTCGGCGACGACGATGACGTCGGCCGCCAGCCGCTCCCGGTACGTCTCGAGGAAGGCCGTGAACGTGGGCGAGCCGATCTCCTCCTCGCCCTCGACGAACAGCACGACACCCACCGGCGGCCGCCCGCCGAACGCCCGTAGCGCCGCGATGTGCGCGGCCACGCCGGCTTTGTCGTCCGAGACCCCGCGCCCGTACAAGCGGCCGTCGCGCTCGGTGGCCTCGAACGGGTCGCTGCTCCACTGCTCGCGCGGGCCGGTGGGCTGCACGTCGTGGTGGGCGTAGAGCAGCACCGTGGGAGCGCCCGCCGGCGCCGGCCAGCGGGCGATGACCCCCGGCGCGCCGCCGTCGACACTGACGACGTCGACTTCGGCGGCACCGGCGCCGCGGGCCAGCTCGGCCACCGCGTCGGCGCTGGCGCGCACGTCGTCGGCGCGGGCCGGATCGGCGCTCACGCTGCGGATGCGCACCAACCTCTCGAGGTCGGCGCGGACGGACGGCAGAACGGCCTCGACGGCGGCCCGGAGATCGGTCATGCCCGACACTTTAGGGGTCGCCTCCGACGGCTGAGGGCCACCCTCCCCACCAGGAGAGTGGCCCTCAGCGACGACTCGCGTCTACAGCTGCTCGCGCAACTCAGCGGCAGCCGCCAGCAGCGCGTCACGGGCCTCGTCGTCGGCCACCCGCTCTGCCACTGTGGCGAACCGGGCCAGCGACCGGTCGGCCGGTCCTGCCAGTCCACGACCGGCCAGCCGCTCGGCGGTCGCCAGGTGCGCGTTCAGCTGGGCCGCCTGCGACCGGTTGACGGTGCCCGCGGCGGCGTAATCCTCCACCATCGCGCGGACGTCGTCGAACGTCACCGGGCCGGGCGTCTGGACACCGACCAGGATCGGGTCGTGGTCGCTGGCCCGGAACACGGTGCCGGCCTGGAAGAGCTCACTGGCGAAGTAGTTGAACCGGGAGTACTCGAACAGCACCGACTCCACCGAGTTGATGCTCCACACGTCGACGCCGCTGACCAGACCGGCCTCGGTGACAGACGAGCTGGCGAGCACGTAGTCCAGCGAGCCGACCTTGCCGTCGAAGACGTAGGTGTGCTCGCCGGCGTAGGCCTCGTTCAGGTCGGTGTAGCCGGCGTCGTAGAGCACCTGCATCGGGTTCTCCTGCCCGTAGGAGTTGAAGTCGCCGAGCAGGAACACGTCCTCGACCCCGGTCTGCTCCACCAGGTCGTCGGCGAAGGCCACCAGCGACTCGGCCTGCTCGACACGGTCGGCGTCGAAGCATCCCTCCGGCAGGTCGCCGCAGTCGCCGCCCTTGGACTTGAAGTGGTTGACGACGGCGAGGAACTCGTAGCCGGACTCGACGGAGGCGAAGCGCTGCGCCAGCGGCTCGCGCGCGTTGTCGAACGCCGGGTCGCCGGTGAGGATCACCGACTCGCCGACCGGCTCGACGGCCGCGGTGCGGTAGATGAACGCGTTGCGGATGACGTCCTCGTCCGCCGGCAGCTGGGCGGGCGACTCGACGTACGCCCACGTGCCCGCGCCGGCGTCCTCGTTCAGTGCGTTCACCAGCGTCGCCAGCGCCGCGTCGCGGTCCTTGCCGAACCGCGCCGAGTTCTCGATCTCCTCCAGCGAGACGACGTCGGCGCCCAGCCCGTTGACGGCCGCGACGATCTTGCCCTCCTGACGCTCGAGGTTCTCCGCGTCCCACGCACCGCGGGCGTCACAGCCGCGGGCCACGCTGATCGGGTTGCCGTCGCGGTCGGTGTAGGGCTCGCAACCGGGCAGGTCGGTCCCGAGCGTCGTGAAGTAGTTGAGCACGTTGAAGGTCGCGATCCGCAGGTCGCCGCCGACGTCCTCGGGCTCGGCGTTGGCGGCCCGGGTGTTGCCGGTGTCGAACGTGACGACGTCCGGCGCCGGGCCGTGGACCGGTGCCGTCGGCTGGAAGTTCCACTGGAACCGGTAGTCGAAGATGACGTCCTCGTGGAACGTCACGCCGGCGCCGGTCCGCGGCGGCGTCTGCGCCGTCAGGTACGGCACCTGCGCGCTGGCCGGGGTGCGGTTGGACTGGCCGTCGTCGAGCGTGACCGACCGGGCCGCGTTGTCGGCGACGGCGTCCTGGTACTCGGGCGAGCCCGGCGCGGCGACGTCGGTCTCCTGCACCAGCGGGCCGCCGAAGCCCAGGCCGATCGAGCCGAAGGCGTTGGTGCCCCAGCCGCCCAGCGCGTAGGTGTCGGAGACGACGAAACCCTCGACCGGGCTGACCAGCATGCCCTCGTAGGCCTCGCGGGCGGCGTCGTCGGCGGGCAGCTCGAAGGTGACCGGCTTGACCGCCTCGGCGGGCTCCGTGAGCAGGTCGAGACCGTCGGCGTCCACCACGATCTCGGTCAGGCCGAAGTGCTCGGTGACCTCGCCGGTGACCTGGACGTGGTCGCCGATCTCGACCTCGCCGACCGTGGCCGGCGAGTAGACGAAGACGGCGTCCGACGCGGTACGCGGCTCGTCACCGCCGCTGCCCGGCGTCTGGATGTAGTAGCCGCCGAACCCGCCGGTCGGGTAGGCGGCCGTCACGACACCGGCCGTGGTCACGACCGCACCGTCGAGCGGCGAGTCGGGGCCGGTGCCCTGGATCTCCGGGATGGTGGCGTCCTGCGGCTCGGGATCCGGGTCGGGATCGGGGTCACCACCGCCGTTGAGTGCACCGAACGTGTTCTGCACCGGGCCCGTCCAGGTGCCGTCGACCTTCTGCAACGACTGACCGACCGGTGTGGAGCTGGCCTGGGAGACCCCGATGTCCACACTGGACATGCCATCCGCCGGGCCGCCGACCGCGGTCATGCCGCCCTCGTAGGAGAGGAACTCCGCGACGGTGCCGTCGGGCCCCACCAGCGCGACGCCGTCGGGTGAGCCGTTCTGGATGCCGTTGGCCGGGTAGGTCGCGACGACGACGCCCGCCTCCGGCACCGCGCCGCTGAGGGTCCGGGTGTCGTAGACCGCGCCGCCGTTGCCGTTGTACAGGACGAGCTGCCAGCCGGACAGGTCGGTGCCGGCGGCGGCCTGCACCTCGATGGCCTCACCGGTGTCGGTGCCGACGTTGTCGTAGTGGATCTCGCTGATGAAGGGGTCGTCGTCCGCGGCGAGCGCGGACCCGCTGGCGAGCGCGGCGACGAGGCTGCCGCCGGTGAGTCCGGCCGCGGCGACCGCCGCCAGCCATCGGGTGGAACGCCGTGTCGAGCGCATCGGACGGCCTTTCGCTGAGGGATGGGTGGGTACGAATGTCGCGGGGCGACGAGATCGTGCCGCGGTGGCGTCGGGGACGTGTGGGTGTCGCGGTGGTGCCCCGCGGGTGTCCGCGGGGCACCACCATCGGCGTCTAGCCGGACGAGCCGCCGGCGCCGTTGTCCGGCGCGGACGCCCGGCGCCGGGACAGCGCGTAGAGACCGCCGCCGAGGGCCAGCACGATCACGCCGCCGACAATCCACCAGACCACTCCGGACGAGCCGGTGTCGGGCAGTTCGCCGCCGTCGTCGGTGCCGCTCTCGGTGCCGCCGTCGTCGGTGCCGCCGTCGTCGGTGCCGCCGTCGTCGGTGCCGTCCTCGGAGCCGTCGTCGCCGCCGTCGTCCGTGCCCGGTTCGTCGCCGAGGTCGACGGTGACCGGGAGCGTGACCTCGGTGCCGGTCTCCGGCAGCGAGATCACCAGCGCGGTCTCGGTGGCGTCCGCGGCGGTCACCGCGGCCTCGGCCGGAGTGATGGCGCGGACGGACGCCCGGCCGACCTCGTCGGTGGTGTCGACGATGGCCGGGTCGATCTCGACGGTGCCCAGGTCGGCCCCGCCCAGCGTCACCGTCGCGGACGTGTCGACCGGCTCACCGTTGCTGAACAGCAGCGAGGACAGGTCGACCGCGAGCTCGTCGCCCGGCATGTAGACCGCGGCGGGGTCGCTGACCCAGGTGACGCCGACGGCCCGCTGCGCGTAGTCCGGCGTGACCGGCGAGTTGGCGCCGAAGTAGTCGACCGTGGCCTGCAGGTCGACCTGGCCGGTGTCGGCGGCGTCGACGCCCTCGGCCAGGGTGAAGAAGCTGTCGCCGCCGGAGGCGAGGAACGAGTTGACGGCGACGCGGTACCCGGCGGCCGGGTCCAGCGGCTCGCCATCGAGAGTCACAGAGGTGATGCGCTCACCGGCCGCGGCGGCGGGGTCGTAGGTGTAGCTGAACCCGGCCGAGACGCCCAACTTCAGGAACGGCCGCGAGGCGCCCTCCGGCTGCCACTGCTCCTCGAGCACCTGGACGATCTGCTCGCCGGTCAGCGTGGTGGTCACCAGCGTGTTCGCGAACGGCTGGACCAGCGCCGCCTCCCGATAGGTGACGTTGCCGTCCGGGTCGCCCTGGCCGCTGCTGGCGTAGGACAGGTCGGTGCGCAGGCCGCCCGGGTTCATGAAGGCGATCTGCGCGGTGGGGTCGGTCACCTGCGCGGCGGCCAGCTGGATGTCGGCGACGAGGTTGCCCAGCGGCGACTCGCCGCCGCGGTTCTCACTGCCGTCGGACTGGCTGGCGCGGTTGAAGTCGGCGGTGATCTCGCCGAGCGACTCCGCGCCGAGGTCGTCGGCGACGTCCTCCGCCTGCTTGACGATGTCGGCCACAGTGGGATCGGCTGGGTACAGCGGCTCCCAGTCCTCGCCGACCTCCTCGGTCAGCGGGAGGATCTCGGCCGAGACGCCGAGGATCTCGCCGGTCACGTTGTCGACCTGGAACGACAGCTTGTCCATGGCCTTGCCGTAGTCGGCGGCCTGCAGGACCGGCAGCGGGAGGTCCCGGCCGTCGAGCTCGAGCTGGTGGGCGTAGCGCTGGTGCGTGTGGCCGGAGAGGATGGCGTCGACGTTGGCGTTCACGCCGGTGACGATCTCGCCGAAGTCGCCGCTCGTGGCCGCCTCGACGCTGGCGTTCGCCGCGCCCTCGTGCACCAACAGGACCACGACGTCGGCCTCGCCGTTGCCGTCGTCGCCGTCGGACAGGTCGTCGGCCACGGCGTTCACCGACTCGGCGATGTCGCGGAACTCCAGCCCCTCGATGCCCGACGGGCTGACCAGCGACGGCATGGCTTCGGTGACCGCACCGACGAAGCCGACCGCGACACCGTCGACGTCGATGACCTCGTACGGCTGCAGGACCGGTTCGGTGCCGCCCTCCTCGAAGACGTTGGCGCCCAGGATCGGGAACTCCGACGCCGGGATGACCCGTTCGGTCAGGTCGTCGAAACCCTGGTCGAACTCGTGGTTGCCGACGGCGCTGACGTCGAGCCCAGCGGCGTTCAGGAAGTCGATGGTGGGCTGGTCCTGCTGGATGAAGGACTCGAACGTCGACGCGCCGATGTTGTCGCCGACGGACACGAACAGCGAGTTCGGCTGCGCGTCGCGGAACGCGTTGATCGCACCGGCGACGTGCGCCGCGCCGGCCTCCTCGCCACCGCTGTTGACGATGCGGCCGTGGAAGTCGTTGATGCCGTAGATGTCGATGGTGACGGTGGCGGCGGCCGCGGCAGGTGCGAACGCGACGCCGGCGCCGGCGAGCCCGAGTGCGGCTGTGGCCGCGAGGACTCCGTGGATACGCCCGTTCAGGCGCATAGAACTACCCCCTACAAGACTGATGACCGCAGCAGAACATATCGGCCGATTGTGAACGGCGGGCATACATCACGGCACAGGCTGTCGCGCCGATCACGGGGACGTCAACAGGTGTACGTCGGGCGGGCGCCTCGCGCGGCGCGGCTACCCCTAGGCGCTCTCCCGCTTCACCAGGCAAGCATCCGTGGTGAAGCGAACACAGCCATGCCGGACGTGATCATTTGGGGGTCAGCGCGGGGCGCTGGAGTCGCGCACGATCAGCTCCGGCTCGAAGATCACTTGCCGGTGGGTGTGCTCGGCCTCGGTGGTCTCGGCCAGCAGCAGCTCCGCCGCGGTCCGGCCGAGCAGCTGCCGCGGCTGGCGCACCGACGTCAGCGGCACCGCCGCCGCGGCGGCGAAGTCGATGTCGTCGTAACCGACGATGGCCACGTCGGCCGGCACCCGCAGCCCGGCGTGGGTCAGCGCCTGCAGGACGCCCAGCGCGACGAGGTCGTTGGCGCAGAACACCGCGGACGGCAGGTCACCCGATGCCGCGATCTGGTCGCCGGCCATGCGGCCACCGACCACGTTGAGCGCCGGCGTCGTCACGGCACCCATCTCGATGTCGGCGCCGCTGGCCTCGATGGCGTCGACAGCGCCGTCGTAGCGCTCCTGCACCTGGCGCAGAGTCAGCGGACCGCCGACGAAGAGGATGCGGCGGTGCCCGCTGTCGATCAGGTGCTGGGCCGCCAGCCGGCCACCCAGCAGGTCGTCGACGGCCACGGAGCACTCCACCGTGGGGTCGCCCAGCCGGTCGAACAGCACCACCGGAGTGCCGCGTTCGCGCAGGGTCTTGATGCGCCCGTCGGAGGCGTCGATCGGGTTGATGAGCACCCCCTGGACCCGCATCTCGGCCAGCAGGTCCAGGTGGGACGACTGCTTGCGGGGGTCTTCGTCGGTGTTGCACAGGATGACCGCGAGACCCTCCTGGTTGGCGAGGTCCTCGACGCCGCGGGCCACATCCGTGAAGAACGGGTTGGCGACGTCCAGGACGACCAGCCCGAGTGTGCGGCTGCGGCCGACCCGTAGCTGCCGGGCGGAGTCGTTGCGCACGAACCCCAGTTCCGCGATGGCGGCGTGGACACGCTCACGGGTCTGTTCGGCCACCAGCTCTGGCCGGTTGAGCACGTTGGAGACCGTGCCGACCGACACGCCGGCGCGCAGGGCGACCTCGCGGATGTTCGGAGCTCCTGCCATCGTCGCAGCTTACTGCCTGGACGGTTGCAGGCAGCGGCATCGTCCCTTGACGCGCCGGGCCCGGGCGCGTAGCTTGCGATGAAATATGAAACGATTCATCCCGCAGCACGATGGAACGGTTCAACCTGAGGCGCCCACAAGCGGGGCTGGAGGCAGCGCATGAGGACCAATGACGCGGTGAAGGCGGCAGTCCGAGGTCTGGGGGTGGAGACGGCCTCGTGGGCGTTCGCCAACTCCGGCACCCGGTTCAAGGTGTTCGGTCAGCCGGGGGTGCCGCGCGACCCGTTCGAGAAGATCGCCGACGCCGCCCAGGTGCACCGCTATACCGGCGCGGCGCCACGCGTCTCGCTGCACATCCCCTGGGACCTGGTCGACGACTTCGCGGCGCTGGCCCGTCACGCCACCGAGCTGGGGGTCGAGATCGGCGCCATCAACAGCAACGTGTTCCAGGACGACGACTACAGGCTCGGCTCGCTCGCGAATCCCGATCCGGCCATCCGCAAGAAGGCCGTCGAACACCACCTGCGCTGTATCGACGTGATGCGGGCCACCGGCTCGACCGACCTGAAGATCTGGCTGGCCGACGGTCTGAACTACCCCGGGCAGGACTCGCTGCGCGACCGGCAGGAGCGGCTGGCGGATGCGCTGCAGGAGATCTACGCCGCACTCGACGACGACCACCGGATCCTGCTGGAGTACAAGTTCTTTGAGCCGGCGTTCTACGCCACCGACGTCCCGGACTGGGGCACGTCGCTCAGCCACTGCCTCGCGCTGGGCGAGCGCGCCACCGTCGTGCTCGACACCGGCCACCACGCGCCCGGGACGAACATCGAGTTCATCGTGATGATGCTGCTGCGCGCCGGCCGCCTCGGCGCGTTCGACTTCAACTCCCGCTTCTACGCCGACGACGACCTCATGGTGGGCGCCGCCGACCCGTTCCAGCTGTTCCGCATCCTGCACGAGATCGTGAGCCAGGACGCGCACCGGCCGGAGTCGAGGGTCAACTTCATGCTCGACCAGTGCCACAACATCGAGCCGAAGATCCCGGCGGTCATCCGTTCGGTGCTCAACGTCCAGGAGGCGCTGGCCAAGGCGCTGCTGGTGGACGCCGACGCCCTGGCGAAGGCGCAGGCCGACGGCGACGTGCTCGGCGCGAACGGTGCGTTGATGGACGCCTACAACACCGACGTGCGCCCGCTGCTCGCCGACCTGCGCGAGGAGCAGGGACTCGACCCGGACCCGATCGCCGCGTACCACCGTTCCGGCTACTTCGAGAAGATCAGCTCCGAGCGGGCCGACGGTGCCCAGGCGGGCTGGGGAGCCTGACCGTGCCGCGGTACTGCTTCGTCTCACGCGTCGATCCGGACCGGCTGGACGAGTACCGTCGCCGGCACGCGGCGGTCTGGCCGGAGATGTTGCGGGCGCTGCGCGACACCGGGTGGCGCAACTATTCGTTGTTCCTCGGTGACGACGGCCTGCTGGTCGGGTACGTCGAGACCGACGACCTCGACCGCGCCAAGGCGGCGATGGCCGCCACCGAGGTGAACGACCGCTGGCAGCGGGAGATGGCCGAGCTGTTCGCCGACGGCGGCCGGCCCGACGAGAACTGGCGGCTGGTGGACGAGGTGTTCAACCTCGACGACCAACTGGCCGCGCTGACCCCTGAACCCGGGAAGGACCGATGACCACACACGCCGCCGTGGCCGCCCTGATCGAGCGGAGCAACCGCTTGGGCGCGGACCCGCGCAACACCAACTACGCCGGGGGCAACACGTCGGCGAAGGGCACCGACACCGATCCGGTGACCAGCACCGACGTCGAGCTGATGTGGGTGAAGGGGTCCGGTGGCGACCTCGGCACGCTGCAGGAGAAGGGCCTGGCGGTGCTGCGGCTGGACCGGCTGCGCGCCATGATCGACGTGTACCCGGGCGTGGAACGCGAGGACGAGATGGTCGCCGCGTTCGACTATTGCCTGCACGGCAAGGGCGGCGCGGCTCCTTCCATCGACACCGCCATGCACGGTCTCGTCGACGCCGCGCACGTCGACCACCTGCACCCGGACTCCGGCATCGCGCTGGCCACCGCGGCCGACGGCGAGGCCCTGACGAAGGAGTGCTTCGGCGAGAAGGTGGTGTGGGTGCCGTGGCGGCGGCCCGGCTTCCAGCTGGGTATGGATATAGCCGCCATCAAGGCCGCACACCCGCAGGCCGTCGGCTGCATCCTCGGCGGCCACGGCATCACCGCCTGGGGTGCCACCAGCGAGGAGTGCGAGGCCAACTCGCTGTGGATGATCCGCACCGCTGAGTCCTTCCTGGCCGACCGCGGGAAGGCCGAGCCGTTCGGTGCGCTCGTCGACGGGTTCGGTCCGCTGCCGCAGGCACAGCGGCGGGCCCGGGCGGCGGCGCTGGCCCCGGCGATCCGCGGCCTGGCATCAACCGACAAGCCGCAGGTCGGACACTTCACCGACACCGACGTGGTCCTGGAGTTCCTGTCGCGGGAGAAGCTCGGCCCGCTGGCGGCACTGGGGACGTCGTGCCCAGACCACTTCCTGCGCACCAAGGTGCGGCCGCTGGTGCTGGACCTGCCCGCGACGGCGCCGCTCGACGACGTCGTCGCGCGACTGCGTGAGTTGCACGCGGCCTACCGCGAGGAGTACGCCGCCTACTACCAGCGGCACGCCACCGGTGACAGCCCGCCCATGCGCGGTGCGGACCCGGCCATCGTGCTGGTCCCCGGCGTCGGGATGTTCTCCTTCGGCAAGGACGCCCAGACCGCCCGCGTGGCCGGCGAGTTCTACGTCAACGCCATCAACGTCATACGCGGCGCCGAGGCCGTCTCGTCGTACGCCCCGATCGACGAGAGTGAGAAGTTCCGCATCGAGTACTGGGCGCTGGAAGAGGCGAAGCTGCAGCGGATGCCGAAGCCGAAGCCGCTGGCCACCCGGGTGGCGCTGGTCACCGGTGCGGGCTCGGGCATCGGCAAGGCCATCGCGCAGCGGCTGGCCGCCGAGGGTGCCTGCGTCGTGGTCGCGGACCTCAACGGTGCGGCGGCCGCCGAGGTCGCCGCCGAGATCGGCAGCACCGACGTCGCCGTCCCGGTCACCGTCGACGTCACCTCCGAGGAGCAGATCGCCGCCGCGTTCGCCGAGGCGGTGCTGGCCTTCGGCGGGGTGGATCTGGTGGTGAACAACGCCGGGCTGTCCATCTCAAAGCCGCTGCTCGAGACCAGCGTCGCGGACTGGGACCTGCAGCACGACGTGATGGCCCGCGGCTCCTTCCTGGTGTCCCGCGAGGCCGCCCGGGTCATGATCGAGCAGGGCATCGGTGGCGACATCGTCTACATCTCCAGCAAGAACGGCGTCTTCGCCGGACCCAACAACGTCGCGTACGGCGCCACCAAGGCCGACCAGGCGCACCAGGTCCGGCTGCTCGCGGCCGAGCTGGGCGAGCACGGCATCCGGGTCAACGGCATCAACCCCGACGGCGTCGTCCGCGGCTCCGGCATCTTCGCCGGCGGCTGGGGCGCCAAACGGGCCGCCGTCTACGGCGTCCCGGAGGAGGAACTCGGCGCGTTCTACGCCAAGCGCACCCTGCTCAAGCGCGAGGTGCTGCCCGAGCACATCGCGAACGCCGTGTTCGCCCTCACCGGCGGCGAGCTGTCGCACACCACCGGCCTGCACATCCCCGTCGACGCCGGCGTCGCGGCGGCGTTCCTGCGGTGACGCGATGACATCGGCGACGGTGGCAGCGGTCGACCTCGGCGCCTCCAGCGGCCGGGTGATGCTGGCCCGGGTCGGCCCGGGCCGGCTGGACCTCACCGAGGCGCACCGCTTCCCCAACGTCCCGGTGCGGCTGCCCGACGGCCTGCACTGGGACGTGCTGAGGCTGTACCGGGACGTGCTCGACGGGCTGGCGGCCGCGGTGCGGGCCACGGCCGACGACGGGTCAGCCGGCGGGATCGCCAGCATCGGCATCGACTCCTGGGCGGTGGACTACGGGCTCCTCGACGCCGACCGCCGGCTGCTGGGCAACCCGTACCACTACCGCGACAGCCGTACCGACGGCGTCGCCGAGTCCGTGCACCGGCTGGTCGACGAGCAGAAGCTGTACGCCGTCACCGGGCTGCAGTTCCTCCCGTTCAACACCATCTACCAGCTGGCCGCCGAGGGCGCCGCGCTGTCCCGCGCCGACCACGTCGCCCTGCTGCCGGACCTGCTGACGTACTGGCTGACCGGCACATTGGGCACCGAGGCCACCAACGCCTCCACGACCGGCCTGTTCGACGTGCGCGCCGGCGACTGGG
Source organism: Jiangella gansuensis DSM 44835 (assembly GCF_000515395.1). Taxonomy (NCBI): domain Bacteria; kingdom Bacillati; phylum Actinomycetota; class Actinomycetes; order Jiangellales; family Jiangellaceae; genus Jiangella; species Jiangella gansuensis. The sequence continues at coordinate 447,708 of NZ_KI911782.1, read as the reverse complement.
CGGGCGACCTGATCGCCGCGGCCGGACTGCGGCCGTCGCTGTTCCCGCCGCTGCGCCGGGCCGGTGCCGTCGTCGGCCCGCTGCGGCCGGAGGTGCTCGACGACACCGGGCTCCCCCGGTCCGCCGTCGTCACGGCGGTCGGCTCGCACGACACCGCCTCCGCCGTCGTCGGCGTCCCGGCCGCGGACGAGCGGTTCGCCTACGTCTCCTGCGGAACCTGGTCGCTGGTCGGGGTGGAGCTCGACGCGCCGGTGCTCACCGAGGCCAGCCGCACGGCCAACTTCACCAACGAGGGCGGCGTCGACGGCACCATCCGGTACCTGCGCAACGTCATGGGCCTGTGGCTGCTCAGCGAGTCCATCGAGACGTGGCGGCGGTCGGGCTACGTGGAGGACCTGGCGACGCTGCTTGCCGCGGCCGCCGAGGTGCCGCCCGGCGGGCCGGTCTTCGACCCCGACGACCCGGTCTTCCTGCCGCCCGGCGACATGCCCAGCCGCATCGAGGACGCCTGCCGGCGCGCCGGCGTCCCGGTGCCCGCGGACCGGCCGGAGCTGGTCCGCAGCATCCTCGACAGCCTGGCCGCGGCGTACGCGCGGACGGTCCGCGAGGCCACCGCGCTGTCCGGCCGCGAGGTCGACGTCGTCCACCTGGTCGGCGGTGGCGCCCAGAACGAGCTGCTGTGCCAGCTGACCGCCGACGCCTGCGAGCTGCCGGTGGTGGCCGGCCCCGTCGAGGCGACCGCGCTCGGGAACGTCCTCGTGCAGGCTCGCTCGCTGGGCGTCGTCGACGGCGACCGGTGGGCGTTGCGGGCGCTGATCCGGGCCACTCAGGAGACTCGCCGCTACGAGCCGTCCCGGTGATCGACAGCGGGTTGCTACCGCCATGGGGTAGCGCCGCCCTGTCGATCACCGGTGTCCGAGCAGGCGGTTAGGCTCAGCGCGTGATCCAGCCTGCCACCGCCACCGACCTGACCCGCCGGCTCGCCGTGGAGCAGTCCGGCAGCCGGCTGCCGTCTCTCGCCGCCGGCGTCGTCCGCGACGGCGAACTCGTCTGGTCCGGCGCCCGCGGCACCATCGACGGCCGCCGCACCGGACGCGACGCCGACGAGCACACGCAGTACCGCATGGGCTCCATCACGAAGACGTTCATCGCGGTGGCCGTGCTGCGGTTGCGCGACGAAGGGAAGCTGGACCTCGCCGACCCACTCGAGCGGCACCTCCCGGACACCTCGATCGGCGACGTCACCATCGCCCAACTGCTGTCGCACGCCGCTGGTGTACAGGCCGAGACCGACGGCCCGTGGTGGGAGCGCACGCAGGGCGGGCCGTGGCGGTCCTTGGTCGACCAGCTCGGCCGCCGCCACCCGGCCGGCCGGTTGTTCCACTACTCCAACGTCGGCTTCGGGGTCCTCGGCGAACTGGTGAGCCGGCTGCGCGGCACCTCCTGGTCCCGCGTCGTCGCCGAGGAGCTGCTGGAGCCGCTGGGCATGGACCGCACCACGAAGCGGCCGGTCGCCCCGCACGCACACGGCCTCGCGGTCCACCCGTTCGCGGACGTGCTGCTGACCGAGCCCGAGCACGACGGCGGGGCGATGGCGCCGGCCGGCCAACTGTGGACGACGGTGCACGACCTCGCCCGCTGGGCGGCGTTCCTCGGTGGCCGCACCGGCGACCTCCTCGACCCGGAGACCCTGGCCGAGATGTGCCGGCCGCTGGTGGTCGTCGACGTGCCCGGCGCCCCATGGACCGGTGCACACGGTCTCGGCGTCCAGCTGTGGAACACCGACGGGCGACGGTTCGTCGGGCACGGCGGATCCATGCCCGGCTTCCTCGCCGAGGTGCGCGTTGACGTCGAGACCGGCGACGGCGTCGTCGTCCTCACCAACTCGACCTCCGGACTGACCCGGAGCTTCGCAGCGGACCTGCTGGACGCGTTCGTCACCGCCGAGCCCCGGCTGCCGTCGACGTGGCAGGCCGGCGACGTCGCGCCCGAGGTCTTCGAGCTGGTCGGGCACTGGTACTGGGGATCCGCGACGTTCGAACTGCACGCCATGGACGACGGGTGGCTACGCCTGGCGCCGGCCAGCGGCGGGGGCCGCACCTCCCGGTTCCGCCCCGACGGCGACGGCCGCTGGGTCGGCCTGGACGGGTACTACAACGGCGAACCACTGGTCGCGATCCGCCGCCCGGACGGCACCGTGAGCCACCTGGACCTGGCGTCGTTCCGGTTCACCCGCACCCCGTACGATCCCGCCGCCGACGTCCCCGGCGGCATCGACCGCGCCGGCTGGCACTAGCAACCGGCTGGAAATGATCACGTCCGGCATGGGTGTGTTCGCCCCACCACCCATGCATGCCTGGTGAAGCGGGAGAATGCCTCGCCCTGACCGCCTGGCCGTGTGCATCCTCGCCGCCGGAGACCGAACGCGACCGAAGTGTTGCGGCGTGGTCTCCGAACGCGAGAAGGCCCGCGCTACCGGCGCCGAGTGTCGCCACCGAAGCAGTGACATCGGCGCCGGCAGGCGGGAACGACCAGCGCCTGTGGCGTGTCTTGGCTGGCGGACGCGTGATCTCCGAGACCGGGGATGTGACCGCTACTAACGGGTAGGGTCACGGTGGCGCCGACGGCCGGCGCCCCACCGCCGGGCTGGCGGCGGCGGCGATTCGGCTGCCGGGAGTGATGGCGATGACCCTGGTCGCGGACGCGAGTTTGCGACTCGACGCTGGATTCTGGGACTACACGCTGATCGCGATCTACTTCGCGTTCGTCCTGGGAATCGGGCTGATGGCCCGCTACGCGGTGTCGGACAGCCTCGACTTCTTCCTGTCCGGGCGATCACTGCCGGCGTGGGTGACCGGCCTGGCGTTCATCTCCGCGAATCTCGGCGCCATCGAGATCGTGGGCATGTCGGCCAACGGCGCCGAGTACGGCATGCCGACCATGCACTACTTCTGGGTCGGCGCGGTACCGGCGATGCTGTTCCTCGGCATCGTGATGATGCCGTTCTACTACGGCTCCAAGGTCCGCAGCGTGCCGGAGTTCATGCTGCGACGGTTCGGACCGACCGCGCACCTCGTCAACGCCATCAGCTTCGCCGTCGCGCAGGTGCTCATCGCGGGTGTGAATCTGTTCCTGCTGGCAACCCTGGTCAACGCGCTGCTGGGCTGGCCGATCCCGGTTGCCATCGTGGCGGCGGCGCTGATCGTGCTGAGCTACATCACCCTCGGCGGGCTGTCCGCCGCCATCTACAACGAGGTCCTGCAGTTCTTCGTCATCGTCGCGGCGCTGTTCCCCTTGACCATGGTGGCGCTGAACCGGGTCGGCGGCTGGGACGGACTGGTCGACGGAGTGCGCGACTCCACCGGTTCGACCGAGCAGATGGGCGCGTGGCCAGGCAACGAACTGGCCGGCTTCGACTCCAGCGTGCTCTCGGTCATCGGCATCGTGTTCGGACTCGGTTTCGTACTCTCCTTCGGATACTGGACGACGAACTTCGTCGAAGTGCAGCGAGCCATGGCGTCCAAGAGCATGTCGGCGGCCCGCCGGACCCCGATCATCGGTGCCTACCCGAAGATGTTCATCCCGTTCATCGTGGTGATCCCCGGCATGATCGCCGCGATCATCGTGCCTGAGCTCGCGCAGTTCAAGGAGACCCAGTCGGCGGAGACCGGCGTCGACTACAACGACGCGATCCTGCTGCTCATCCGCGACCTGCTACCCAACGGGATGCTGGGCCTGGCCATCGCCGGGCTGCTGGCGTCGTTCATGGCCGGAATGGCGGCCAACATCAGCTCGTTCAACACGGTCTTCAGCTACGACATCTGGCAGCGCTACGTCGTCAAGGACCGCGAGGACCAGTACTACCTACGCGTCGGGCGCACCATCACCGTCGTCGCGACGTTCGCCGCCATCGGGACCGCGTTCATCGCGTCCGGCTACTCGAACCTGATGGACTACCTGCAGCAGCTGTTCTCCTTCTTCAACGCGCCACTGTTCGCCACGTTCATCCTCGGGATGTTCTGGAAGCGGATGACCGCCGCCGCGGGCTGGATCGGACTGGTCGCGGGGACGCTGTCAGCCGTGACGATCTTCGTCCTCTCCGAGACCGGCGTCCTCGACCTGCCCGGCCAGGGCGCGGCGTTCGTGGCGGCGGGGGCGGCGTTCGTGGTGGACATCGTGGTCAGCGTCGTCGTCAGCAAGGCCACTGCGCCCAAGCCGGCCCGTGAGCTGGTCGGCCTGGTGTACGGGCTGACCCCGAAGGAGGACCTGCGTGACCCGCGCGACCGCGATGAGGCCTGGTATCAGCGGCCGGGTCTGATGGCCGGCATCGCGCTGGCGCTGATCATCGTTCTGAACATCGTCTTCTTCTGAGGAGCCGGACATGAGCCCCGAGAGAACCTCCGCCGATTCGGCCCGCCGGGCGCGCCGGGCAGGCCTCTTCGACATCCGGACCGTCATCGCGGGCCTCTTCGGCATCTTCGGCCTCATCCTGCTCGGGATGGGGCTGTTCGCCACCAGCGATGCCGACCTGGACAAGGCCGGCGGCGTCAACGTCAACCTCTGGACCGGAACCGGGCTGCTGGTTGCCGCCGGCGTCTTCGTCACCTGGGCACTGCTGCGCCCGGTCGTGGTGAGCGAACTGCCGAAGGAACAGCATTCCGGCGAGTGACCCGGAAAACTGTCCACGCCACGCCGAGCACCCAGCGCAATCGATCCGGCCGCCATTCGCGTACACCAGGATGTGAGCGTGTCCGACGAAGCCCTGCTTGCCGGAATGGCAGCCGGCGACGCTGATGCGATGGCGGCGTTCGTGCGCCGCCACCAGGGTCGCGTGTTCGGCCTCGCGCTGTCGGTGGTCGGCGTCCCGGCCGTTGCAGAGGAGGTGGCGCAGGAGGCGTTCGTGCGGGCTTGGCGGCATGCCGGCAACTACGACGCCCGCCGTGCGCAGGCATCGACGTGGCTGCTCACCATCACCCGCAACGTCGCCATCGACGTGCTGCGGGTCCGCCGTGAGCTGGCCACCGAGCCGGCCGTGATGGCCGAGATGCTCGTGTCGCCGGCCAACGACGGCGACCGGGTCGCCGACAGCGACCGGATCACCACGGCGCTGCGCGCGATACCGCGCGAGCAGGCGATCGCCGTGTTGCTGTCCGTCCATTTCGGCCTGACCGCACGGGAGATCAGCGAACGACAACGGATACCGCTCGGAACAGCCAAGACCCGCATCCGGACCGGGTTGTCCCGGCTGCGCACGATGCTCGAGGTGAACCATGGTTGAGCCCACGAGGTGCGGCGACATCGCCGATGCCCTGGCCGAGGTCGCGACCGGCGCCGCCAGCGGCCCGGACCGCGCCCGAGTTCTCAGCCACCTGGCCGGGTGTCCCGACTGCCGTCGCGAGCTGGAGGAGCTGACCAAGGTCGCCGACGACGTCCTGCTGGTGGCTCCGCAACACGATCCGCCGGCCGGGTTCGAAGGCGCCGTGCTGGCCCGCATCGCCGCCGATCCGGGTACTGAGCCGGCGGCGGTGACGTCGCTGCGGCCGCCCCGCCGGTGGCCACTACTGGCGGCAGCCGCCGCGGTCGCGGTGGCCGGTGCGGTCGGCGCGGGCATCGCCTGGCAGTCGGGCTCCGACGACCGCGACCTGGCCGCGAGCTACCGAGACACCTTGGAGGTCGCGAACGGCCGCTACTTCCACGCCGCGCCGATCCAGGACCCCGACGGCGCCCAGGTCGGTCACGTCTTCCTGTACCAGGGCGAGCCGTCGTGGGTGTTCACAGTGCTCGACGGCTCCGTCCCGGCCGGCACGTACGACGTCATCGTCGCCACCGGCGAGGAGACGGAGAGCGTCGCCCGGTACGAGGTGTCCGACGACGGCGGCGGCACCGGCGCCACGGTCGAGTACGACATCCGCGACATCGAGCGGATCGAGCTCGTGGCCGCCGACGGGACGGTGTTCGCCGCGGACCTGGCGGACTGACGCCGTCGGCCGCGACGAGTCAGAGCAGCGGCAGGTGGGCGGAGAGGTCGGCCCGGTTACCGCTGGCCAGCACGGCACCGGAGGCCACCTCGTCGCTCCAGGTCGTGCGGCCGGCCGCGAGCCGCAACCAGGACGCCGGACCGAGGTCGACGGTGTTCGGCGGAGTGCCGCGGGTGTGCCGGGGGCCCTCGATGCACTGGACCGCGGCGAACGGCGCCACCCGTACCTCGACGCTGCGACCCGGTGCCCGCTCGGCGAGGACGTCGAGCAGGGCCCGGACGGCCAGCCGGAGGGTGTCGCGAGGCAGCGCGGGCGGGCCGGCGTCAGGCACGGACCGGGCGAGGTCGTCGGCGTGGACCGCCGCCTCGATGACCCGGGTGACCAGGAAGTCGCCGAGCCGGACAGGTACCCGGCGGGTGGTCACGACGACATCGTCCAGGCCGAGGTCCTCGAGGGCCCGGACGGCGGCGCCGTACCGCTCGTCGACGGCGGCGAGGATGCGCTCGGCGTCACGGCCGGCATCGGCGGCGACGGCGCGGGTGCGCTCGGCCTGCTCACCGGCAACGGGTGCGTATGCGGCGAGGTAGTCGCTGACGGTCCGTGCGCGCACCCCACGCGGAGCCGGAGCCACCGCCGTCACCGCGTCGGCGACCAGGGCGAGGTGTGCGGCCAGGTCGGCGACGGCCCAGCCGGGCAGGACGCTGGGCTGCTCCCAGGCACGCGATGGGAGGTCGGTCAGCCAGGTGCGTAGGGCCTCGTGCCCACCCCGATACGCCGCCCGCACCGTGGACGGATCGATGCGCTTCGCCACCTCGGCAGGCTACCCGGCGTCGTGCCACGGGTTGAGCAGCTCGACCCCGGTGGCCGCGAAGTCGCCGACGTTCCTGGTCACCAGGACGAGGTCGTGGCAGAACGCCGTTGCCGCGATGAGTCCGTCGGCCGGCGTCAACTGGCGGCCCACGGACTGCGCGCTTGCCTTGATACGGCCCCACATATCCCCAACGTCCGCAGTCACAGCAAGTAGACGACCCTCGAAGCGAGGTAGAAACAGGCCCGCCAGCCACTCTTCGAGTCTGCTTCGCTTGTGCCCGACAGTCAGCCGCTCAATGCCGTACCGAAGCTCGCCGATCGTGATTGCGCTGACGTGAACGGTGTCCTCATCCACGCTCTGAATCCAGCGCTCGACCCGCGGGTCCGGGGATGCGCTGATGAGCTCGGATGCGACGTTGGTGTCAATCAGATAGTTCACAGATCGATCTCACGCATCTGGTCGTCCCTTGGCGGGATGTCCAGCTCCCCGCCCAGCTGCCGCAGGGGCGAGGTCGCGAAGAAATCCGCGAGCGTTCCTTGGCGGCGCTTGCGATACGCCCATTCCTCGACCGAGACCACCACCGCCACTGGCCGGCCGCGCCGGGTGATGGTCTGCGGACCCTCCCGGTCGACGGTCTCCAGCAATTCACTCAACCGCGCCTTTGCGTCCGCGACGCTCCACTCCTCGGCGTGCGCGAGCTGACTCACCGCAACCACCTCCGCGACCAGGATAGTCTTAATAGTCATAATGGTCATCTTGGTCAGGGAAGGTGTGGCAACGGCCACTGCTGGCCGGTGCCGCTGTCGATCAGTGCCGCCCGCTCCACCCGCGCCCGCAACGGCAGGACGACGTACACTGTCGCGGCCAGCACACCGAGATCGGCCAGCTGGACGCGCGGAGAGATCGTGCAGTGCGGGATCCACGAGCCGGGCTCGTAGTTGCGGTGCAGGTCGGCGCCGCTGGCCCGCAGCACGTCGACGAGCCGCTCCTGGCGGGTGACGAGGTCAGCGGTGACCGCCGAGACCAGCCAGCAGCGGCCGCGCCGGAACGTCCCGATCCCGTCGAAGTGCAGGTCGATCGCTTCCCCCTGCGGCAGGGTGTCGAGGGCGGCGCGGACCTCGTCGCCGTCCCAGCGACGCAGAACTGCGAGCGAGACATGGGGCACGTGCCCGCCATGGGTGTGCGACGCCAACGACGCGATCCCGCGCTCCTCGAGCCGGCTCCAGAGCCGGCGGACGGCGAGGTCGGCCCGCGAATCGAGAAGCAGGCAGACGGCGAGGGCCACGGCCCTACGCTAGAGCCCGCGCATCGAGCCGACGCTCGACGTGCCAGACGATGCCCCCGCCGTCAGCGGGTTCCCCAGTTCCACGACGGTCGGTCGAACCGGCCCTGCCCGGCGACCTGGGTGTCACCCAGGTCCTTGATCAGCTCGATGCGCGCCGCCGCAGCACCCATCTGCTCGATCAGGGGGCGCGAGTGGGTGACGACGACCACCTGCGTGGCCTCGTGCGCCTTGACGATGAGCCCGGCCAGCGCCGGCAACAGGTCCGGGTGCAGGCTCGTCTCGGGCTCGTTGAGCACCATCAGGGCCGGCGGGCGAGGAGTGAGCAGGGCAGCGGCCCACAGCAGGAACCGCAGTGTCCCGTCGGAGAGCTCTGCCCCGGTCAGCGGGCGCAGCAGCCCATGCTGGTGGAACGACACGTCCAGGCGGCCACCGACCTGCTCGATACTGAGACGAGACCCCGGGAACGCCTCGGCGACGGCGGCGTCGAGGGCGTCCGCGGCACCGATCTCGCGGATCGTCTGCAGCGCGGCCGCGAGGTCGGCGCCGTCGTCGGCGAGGACCATGGTGCGGGTGCCCAGCCTGGGCTGACGTGCCGGCGCGTCGGCGTCGGTGCGGAAGTGGTCGTAGAAGCGCCAGCCGCGCACCAGCTCCCGTACGGTCAGCAGCTCGGGAGCCCGGACCGGATCCACGATCTCGCTGAGCATGCTCTCGAACGGGCGAAGCCCCTGCGCCACGTGGTCCCAGTCGCCGCCCGACGCCCGCACCCGCGCCATCTCGTTGCGACGGTCCGCCAGCATGGCGACGGGACGCAGGACCGGACCGCTCCAGATCGCCTCGCGCTTGATCTCCGGGTCGAGATCGAAGAACGACGGCTCCGTCTTGTTGATGGGCCGCGGTAGCCCGAGGTCGATCAGGTAGCCGAAGTCGTCGCCGGCGAAACCCATCCGCACGTTGACCGGCCCCGTCCGCCGGACTCCTTGGACTGCCTGCTCGCCTGCCCGCATCTCGCGGCTCAACCGCTCCGGCCCGGCCCAGGTGACCGATGGCATGCCGCCTTCCCGGGCGAGCGAGGCGATCACGTCACCACGCGCGCAGTCGGCGAGCAGCCGCAGCGCCCGGTACAGACTCGACTTGCCGGTACCGTTGGCGCCAGTGACGACATCGAGCCCGGTCAGCGGGAGCACGACGTCGCGCAGCGATCGGTAGTTCGCTATCGCGACCGTCCGGAGCATGCGCCCATCATCCCCCGGCACGTCGGCCAGGAGCCGGCTGCCGCAGGGCGTCCAGGAGCCGCGACAGGGCCGCAACGGTGTCGTCGAGGTCGCGTGGGTCGTCGGAGCCGGCCAGCCATAGCGCGGCCTCGTTCATCGCGCCGGACAGCAGGTGTGTGAGTGGCCCGACCGGCTGAGGCGCGACGACGCCGTCGTCGATCACCGCTTCGAGGGCCTCCCGTAGGTGCCGCGCGGACGACGCGTCGTCCAGCGCTCGCCACTCGTCCCAGCCGAGCACGGCCGGCGCGTCGACCAGCATGATCTGCCGTACATCGGGGTCGGCGCTGGCGCGCAGGAACGCCTCGCACCCGGCGGTGAGCTGGCGCCAGGAATCGTCGTGGGCCTCGGCTGCGGCGACGACGCGGTCGGCCACCTCGCCCTGGAGCTGTTCGACAACCGCCCGGAACAGCGCGGCCTTGTTCGCGAAGTGGTGGTAGAGCGCGCCTTTGGTGACGCCGGCGGCCGCGACGATCTCGGCCAGGCTGACCGCCGCGTAGCCGTCGCGGGCGAACCGCTCCCGCGCCTCACGGAGGAGCGCACGGGTGGTGTCGAGGCGTTGTTGCTCTTTCGTTCTGGTCACCGCGCCTCCGGAGCCTGTTGACATACCGATGGTACGTATCCTAGCTTGGCTTGCCAGACACATACCTACGGTACGTATCTTCCATCGAGCAAGGGAGTGCCCAATGACACCCACCGGCTTCTACCCTGTCATCTGCAGCTCCGACGTGGCCGCCGCCCGCGCCTTCTACGTCGAACACTTCGACTTCGAGGTCACGTTCGAGGCCGACTGGTACGTCAGCCTGCGCCACCGCGTCGCACCGGGGCTCGAACTGGCCTTCGTCGACCACCGGCACGAGACCATCCCGGCCGCGTACCGCCAGCCGGCCCGCGGGCTGCTGCTCAACGTCGAGGTCCCTGACGTGGACGACGTCTACACCCGGCTGGTGCAGACCGCGGGACTGCCCGTAGCGCTCGACCTGCGCAGCGAAGCGTTCGGCCAGCGGCATTTCATCGTCGAGGCGCCTGACGGCGTCCTGGTCGACGTGATCACCCCGATCGAACCGACCGGCGAGTACGCCGCCCAGTACGTGGCGGAGGCCGGGGACTGAGTCGCCCGCCGACCCCGCGACACCCCAGGCCTTCTCACGCCATCACAGGCAAGCATTCCCGTTGAGGCGGGAGGACCCCAACGCCACGTGATCATTTGCGAAACGTCTTGACAGTATGGTCGGGAGTTGTCGACCATACGGCAATGGCCGACCAGTCTGCCGTTCCCGACTATGAGCTCGCCGACGAACTCGAGCTCACCGACCCCGCGCAGTACCGGGCGCTCTTCGACGACACCCGGCTCAAGATCGTTCACCTGCTGCTCGAGCGCGCCGCTACCACCTCAGAGCTGGCCGCCGCGTTGGGCAAACCGAAGGGAACGGTCGGGCACCACCTGAAGGTGCTGGAATACGCCGGGCTGGTGCGCATCGTCCGGACCAAGCAGGTGCGCGCCATCGAGGCCAAGTACTACGGGCGCACCGCACGGGTGTTCCTCTACCACGACTGGGACCGCACCCAGTTCGAGGGCATCGGCCTGGACCCGGGTGGGCTGCTCGAGCACTTCGTCACCGAGGCCACGAACCTCCCGGAGCACCTGCGGGAGCTCCCGTCCGGAACCAGTGCCAGGTACGCCCGCATCCCGGTCGAGCGGGCCGCGGAGTGGCGTGAGCGCGTCTACGAGCTGCTCGACGAGTTCGCCCGCGAACCCCGGGGCGGCGAGGTCACGTTCGGCCTGCTGGTCGGGCTGTTCCCGACGACACGGGGTCACCTGCCCGAATCCGGGGACGACGAGTGAGCCGGCTGGGGCGCAACTACTGGAAGTGGTGGAGCGCCTCGGTCGTCGCCAACCTCGGCGACGGACTGTCGGCGGTCGCCATCCCCTGGCTGGCCACCGCCGTCACCCGCGACCCGATGCAGATCGCCCTGGTCACCTTCGCCACCAAGATCCCCTGGCTGCTGTTCGCGCTGCCCGCCGGCGTCATCAGCGACCGGCTCGACCGGCGCAAACTCGTCGCGGCCATGGACGTGCTGCGGTTCGCGGTGATGTTCGCGTTCTCGTGGGTGGTGCTGTTCTGGCAGGCGGACCTGGCCACACCCGACGAGGTGGCCGCCGGCACCGCGGAGTTGCCGTCCGACGGCGCCGTCCTCCTGGCCTTGCTGTACGCGATGGCGTTCCTGCTCGGCACCGCGGAGGTGCTGCGCGACAACACCGCGCAGACCCTACTGCCGTCCATCGTCCCGAAGAACCGGCTGGAGACGGCCAACGGGCGTATGTGGGGCGCCGAGATCGTCGCGAACAACTTCGTCGGCCCGCCGCTCGCCGGGTTGCTGCTCGGCCTGGCGTTCGCGCTGCCCTTCTTCGTCAACGCCGGCACGTTCGCCATCGCGGCCGCACTGGTGTTCGCGCTGACCGGCCAGTTCGCGCCGAAAGGCAAGACCACCAGCGGCCGGATCGCCTGGCGGGCGGAGATCGGTGAGGGTGTGCGCTGGCTGTGGCGGCACCAACTGCTGCGTTCGCTGGCCATCCTGCTGGGCGCCACCAACCTGCTGACCACCGCCGCCACCGCCGTCTACGTCCTGTTCGCGCAGGAGGTCCTCGGCCTCGACGCCACCGCGTTCGGGCTGCTGATGAGCGGCGTCGCCATCGGGGCGGTGCTCGGCTCCGTGTTGGCCGACCGGGTGGCCACCCGGATCGGCCACGGCCCGTCGCTGTTCGTCTCCCTTGCCGGGCTCACCCTGGGGCTCCTGGCCATCGGGCTGGCGTCGTCGCCCGTCGTCGTGTGGGTGGTGTTCCTGACCCAGGGGTTCCTCGTGGTGCTGTGGAACGTCATCACCGTCTCGCTGCGGCAGACGATCATCCCCGACCATCTGCTCGGCCGGGTGAACTCGGTGTACCGGTTCTTCGCCTGGGGCGCGATCTCGCTCGGCACCCTGCTCGGCGGCGCGCTGGTGGCCGCCGGCGAGACGATGCTGAGCCGCGAGTGGTCGCTGCGGGTGCCGTACCTGATAGCCGCGGCGCTGCACGTGGCGTTGTTCGTCTACGCGCTGCCGCGGCTCGGCTCGGCCCAGATCGACGCGGCGCGGCGTCAGGCTTCGACGGCGGAGGCCAGCGTGGACTCGTGAGCCGCGCGCAGGTCGTCGACCGGCACCGTGAACAAACCCTGGACGTCGAGCACGCCGCCGTCGTCGACCACGCCGATGCGCTGGTGGGCGAAGTGCCGCGCCGAGCACATGTCGGTGAAGCGGACCTCCTCCGAGCGAGGCACCGCCACGATGGCCCTGGCCTGCGACTCGGAGAACAGGAACACGAACGGATCGATGCCGTCGGGCACCCACACCCGGGCACCGACACCGTAGCGCAGCACGGACTCCGTCAGCGCGACCGCGAGACCGCCGTCGGCGAGGTCGTGCGCGGCGTCGACGAGCCCGTCGCGGGACGCGTTGATGAGGATCTCGGCCAGTTCCCGCTCCGCGTCGAGGTCGACGGACGGCGGCAGCCCACCCAGGTGCCCATGCTCGGCCCAGGCCCATTCGGAGCCGCCGAACTCGTCGCGGGTTTCGCCGAGCAGGTAGATGACGTGCCCGGGGGTGCGGAAGCCCTGAGGGGTGCGCCGGGCGACGTCGTCGAGCACGCCGAGCACGCCCACGACCGGGGTCGGCAGGATCGCCGTCGTGCCGGTCTGGTTGTACAGCGAGACGTTGCCACCGGTGACAGGCGTGCCCAAGGTCTGGCAGGCGTCGGCCAGGCCGCGGACGGCCTCGGCGAACTGCCACATGACGGCGGGGTCCTCCGGCGAGCCGAAGTTGAGGCAGTCGGTGACGGCGAGCGGTCGGGCGCCGGTGGTGGCGACATTGCGGTACGCCTCGGCCAGCGCCAGCTGCGCGCCCGTGTACGGGTCGAGCTTGGCGTAGCGGCCGTTGCCGTCGGTGGCGATGGCGACGCCGAGGCCGGACTCCTCGTCGATGCGCAGCACGCCGGCGTCCTCCGGCTGGGCCAGGACGGTGTTGCCCAGCACGTACCGGTCGTACTGGTCGGTGACCCAGGACTTCGACGCGACGTTGGGCGAGGCGAGCAGCCGCAGCAGCGTGGCGCGCAGTCCATCGCCGGAGCCAGGCCGCGCCAGCTGCGCCGGCGTTGCCGCCTGCAGCTCGTCCTGCCAGTCCGGCCGCGCGAACGGGCGCTCGTAGACCGGGCCGTCGTGGGCGACGGTGCGCGGGTCGACGTCGACGATGGTCTCGCCGTGCCAGTCGATGACCAGCCGGCCGGTGCCGGTGACCTCACCGATGACGGCGGTCTCGACGTCCCACTTCGCGGTGATGGCGAGGAACGCGTCGAGGTTCTCGGGCGTGACGACGCCCATCATGCGCTCCTGCGACTCCGACATGAGGATCTCGCCGGGAGTGAGGCTGGGGTCGCGCAGCAGCACCTTCTCCAACTGGACGTGCATGCCGCCGTCGCCGTTGCTGGCCAACTCGGACGTGGCGCAGGAGATACCGGCCGCGCCGAGGTCCTGGATGCCCTCGACCACCCGCGCCGCGAACAGCTCCAGGCAGCACTCGATGAGGACCTTCTCCATGAACGGGTCGCCCACCTGGACGGCCGGCCGCTTGCTGGGCTTACTGTCGTCGAACGACTCCGACGCCAGGATCGACGCGCCGCCGATGCCATCGCCGCCGGTACGCGCACCGAACAGGACGATCTTGTTGCCGACGCCCGAGGCATTGGCCAGGTGGATGTCCTCATGCTTCATGACACCCACGCACAGCGCGTTCACCAGCGGATTGGCCGCGTACGACGGGTCGAACACCACCTCGCCGCCGATGTTGGGCAGGCCCAGGCAGTTGCCGTAGCCGCCGACACCGGCCACCACACCGGGCAACACCCGGTGGGTGTCGGCGGCGTCCAGCGGGCCGAAGCGCAGGGAGTCCATGACGGCGACCGGGCGGGCGCCCATGGCGAGGATGTCGCGGACGATGCCGCCCACACCCGTCGCCGCCCCCTGGTACGGCTCGACGTACGACGGATGGTTGTGCGACTCGACCTTGAAGGTGACCGCATAGCCGTTGCCGATGTCGACCACGCCGGCGTTCTCGCCCATGCCCACCAGCAGCGCGTCGGTGGCCGGCGCCTTCTCGCCGAACTGGCGCAGATGCACCTTGGAGCTCTTGTACGAGCAGTGCTCGGACCACATGACGCTGTACATGGCGAGCTCGGCATTGGTGGGCCGGCGGCCGAGGATGTCGCGGATGCGCCGGTACTCGTCCTCCTTGAGACCGAGTTCACCCCACGGCTGGGGCTGGTCGGGAGACTTGGCGGCGGTGTCGACGGTGTCGATCTGCGTGGTCACGCTCGGGCTCCTCGTTCGTTCCTCACTCGTCGCCTCGCCGTTCCGTCATGCGTGGTCACGCTCGGACCAGCCCTTCCAGGACGGACGTGAAGAAGCCGAGGCCGTCGGTGCTCGGCCCGGTGAGTTCCTCGACCGCGTGCTCCGGATGGGGCATCAGCCCGACGACGTTGCCGCGGACGTTGGCGATGCCGGCGATGTCGCGGTAGGAACCGTTCGGGTTGTCGCCGAGATAGCGGGCCACGACCCGGCCCTCGCCCTCGAGCTCGTCGAGAGTGCGCTGGTCGGCGACGAAACCGCCCTCACCGTTCTTCAGCGGGATGACGATCTCCTGACCCTGGTCGTAGCCGGAGGTCCACGCGGTGGCCGCGTTCTCGACCCGCAGTCGTTGGTCGCGGCAGACGAACTTGCGATGGTCGTTGCGGATCAGCGCCCCAGGCAGCAGGTGCGACTCGCACAGGACCTGGAAGCCGTTGCAGATACCCAGCACCGGCAGCCCGCCGCGGGCGGCGTCGACC
Organism: Jiangella gansuensis DSM 44835; assembly: GCF_000515395.1. Lineage (NCBI taxonomy): Bacteria > Bacillati > Actinomycetota > Actinomycetes > Jiangellales > Jiangellaceae > Jiangella > Jiangella gansuensis. The sequence goes on along the minus strand of NZ_KI911782.1, from coordinate 432,452 downwards.
AGTGGCTCCATGACCGGCGCGAACCGCGCGATGGCACCGCAGCGCAGGTAATCGCCGTACGAGAACCCACCGGGCAGCACCACTCCGTCGACGCCGTGCAGGTCGGCATCGCCGTGCCAGAGCGTGACCGGCTCGCCACCGGCGACCCGGACCGCCCGAGCGGCGTCGCGGTCGTCGAGGGAGCCGGGGAAAGTGACGACACCGATGCGCACGCTCAGACCTCGACCTCGGACTCGACGTGAATGGTGAAGTCCTCGATGACAGGGTTCGCCAGCAGCGTGGACGCGACCCGCTCGATCTCGGCGACCGCCTCCGGCGTGGCCGGACCGGCCAGCTCGATCTCGAAGCGCTTGCCCTGGCGGACCGAGGCGACACCCTCGAAGCCCAGCCGGCCCAGCGCGCCCTGCACGGCCTTGCCCTGCGGGTCGAGAATCTCGGGTTTGAGCATGACGTCGACAACGACCCGCGCCACGGAAACGCTCCTCAACAGCGGAAAGAACTGGGGCGCCCCCAGGATACCCACTCCGCGGCACCCAGCCGTCACGAGCGGGACCAGTCGATCACCGGACCTTCGTCACCATGCGTTCTCCCGCTCCACGATGCGTGCATGCCTGGTGAAGCGGGAGTACGCATGGTCCACGTGATCATTTGCGGAGAGGCCCGGACCGGTGCTCGGCCGGACCGCGCCGTCAGAGGATCGGCGACGGGGTGTAGGCGGCGGCTTCGGGGTGGGCCGCGGCGATGGCGTCGACCCGGCGAACGATCTCGGCGACCTGGGCCGATGCCGCACCGGTGAACTCGATGGGCGATCGCACCAGCGCGTCGAGGTGGGTCCGGTCCAACCCGAGCTGGGGGTCGGCGGCCAGGCGGTCGAGCAGGTCGTTGCGCTCGACGCCGCGTTCGCGCATGTCCAGCGCGACGGCGACGGCGTGTTTCTTGATGACCTCGTGAGCGGTCTCCCGGCCGACGCCGGCTTTCACCGCGGCCATGAGCACCGACGTCGTCGCCAGGAACGGGAGATATCGGTCCAGCTCACGGGAGATGACGGCGGGGTAGGCGCCGAACTCGTCGAGCACGGTGAGGAACGTCTCGAACAGGCCGTCGAGGGCGAAGAACGCGTCCGGAAGCGCGACCCGGCGCACCACCGAGCAGAACACGTCACCCTCGTTCCACTGCGCCCCGGCCAGCTCCGCGGCCATGGACGCGTAACCGCGCAGCACCACGGCCAGGCCGTTGACTCGCTCGCAGGAGCGGGTGTTCATCTTGTGCGGCATCGCGCTGGAACCGACCTGGCCGGCCTTGAAGCCCTCCGTCACCAGCTCCTGCCCGGCCATCAGCCGGATGGTGGTGGCCAGCGACGACGGACCGGCGGCCACCTGGACCAGAGCGGAGACGACGTCGTGGTCCAGGGAGCGCGGGTAGACCTGTCCGACGCTGGTGAGCACGCGGTCGAAGCCCAGGTGTGCCGCGACCCGCTGCTCCAAAGCCGTCAGCCGCTCGGCATCGCCACCGAGCAGGTCGAGCATGTCCTGGGCGGTGCCGACCGGGCCCTTGATGCCGCGTAACGGGTAACGAGCGACGAGGTCGTCCAGCCGGTCGTAGGCGACCAGGAGTTCGTCGGCTGCCGACGCGAACCGCTTGCCCAGCGTGGTGGCCTGGGCCGGCACGTTGTGGCTGCGCCCGGCCATGACCGTCTCGGCGTGCTCACCGGCCCGCGCGGCCAGCCGCACCAGCACGGCCACGGCGCGGGCCCGGATGTGCTCGAGGGACCGGCGCACCTGGAGCTGCTCGACGTTCTCGGTGAGGTCGCGGCTGGTCATGCCCTTGTGGATGTGCTCGTGACCAGCCAGCGCGTTGAACTCCTCGATGCGCGCTTTGACGTCGTGCCGGGTGACGCGCTCGCGCGCGGCGATGGAGTCGAGGTCGACCTGGTCGATCACCGCCCGGTACGCCTCCACCACGCCGTCGGGAACCTCGACGCCGAGGTCGCGCTGCGCCTGCAGGACCGCCAGCCACAGCTGACGCTCCAGCACGATCTTGTGCGCGGGGGACCACAGCCGGGCCAGTTCCGGCGAGGCATAGCGGGCGGCGAGGACGTCGGGAATCGAGGGCTTGTCAGGCACGACGCCCATTCTCCCGCATCCGGCGTAGCGGCCGGTCACCGCGCCCCGCTGCCCGGCGACAGACGCTGGATCTGGGCGTACCACCACGTTTAGGAATCCCGGCCCCGGGCACGACCTGATCATCGAATCCGGCCGTATGCCGGGAACGAAAGGGTTGTCACGATGGAATTTGTGCTGTGGATTCTGGCCGTGATCCTCGTCATCAGCGGGATCGTCACGTTGATACGTGGTCAGATGCTCTGGGGCATCGTGCTGATCGTGGTAGGGCTGCTGGTCGGCCCCGGCGGAGTGAGCGTCTTCACCTGACCCCGGCCGGCGCCGCCAGCGGCGGCACCACCGTCAGAAACGACCGCAACACCTCGCGTATCCGATCCGGCGGCATGTCGTCGGGTACGAACATGGCCTGGGCGGCCAGCCCGTCAACGAAGACGTGCAGGTATTCCGCCCAGGCCATGACTCGCGAGTCGACATCGGCAGGCACCGGCTCGTTCGTATAGCCGGCCAGCCGGTAGACGATCTGCAGATACATGTCTCGCTGCTGCGCCCACAACTGCGCGGATCCGGCCATCTCCCCCTGCCGCGACCACTCGGCGATCGCCAGCCACAGCTGGTACTCCTCGCGCCGCTCCTGGTCCAGGGGAATGAGGTGCTCGAGGATGCCGGCAGCCAACTCCGGTGGCGGCAGCTCGGGCTCGTGCTCCTTGATGTAGGTCTGGATGCGGCGGCCCACCCGTTCGATCACGACGTCGACTGTGAACTCACGCAGTTCGCGCTGGGTGGAGAAGTAGTAGCGCACCGAGCCTGTCGACCAGCCGGTCTCAGCAGCCACCGTGCGGACCGACGCACCCGCGGCACCGTCCCGCGCGACCGCCCGCAACACGGCCGCCACGATCTCGCGTTTCCGCTGCTCATGGTCGACGACCTTCGGCATGGCCCTTTTCTATCACGACTGTGCTAGTTTATTTCTCACAGGCGTGTGAATACGGGTTTGACGAAGACCCTTGATCGGAGGAGCTGACTGTGGGCCTAGACGTTCTTCTGCCGGTCTACGGCCTGGCGCTGCTCGACACGCTCAGCCCGGCAACCATCGGCATCTCGGTCTATGTGCTGCTCACGGCGCGCGAGCGGGCCGCGCGGCTTCTGTTCACCTACCTGGCGACCGTGGCGGCGTTCTACTTCTGCCTCGGCAGCGCCCTGATGCTCGGCCTGGGTGCGGTCGTCGACTCGCTCGGCGACGTGCTGGACAACCGGGCCGGCTATCTGGTGCAGGCAGCCATCGGAGCCGCGCTCTTCGCGGCCAGCTGGTTCGTCCCGAGGAAGAAGGACGCCGACCCGGCCGGCCGCCAGGAGCGGCGGATGAGCCGGGCACACAACGCACCGGCGATGATCGGCCTGGGCGTCACCACCGGCCTGCTGGAGGCCGCCACCGCGCTGCCGTACCTGGCCGCGATCGGCATCATGACCTCGGCGGACCTGCCCGCCGGACAGTGGGCGCCGCTGCTGGCCGGCTACAACCTGATCATGGTGCTGCCGCCGGTCCTCATGTACGTGGCCTGGCGCATCGCCGGCGAACGGGTCCGCGGCCGGTTCGAGCGGCTGCGCACCTGGTTGAGCGCCAACTCGAGGGAGACACTGTCCTGGGTCATGGGCATTGCCGGCTTCCTGCTGCTGCGCGACGCCATCGTCGTCCTGCATTCCGACTTCGGCCTCTTCGGCTGAGCCGGACCTGACCCGTCGGCGACGGAATGCGGCCGGCCCCGAATGGGGTTGTCCCTGGCGACAAGGCTCTCCGACTCAGGCGAACGAGGCGTTCATGACCCGACCGATCCGTATCGGTGTCCAGATCCAGCCCCAGCATGCCGACTACGCCGCGATCCGCCGTGCGGCGGCGCAGGCCGAAGACCTCGGCGTCGACATCGTCTTCAACTGGGACCACTTCTATCCGCTGGCCGGCGACCCTGACGGCCTGCACTTCGAGTGTTGGACCATGCTCGGCGCCTGGGCGGAGTCGACGTCCCGGGTCGAGATCGGGGCGCTGGTCACGGCCAACAGCTATCGCAACCCCGATCTGCTGGCCGACATGGCCCGCACCGTCGACCACATCAGCGACGGACGCCTGATCCTCGGCATCGGCGGGGGCTGGTTCCAGCGCGACTACGACGAGTACGGCTACGAGTTCGGCACCGCGGGCAGCCGCCTGGACGAGCTCGGTGAGGCACTGCCGCGCATCCGGAACCGCTGGGACAAGCTGAACCCGCGACCGACCCGGGACATCCCGATCCTCATCGGGGGCGGCGGCGAGAAGAAGACACTGCGGTACACCGCCGAGCACGCGACCATCTGGCACGCCTTCGGCGACGTGACGACGTTGACCCACAAGGCCGGCGTCCTCGACTCCTGGTGCGAGACGGTCGGCCGGGATCCGGGCGAGATCGAGCGTTCGACGGAGGCCAGCGGCAAGCCGGGCCGGAGGGCCGAGGAGCTCGTGGAGGCCGGCTTCACGCTGTTCGTCCTCGAAGCGTCCGGGCCGGCATTCGACCTGAGCGCCGTGTCGGACTGGGTCGCCTGGCGCGACGCTCGCAACGGTTCAGCCTGACTCAGCCTGACTCATTGCCGCGGCCGTCCCCGGTGGACCATGATCATCAACGGTTGGGTGTGTCATCACGCACCCAGCGGTTGATGATCACGCCCGCAACGCTCCGGCCGGGCCGGCATCCCCATCCCGCCGGCGGTCCCGCCCGTGAAGGTCGGGCGGGCCGGCTCCCAGCCGTCAGCGGCTGGTGATGAGGGTCATCGCCTCGGCGCGGGTAGTGGCGTCGCGCAACTGACCGCGCACCGCGCTGGTGACCGTCTTGGAGCCGGGTTTGCGGACGCCGCGCATGGTCATGCACAGGTGCTCGGCCTCGACCACGACGATCACACCCGCCGGTTCGAGGAGGGTGACCAGAGAGTCGGCGACCTGCGTGGTCAGCCGCTCCTGGACCTGCGGCCGCTTGGCGTACACGTCGACCAGCCGGGCCAGCTTGGACAGCCCGGCGATACGGCCGCTGGGACCGGGGATGTACCCGACGTGGGCGTACCCGGAGAACGGCACCAGGTGATGCTCGCACATGGACGCCAGCTCGATGTCCTTCACCAGCACCATCTCGTCGTGGCCCAGCTCGAACGTGGTGGTGAGCACGTCGGCGGGGTTCTGCCGCAGCCCGCGGAACATCTCCGCGTAGGCGCGCGCCACCCGGGCCGGGGTGTCGGCGAGGCCGTCGCGGGACGGATCCTCACCGATCGCGATCAGCAGCTCACGCACCGCCGCCTCAGCTCGCGCGTGGTCGAACTGAGGCAGCGCCTCCGGAGGTCCGGACTCCACGTCGAGACTCACCGGGTTCAGCTCCCGCCCGGGCCTTCGGGGTTCGTGACCGGGTTCGGCTCAGGCGCGATGGTGATGCCTTCCTCGTGGTCGGCGTGGTTACCGTTGCTGGAGACCTTGACCGGGAACGCAACCGGGCCCTGATCGGAGGGCTTGCGGGTGGCCGACCCGGTCCATGCCGGGCGGCGGCCCCGCTTGCGGATGGCCGCGAAGACCTCCGCGACGTCCTCCTTGTTCAGCGTCTCCCGTTCCAGCAGCGCCACCACGAGGTTGTCGAGGATGTCGCGGTTCTCGACCAGGATGTCGAACGCCTCCTGGTGCGCGGTCTCGATGAGCTTGCGCACCTCCTCGTCGACCTGGCTGGCAATGGCCTCGGAGTAGTCGCGCTCGTGACCCATGTCGCGGCCGAGGAACGGCTCGGACCGGTCCGAGCCGAACTTGATGGCGCCGAGCCGCTCGGTCATGCCGTACTGCGTGACCATGCGGCGGGCCAACGTGGTGGCCTTGTCGATGTCGTTGGCCGCGCCGGTGGTGGGGTCGTGGAAGACCAGCTCCTCCGCGGCCCGGCCGCCCATCATGTAGGCGAGCTGGTCGAGCATCTCGTTGCGGGTGGTGGAGTACTTGTCCTCGTCCGGCAGCACCATGGTGTAACCCAGGGCACCGCCGCGCGGCAGGATGGTCACCTTGTGCACGGGGTCGGTGTGGTGCAGCGCCGCCGCCACCAAGGCGTGCCCGCCCTCGTGGTAGGCGGTGATCCGCTTCTCCGCGTCCTTCATCAGGCGGGAGCTCTTCTGCGGGCCGGCCACGACGCGGTCGATCGCCTCATCCAGCGCCTGCGGGGTAATCATCTTCTCGTTCCTGCGGGCGGTCAGCAGCGCCGACTCGTTCAGCACGTTGGCGAGGTCGGCACCGGTGAAGCCCGGCGTCCGGCGGGCAACGGCGCGCAGGTCGGCGTCCTCGGTCAACGGCTTGCCGCGGGCGTGCACGCCCAGGATCTTCTCGCGACCCTCGAGGTCGGGCGGCTCGACGGCGATCTGCCGGTCGAAGCGGCCCGGGCGCAGCAGCGCCGGGTCGAGGATGTCGGGCCGGTTGGTGGCCGCGATCAGGATGATGTTCGTCTTGACGTCGAAGCCGTCCATCTCGACCAGCAGCTGGTTCAGCGTCTGCTCACGCTCGTCGTGGCCACCGCCCATGCCGGCGCCGCGGTGCCGGCCGACGGCGTCGATCTCGTCGACGAAGAGGATGGCCGGCGCGTTCTCCTTGGCCTCCTTGAACAGGTCGCGGACCCGGGAGGCGCCGACACCGACGAACATCTCGACGAAGTCGGAACCGGAGATGGAGTAGAACGGCACGCCCGCCTCGCCGGCGACGGCTCGAGCGAGCAGCGTCTTGCCGGTGCCGGGCGGGCCGTAAAGCAGCACGCCCTTGGGGATCTTGGCGCCGACGGCCTGGAACTTGCCCGGCTCCTGCAGGAACTCCTTGATCTCGTGGAGCTCCTCGATGGCCTCGTTCGCACCGGCGACGTCGGCGAACGTCGTCTTCGGGGCGTCCTTGCTGGCCAGCTTCGCCCGGGACTTGCCGAACTGCATGACCCGGCCGCCGCCACCCTGCATCTGGGTCATGAAGAAGAAGATCAGGGCACCGAGGATCAGGAACGGCAGCAGCGTGCCGAGGATGCCCCAGAGGATGCTGGGCTGCGGGACCTCGACGTCGTAGCCACCATCGAGGTTGCCCTGGTCGTACTGGCCCTGCAGTTCCTCCTGCAGCGCGATGCCCTGACCCTCGACGTACTGCGCCACCAGCTTGGAGCCGTCGTTCAGGGTGAGCTCGATCTCCTGCGTCTCACCGCCGGTGATCTTGGCGGACTCGACGTTGCCGCTGTTGATCTCGCTGACGATCTGCGCGGTGTTGACGTCCTCGGTACCGTCCGTGCGGTCCAGGACACTGCTCAGCACGACAGCGGCGAGCACGAAGATGAGCAACCAGATCAGTGGTCGCGTGAATCGCTTGGCGTTCATGATGCGAGACCTTGCGGCCTCGTACCTCCTGATGATCGGCTGGCAGCTTCAGCACACACCGCGAACGCCCGGCATGTCCACCGAAGGTGTCGGTTCGTCCGACGATACCTTGCACGAGGCCTGCCGGACCATTCCGGCACCCCTCGTACATCTTCCTCAACGATGCTGGTGAGCCGCAGTGTTCCCGGGGGACTTGACGGATCGGTCACAGCATGCATGGACGACGGCGCTGATCAACTGTAGACGTGCGGCGCCAGCGTGCCGACGACCCGCAGGTTGCGGTACTTCTCGGCGAAGTCCAGGCCGTAGCCCACCACGAAGGCGTTCGGGATGTCGAAACCCACGTAGCGTACGTCCACCGACGTCTTCGCCGCCTCCGGCTTGCGCAGCAGCGTGCAGACGTCGACCGCGGCCGGACCGCGCGAGCGGAGGTTCGACACCAGCCACGAGAGCGTCAGCCCGGTGTCGATGATGTCCTCGACGACGAGGACGTGCCGGTCGGTGATGTCTGTGTCGAGGTCCTTGACGATCCGGACGACGCCGCTGGAGCGGGTGCCGGAACCGTAGGAGGAGATGGCCATCCAGTCCTGCTCGACGTGCCGCGACAGGTGCCGGCTGAGGTCGGCCATGACCATGACCGCCCCCTTGAGCACCCCGACGAGCAGCAGATCCTTGCCCTCGTAGTCGCGCTCGATGGCCTCGGCCATCTCGGCCAGCCGATTCTGGATGTCCTCCTCGCTCAGCAAGATCTTCTCGAGGTCGGCGTCGACGTGTTGCGGATCCACGTACGGCAGCCTTTCACACTGCCGGCTGGAGTTGCGGGGTGTGGGGGATGCCGACCCCGCCCGCCTGGCTCGTTCCTCGCTCGGACGCCCGCGCCTACCCCTGCCGGCATCCCCCACACCCCGCCTGCCCACCTCGGTCTGTGTGGTCGTCTACCGCCGCATCGAGAAGTGGACGGCGCCGTCGCGGCGGACGGCACGCAGCCCGCCGGGGAGGTCCACCCCGACCTGGCCGCGCCACGCCGTGACCAGCGCGTCGACGGCGGCGACGTGCCCGGCGGTCAGGTCTGTAGGAGGGCTGCCCGCCGCGATGGCCGCTCGGCGCAGTACCCGCCAGCGCACCGCCGGCGGCAGCTTGACCAGGTGATCGACAGGGAGCTGGTACCCCTCCGGGGGTCGCGGCTCTCTGCCGATCACCGCAGCGAGGGCGTCGGCGGCCTGGGTGTCCAGCGCGTCGGCGTCGGCGCGGAGGAGATCCGCGGTGCGCGCGAGCGCGTCGGCGACGCCCGGCCCGAGCTCGGCCTCCAGGACCGGGAGGACCCGGTGGCGCACCCGCGCCCGGGCGTAGGCGGGGTCGGCGTTGTGGGGGTCCTCCCACGCCTGGAGGCCGGCCGGCAGCGCGGCCCGCACCGTCGTACGCCGCAGGTCCAGCAGCGGCCGGCGGTAGGCGCCGGACCGCCGTGGCATGCCGGCCAGCGATCGGGCACCCGAACCGCGGGCCAGTCCGAGCAGGACCGTTTCGGCCTGGTCGTCGCGGGTGTGCCCGAGCAGCACCGCGACCGCCGCGTGCCGCTGTGCCGTCGCGTCGATGGCGGCGTACCGCGCCGACCGTGCGTTGCCCTCCGGCCCGCCGGACCCGCGCGACGCGTCCACGTGCACCGTCTCGACGGGGTCGAGCCCGAGCGCGGCGAGCGCCGCCGCCGTCGTCCGGGCCCGGTCCGCGGATCCGTCCTGCAGACCGTGGTCGACGCAGACCCCGCCGGCTCGCAGCCCGGCGCGGTCGGCCACCCACGCGAGAGCGGCGGCCAGGGACAGGGAGTCGGCGCCGCCGGAACACGCCACCAGCACCGTCTCGCCGGCCGGGACGTCGGCCAGTTCGGCGCGGACCGCACGCCGGACGTCGAGGTGCGGGTGCGGCATGGTCAGGCCGGGCCGTGGACCCGGCGCACCCAGGCGATCGGGTCGGCGATCTCCTCCTTGGTGGGCAGCATGTCCGCGGACTCCCAGACCCGGTTGAAACCGGCCATGCCGACGCGGTCGACGACGAAGTTCACGAACGCCGCGCCGTCGCGGTACTGACGCATCTTGGCGTCCAGGCCGAGCAGCCGGCGGAACGTGCGGTCCAGGCCGACGGAGGAGTACCGGCGACGCTGGAACCGACGACGGATGGTCTCGACCGACGGGATGACCTCGGGGCCCACACCGTCCATCACGACGTCGGCGTGGCCCTCCAGCAGGGACATGAACGCCGTGACGCGGTCGATGACGGCCTTCTGCGCCGGGGTCTGCACGAGGTCGAGGATGGAGACCTCGGTGTCAGGGGAGCGGGCGCTCTCGGCCAGCGCGCGGACGGCCTCGCGGGCGCGGGTCAGGAACGCGGCCGGGTCGACGTCGGTGGCGGCGACGAACGCCTCGATCTCGCCGGCCAGGTGGTCGCGCAGCCACGGCACCGCGGTGAACTGCACCCGGTGCGTCTCCTCGTGCAGCGTGACCCAGAGTCGGAAGTCGTGCGGGTCGACGCCGAGTTCGCGCTCCACGTGGACGATGTTGGGCGCCACCAGCAGCAGCCGGCCGTGCGCCTTCTCGCCGTCGGCGGCACCGGACCAGAACGGGTCGAACTGGCCGAGCACCTTCGTGGCGAGGAACGCCAGCAGGGCGCCGGTCTGCAGTCCGGTGACCTTCGGTCCGACCCGCTGGAACGGGCTGGGCTCGCGGTGCTGGCGCAGCTTGCGCTCCAGCGGCGCGATGATGGTGCGCATGCTCTGGGCGTTGGCCCGCGCCCAGTTCCCGCGGTCGACCACGACCAGCGGTGCGGACGCGGCGGAGGCGTCGAGGCCGGTGAACGCGGCGACGTGACCCTCGGCGCGAGCGGCGAGCGCACGCAACTCGGCCACGGCGGCCCGGGCTTCGTCGTCGGTCACGACCGGCCCGGAGCCGGCGAGCCGCCCGGCCGTCGCGACGGCGAGATCCCAGTCGACCATGTCGGGTACAGCGTCGGCGGTCGTCATGCGCTCCACGCTATGTCAGACGGGTGGTTCTGACATCGAAGTGCCGCAGGGTTACGACCCGGAGGCCCGGACGATCACGCGCAGCCACACCCGGCCAGGGCGGCCGCGACCTGGTCGATCGCGGCCCGGGCCGGCAGGGTGCCCTGCACGTCGTCGGCGAGTAGCGCGAACGCATAGTTGGTGCCGTCGGCCGCGACGACGACACCGGCCAGCGCGTTGATGCCGGTGAGCGTGCCGGTCTTGGCGCGGACCACCCCCGCGGCCGGCGCGGCGGAACCGTCGAAACGGTCGGCCAGGGTCCCGGTGAAGCCTGCGACCGGCAGCCCGGTGATGACGGAGCGCAACTGCGGCCGCTCGGGGTCCGCGGCCAGCACCAGCGTGGCCGTGACGAGGGAGGCCGGCACCGCGCTGCCGCGCGCCAGTCCGCTGCCGTCGAGCACCGTGGCGCCGGCGACGTCCAGGCCCAGGTCGGTGAGAGCCTGCAGCACGGCCGGGCCAGCGTCCGCCGAAGTGCCCGGGAGGCCGGAGCCCAGTGCCACGTGCCGGGCCAGGACCTCGGCACCGTCGTTGTCGCTGGTGTCCAGGATCGTCTCGACGATGTCGGGCAGCGGCGCGGAGTTCACGGCGGCGACGTCGACGGCGTCGGCCGGCGCGACCGCCTCCCGCGGGCCGGAAGCGACGGTGATGCCGCGGTCGCCGAGCAGGTCGGCGAACGTCTCGGCGGCGTCCAGCGCCGGGTCGCCCGGCCGGTCGGCGACGTCGACGGCGAGCGCGCTGACCGGAGACACCACCCGCCCGGGCACGTATCCCGGGCTCCAGTCCGGGTCGACCGCGGGCCCGCTGAACAGCGCGGCGTCGTAGTCGAGGCCCACAGACGTGACACCCGCCTCGGTGAGCGCCTGCGCCGTCGCGTCGGCGAGGGCCACCAGCGACGTGCCGCTGCCCTCGTCGTCGGCGGTGAGGCTGGGATCGCCGCCGCCGACCAGCGTGATGGTGGAGGCGCCACCCAGCCCGGACGCGGCCGTCACCACGCGCGTCGTGAACGTGTGCTCCGGTCCGAGGACGTGCAGCGCCGCGACGCCGGTGAGGATCTTCAGCGTGCTGGCCGGTGCGATCGGGGCGTCGGCCGCCGAGGCGAAGACAGTGGCTCCGGTACCGAGGTCGACGACGTCGAGCCCGACGCTGCCGCCCAGCGCCGGGGCGGCCAGCAGCGGCCCCAGGACATCCGCCAGCGGTGGGCCACCGGCGACCCCGCCGCCGGTTCCGTCACCACCGGCGTCGCCGGCTCCCGGCACGGCGAGGACCTCTGGCGCGGCAGCCCAGTCCGGATCCGGCGGCGACTCGGGCCGGACCAGCAGCGGACCGTCGGCGACGGCCTCGTCGCCCAGCCACGGCAGTCCCACCGTGGCTTCCACGGCCACGCCCGCACCGGCCACCAGGACCACGGCGCACACGCCCGCGACCAGCCCGGCCCGCCTCGACATCCACGCCCCCTCAAGCCTGTTTACCCGGCCGACGTCACCGTACGGGAGACTAGACGCGATCAGTACATCGGGACGCAGCAGGGGGAAGGACGAGGTCGTGGAGTTCGACGTCACCATCGAGATTCCGGCGGGTAGCCGCAACAAGTACGAAATGGACCATGAGACCGGCCGGATCAAGCTCGACCGGCGACTGTTCACCTCGACGCGGTATCCCCATGACTACGGATTCATCGATGACACCCTCGGCCTCGACAGCGATCCGCTCGACGCCATGGTGCTGATCGAGGAGCCCACCTTTCCGGGCTGCCTGATCCGCTGCCGGGCCATCGGGATGTTCCGCATGACCGACGAGGCCGGCGGCGACGACAAGGTGATCTGCGTGCCGGCGGAGGACCCGCGCAAGGTCGCCCTGCAGGACATCGGCGACGTGCCCGAGTTCGACCGGCTGGAGATCCAGCACTTCTTCGAGGTCTACAAGGACCTGGAGCCGGGCAAGTCGGTCGAGGGCGCGACCTGGGTCGACCGTGCCGCCGCCGAAGAGGAGATCAAGGCGTCGCGGCAGCGGCTCATCGACAACGGCGGCCACCACCACTGATCCCCTCGCCCATGATCATCAAGGGTTGATACGGCCATCACCGGGTCAACTCTTGATGATCATGGGATGACGGCTTCACACCCGGCCGTAGAACGCGGGATCGACCCAGTAGAAGACGTTCTGGACCTCGACGTTCTTACCCGGCCGCGGCGCGTGCACCATCTTCCCGCCACCGATGTAGAGCCCGACGTGGTACACGCCGGAGGCCTGACCGTTGTCGGACCAGAAGATCAGGTCGCCCGGGCGCAGGTCGGAGTACGACACCCGGTCCACCCGCTGCGCCTGCGCGACGCTCCAGTGCGGCAGGTTCACCCCGCCGGCCTGCCAGGCCCGCATGGTCAGGCCGGAGCAGTCGAAGCTGTTCGGGCCGTCCGCACCCCACTCGTACGGCTTGCCCACCTGCGCCAGCGCGAAGTCGATCGCGGCCTGAGCGCCGGCCGGCTGCTCCGGCTCCTCGGGCTCGTCCGGCGGCTGCGTCTCGGTGGGCTCCGGCGTCGGCTCGACGGTGGGTTCGCTGGTCGGCTCGGCGGTCGGCTCTATGGTCGGCTCTGGACGAGGCGGCGTGGTCGCCTCAGTGGTCGGCTCGGCCGACGGCTCGGTGGACGGTTCCGTCGTCGGCTCGGCGGTCGGCTCCGTCGTGGGCGTCGGCTCCGGTGTCGGCTCGACGGTGACGGTGGGATCGTCGGCCAGCGGTTCGACCGGCTGCTGCGCCTCCTGCTCGGCAGCGAGCCCCTCTTGCCGCTGCCGCTCCAGGTCCACGGTCGTGCCGCGCGCCGCGGCGAGTTGCGCCAGCGCCGTCGACCGCTCCGCCTCGACGGCGGCGAGCGCCTGCTCCTGGCCGGCCACGGCGGCCTCGGCCGCGTCGCGGGCGGCCTCGGCGTCACGGGCGGCGTTCTCGCGTTCGGCCCGGGCCTCGGCCGCGGCCGCCGCCGCCTGTTCCGCCGCCGCGGTGGCGTCCTTGGCCCGCTGCGAGATCGTGGCCTGCGAGCGGGTGACGGCGCGCAGCACACCGACGCGGTCGTACAGTGCTTCGCCGTCCTCGGCACCGAGCACCATGCCGACGGTGGCCAGCTGACCACCGTTGCTGTAGGACTTCGCGGCCATCCGGCCGAGGTCGGCCCTGGCCTGCTCGGCCTCGGCGGCCAGCCGGCCGGCGGCTTCGGTCGCCGCCTGCTCGGCCTGTTGGGCCTCGGCGAGCAGCACGCGAGCGCCGTTGTAGGCCTCGACCGCCTTGGCGGCCTGGATGTACAGGCCGTCGACGGTCGCGGCCAGCTGCGCGAGCCGGGCTTCGAGCCCGGCGACGGTGCCGGCGGCGGCTTCCTCCGCGTCGCGGGCTTCCTCGATGTCGCTCTCACTGGGATAGGTCGGGTCGGCATACGCCGGCCCGACCACGCCGGCTGCCGCGGCGGCGGCCACGAGGCCGACCACGATTCCCGTCCGCACCTGGCAACCTCCCCCGTATCAGGCGTCCCAATGAGCAGACTAGCCACGAAAGTCGCGCTGAGAAACAGGAATCACAGGAATTTCAGGAGCCCCACGGCGTGTCGACTTGACCAACAACAGTCATGTAATTCCGCAACTTTCCTGGTCACTCCGGCGTGTCGGCAGCTGTACCGGGGTGAGAGCGGGGCGCTTGGACGCGGCGCAACAGCGGTGAGAGAACGAGCACACTGCGGGTCCGCGCCACGAACGGCTCCGCCGAGATCTCCGTCAGGACCCGCTCGAAGTGCTGCATGCTGCCGGCGAACACGTGCAACAACGCGTCGGCGTCGCCGGTGACCATGAACGCCTCCACCACCTCGGGATAGGCCCGCACCCGGCGCGTGACCTCCGCACCGGAGGTCCGGGGGTTGCAGAACAGCTCGACATAGGCCTCGGTGCCCCAGCCGATCTCCGCCGGCTCCACCCGGACCGTGAAGCCGGTGATCACACCCCGGGCCCGCAGCCTGTCGACGCGCCGCTTCACCGCCGGCGCGGACAGGTTGACCTTCGCGCCGATGGCTCCGTAGCTGGCCCGGCCGTCAACCGTCAGCGCCCGGATGATCTGCTCATCGATGCCGTCGAGGGTCATGGGAGGAATCGTCCCCGTTCACGCCGCCAGACGCAACGAATCGCTACATCAGCGAGAGGCAACGCAACGTTTCGTATCCATGTGCGCAACAGAACGCTCTGGATCGCCCGACCCCGCGCGCCCTACCTTCTACAGATGTGACCGTGAACGCCACGCCGGAGCGCACCCGGCTCCCCTCTCCCGGCCGCCGAGCCGCAACCACCCGCGACTACCTGATGTGCCGGCCCGACCACTTCGCGGTGCACTATTCGATCAACGTGTGGATGGACCCCGGGCGCCCGGTCGACCGCGACCGCGCCGTCTCACAGTGGGAGACGCTGCGGTCCACGTATGAACGGCTCGGCCATCGCGTGCACCTGCTCGACCCGAGGCCCGGGCTGCCGGACATGGTCTTCGCCGCCAACGGGGCATTCGTCGTCGGGGACCGCGCCCTCGGCGCCCGCTTCCGGGAGCGGGTCCGTGCCGGCGAAGCCCCCGCGCACCGTTCCTGGCTGGAGGGTGCCGGCGTCGGAGTCCGAGAACCCAGGGCCGTCAACGAGGGCGAGGGCGACTTCGCCTGGGCCTTTACCCGCATCCTGGCCGGGGCCGGGTTCCGGTCCGACCCGGCCGCCCACACCGAACTGGCCGCCGTCTTCGGCGTGCCGGTGGTCCCGCTGGAACTGATCGACCCGCGCTTCTACCACCTCGACACGGCACTGGCGGTGCTCGACCACGACACCATCGCCTACTACCCGCCCGCGTTCGCACCGGCCAGCCGGGAGCTGTTGGGCCGGCTCTACCCGGACGCCATCCTCGCCACCGAGGCCGACGCGCTGGTGCTGGGCCTCAACGCCGTCAGCGACGGACGGCACGTGGTCCTCGCCGAACAGGCGACCGACCTCGCCGCCGCGCTGGCCCGCACCGGATTCGAGCCGGTCCCCGTCGACGTCTCCGAGCTGCTGAAGGCCGGCGGCGGCGTCAAATGCGCCACTCTGGAACTGCACCACCCGAACACCGCCGAGGAGCAGCCGTGACCACCCACGCCACCCGCACCGACGACGCCATCGCGCTCGTCGAGAGCAGCACCGCGCACAACTACCACCCCCTCCCCGTCGTCGTCACCGAGGCCGAGGGCGCGTGGGTCACCGACATCGAGGGCCGGCGCTACCTGGACTTCCTGGCCGCCTACTCCGCGGTCAACTTCGGCCACCGCAACCCGGAGATCGTCGCCGCCGTCAAGGCCCAGCTGGACCGGGTCACCCTGACCAGCCGGGCGTTCCACCACGACGTGCTCGGCCCGTTCGCCCGCGAGCTGGCCGACCTGGCCGGCAAGGACGCCGTGCTGCCCATGAACACCGGCGCCGAGGCCGTCGAGACCGGCATCAAGGTGGCCCGCAAGTGGGGCTACGAGGTCAAGGGGGTACCCGAGGACCGCGCCACCATCGTCGTCGCCGCCGGCAACTTCCACGGCCGCACCATCAGCGTCGTCAGCTTCTCCACCGACCCGGTCGCGCGCACCCACTTCGGGCCGTTCACACCCGGCTTCACCGTCGTCCCGTACGGCGACGCGGCCGCGATCGCCGACGCCGTCGACGACACCACCGTCGCCGTGCTGATCGAGCCCATCCAGGGCGAGGCCGGCGTCGTCGTCCCGCCGACCGGCTACCTGACGCGGGTGCGCGAGCTGTGCCACCAGCGACAGGTCCTGTTCGTCGCCGACGAGATCCAGTCCGGCCTGGGCCGCACCGGCGCGACGTTCGCCTGCGACCACGACAGCGTCGAGCCTGACCTCTACCTGCTCGGCAAGGCGCTCGGTGGCGGTGTCGTACCGGTGTCGGCCGTGGTCGGCAACCGCGACGTGCTCGGCGTCATCCACCCGGGCGAGCACGGCAGCACCTTCGGCGGCAACCCGCTGGCCTGCGCGGCCGGCCGGGCTGTCGTCGCGATGTTGGCGACGGGCGAGTGGCAGCGGGCCGCGGCCGAGCTGGGCGAGCACCTGCACTCCCGGCTCCGCGGCCTGATCGGACACGGCGTGGTCGAGGTCCGCGGCCGCGGCCTGTGGGCTGGCGTCGACATCGATCCGGCCCTGCTGACCGGGCGCGAGGCGTCCGAGGCTCTGCTCGCCGAAGGTGTACTGGTCAAGGACACGCACGGGTCGACGATCCGGCTGGCACCGCCGCTGGTGGTCACCCGCGACGAGATCGACGCCGCCGTCGACGCACTGGCCCGGGTGCTGTCGGAGCGTGGCGCGTGACGCCCCGGACACCTCGCGGGCGTACGGTGACCCAGTGGCCAACAAGTCCGGTGACGGCGTCACCGTCCTGCGCGTCGACCCCACCGTCTGGGCGCACGCCCTGAAAGCCGCCGACGGCGATGCCCGGCGCATCGAGATCCGCGGCGAGTACGACGTCGTGGTGCACAACGAGCCGCTCCCGCCGGATCAGCGCGTCAACGTGACGTAACCCCGTCGGCGGACCCCAAATGATCACGTCCGGCATGGGTGTACCCGCTTCACCAGGAATGCTTGCCCGGTGGCGCGGGAAGACGCCTGGGGCGGCCGTGTCACAGCGCACCCGCCCGCGCCACCTTCGTGATCGGGACCGACGGCGAGTCGGTGGCGGCGGGGACCGGTGACGACGGCGGAGGGTGCGGCATGGTGACCGGACAGGGCGACCTCCGGCGCACGGTCGAGGACCTGCTGCGCCTGCACGCCGAGGTACCCAGGCTGACCGACGCCGCCGGTCCCGAGGTCACCGCACCCATCACCGCGCTGGCCGAGACCCTCCGCGCCACCGGCGGCAAGCACCGGGCGGTCACCGAGCTCGCCAACGACATCGCCGCACTGGCCGCAGGCACGGCCGACGATCTCGCGCCCGTCGTACCGGCCAGCCAGGCTGCCCTGCGCGCCGCGGCCCATTCCGTCCTCGGCCTACTGGCCGTCAGCCACCACCAGCTCGACCCGCTCCCACCGCTCGGCGCCGTCGGCGACGACCTCGCCGACGCCTTCCCGGAGGGATTCGCCCGCGACTACGTCCGCACCGTGCTGGACGATCTCCCCCGCGGCCGGGCGACCACCAAGGACGAAGCCAAGTCACAACCCGGCGCCGACCAGGCGGCCATCATCGCCTCCAGGGAAGCCGCGATCGCCGCGGTGGCGCCGAAGTATCGCGAGCAGGTCCGAGCATGGCTCGAGCACCCCGACTGCCACGCCGTCGAGCTGCACGGCCCACACGTCACCGACCGCGAACTGGAACTCCGCGTCGGCTGGACCCGCCCGCCGAACCACGGCACACCCGACGCCGACCGCTGGCGCGTGCGCGACGATGACGGCAAAGTCGTCTCCAGGCACTCTGCTGGCGTCGAGGCCACCCGATTCAGCTCGCCGGAAGCGTTCGTCCGCCCGCTCGAAGCGTTCCTCGACGTAGCCGCGCGTCATGCCGACGGCGTGGACGGCTTCCTCGACGACCACTTCGCCGCTGGGATCGCTCCGGTCTTCGTGAACTCCAACAGCGCCAGGCTAGGGCCCGGCGGCGTCGTCGGGTTCCGCGGCGCAGGGACGGGGACGAAAGAGGCCGCGAAGGACTGGCTCAAGCTGCGCGCCGCGGCCAGGAAGAAGGACGATGAGTGCCTGCCGCCGGTGCGCTCCGTTGCCTACGATCCGATCGTGGAAGGATCTGATCCCGGCGTGCGGCTGATCTTCAAGAAGCACGCGGACGGCTGGACCATGACGACCTCCTATCCGGCCGGAGAACCCTCGTACGACAACGTTCGGCTGGAGGAGTTGACGTGATCCCACGCTCCAAGAGCTTCAGGAGCTGGTTCGCCTGGTTCAGCGACACGTCGCAGGAGCCCGGCATGTACATCGACGGCTGCGAACGGGTACCGGAATGGCTGGCGGAAGAGAACGCCGCATTCCTCGAGTTCCGCGACGAGTTGGCCACCCACATCCGTGAGTCGTCGTTGCCGCCGCCTCGCAACGAGACGCAGTGGTCCACGGATGAGTGGCTGCGAGGCATCTGGTACGACGTGTTCGGTCCTGAGGCCTCGCCAGGCGATCCCTATCCGGTTCCCGGCGAACAATGGGGGCGCATCCGCTTCACCGACTACATGCTGCATGCGGTGGGCGAGGACGATGAGAGCAGCACCGACGGCGCTGCTGACTGGTTGGCCAGGCACGGACTCGAGGCGCAGGAAATCTACGACGCCTCGACCGACAGCATGGTGAACGTCCGGCCGCAGCCGGAGGACTACCTCGACCACCTGAAGCGGCTCACCGAGGCCGGGCTGCGCGAGGCACAGCCGGGCGAGCCTTGGTACTCGTCCTGAGGCACCTCACTCGCCGCGTGGACGCACCGGCAGCCCTGAACCGCGAACTGCGTCCTTCAGCCGAGTGAGGAGCCCGTCGCCGCAGCACGTCTCATGACCGCGCCGCGGACTGGTAGCGCGCCACGATGAGGTCGGCCACCAGCGGGTGCGGCCCGATCGGCTCCGCGACGACGTCGGCCCCCGCCGAGCTCAGGCGCTGCTGGAACAGGCCCGGCGCCAGCAGGTACGACGCCACCGCCACCCGCCGGTGTCCGGCCGCCCGCAGGTCCGCGACGGCCTGGCCCACGGCCGGTGCCGCCGTCGTCACGTACGCGGGAACGACCTCGACACCCAGCACCGTCGCCAGGCGGTCAGCGGCGACGCCGACCTCGGCCAGCGCGTCCTGGTCCGACGAGCCAGCTGCGGCCAGCACGACGGAATCCGCCGCCGCCCCCGACGACGACGTTCCCGACGCTCCCGCCGTCGCCAAGCGGTCCGCCACGGCCGCCACGATCGCGGGGTCGGGCCCCAGCGCGGGCGTGACGGTGGCGACGGAGCCGGTGGCCGTGACGGCCGCCGGGACGTCGACCCGGACGTGGTAGCCGGAGGCCAGGAACATGGGCACCACGATCGCCCGGCCGCCGAGGTCCGTCAGCACCTCTTCCAAGGTGGGGCCGATGACGTCGACGTAGGCCACGCGCACGTCCACGCCGGGCAACCGGTCGCGGACGAGGCCCAGCAGTTCCTCCAGGACGACAGGTCCGGCCGGTGCCCGGGTGCCGTGCGCCACGGCCACCAACACGTCACGATCGCTCATGGCCACCATCTTGCTCGACGCACGGCACTGTGATCCGTAATGTCGAATCGTGACGACGCCCGACGACCCCGGCACCCCGGCCACGCCACCACAGCCGGGCCAGCAGGCGGCACCGCAGGCCGCCTCGCCGACCGGCCCGCACGCCGGCGCGCAACCGGGCACGCAGCCGCCGCGCCCGCTGCGTCAGCGGGCCCGGCGAGTCGTCCGCCCGGAGGGGCCCCCGACGGTTCCCATCGCCATCCGCGGCAGCCTCAGTGGGCTCACCGCGGACGAGGAACGTCAGGTGCTCGACATGGTGCTGCGCATCGGCGAGGCCATGGTGGCCACCGGCGCTCCGGTCGCGGACGTCACGGCGGCGTTGCTGCGGTTCGCGGCCGGGTTCGGGGTGACGCGGTGCCAGGTCGACATCACGTTCATCTCGATCATCGCCTCGATCGACCGCGACGACGACCCCATCACCAAGGTCAGGGTCATCAACGTCCGTACGTCCGACTACAGCCGGCTCGCCGACCTGTTCGATCTGGTCGACGCGATCCAGGACAAGAAGCTCACCCTCGACGAGGCGCAGCGGCGGCTGGACGAGATCCTGGACGCGCCGCATCCGTACCGGCGCTGGATCGTCACGCTCGCCCTGGGTCTGATGGCGTCGGGCGTGTCGATGCTGCTCAACGGTGGCTGGCTGGTGGCTGTGGTCGCTGCGCTGACCACCATGGTCATCGACCGGACGTTGCGCCTGTTGCGGCTGAAGGGCCTGCCGTATCTGTTCCAGCAGGTCATCGGCGCAGCCATCGCCACGCTCGTCGGACTGTTGGCGTTGTGGCTGACGGACCGGTTCGGCTGGTCGCCCACGTTGCTGCCGCCGTCGCTGATCGTCGCGTCGGGCATCGTGGTGCTGCTGGCCGGGCTGTCGCTGGTGGGGTCGGCCGAGGACGCGATCGCGGGGTATCCGCTGACGGCGGCCGCGCGCACCTACGAGGTGGTCCTGAACACCATCGGCCTGGTGGTCGGCATCGGCGTGATGCTCGACATCGGCCAGCGCCTGGGGGTGCCGCTCACGGTCCTGGAGTCGGGGACGCTGAGCATCCCCACCACCATCCAGATCCTGGGTGGCGGACTGATCGCCGGTGCTTGGGGGCTGGCGTCGTATGTGCGGGCCGGTACGCTGCTCGTGATCGTCCTGGCCGGCATGGTGTCGGCCGGTCTGCTGCTGCTGGGCCGCCAGGTGCTGGACCTGGGACCGGTGGGTGCGTCGTTCCTGGCCGCGCTGGTGGTCGGGCTGCTCGCCGGTGGTATCAGTGAGCGGCTGGGCACGCCGAACCTGGTCATCTCGGTGTGCGGGATCACCCCGCTGCTGCCGGGCCTGGCCATCTACAACGCCATGTTCGCGATGGTCGAGGCCGACGACGTCGTCGGTGGCACCGGGCAACTGATCGCCGCGTTCGGCATCGCGCTGGCGCTGGCGGCCGGAGTCACGCTCGGCGAGTTCCTGGCCACACCGCTGCGCTCGGAGATGGACCGCTGGCAGCGGCGCGTCAACCGCCGGGCCCGCGGTTCCCGCGTCTGAGTCCACGATCACCCGGCGGCAAGCTGTTGGCGCAGCGCCACGACGTCGCCGACGACGATGACGGCCGGCGGCTGCACCTCGGCGGCGGCCGGCGTCACCGTCCCGAGGGTCGCCACCACCACCCGTGCTGCCGGCCCCGTGCCGTCCTGGATCACCGCCACCGGGGTGTTGGTGCCGCGTCCGCCAAGCACCAGGCGCTCGGCGATGGCCGGGAGGTGCGTCACGCCCATGAGCACCACGATGGTGCCCGTACCGGCGGCGAGGCGGTCCCAGTCGACGGTGCACGCCGGGTCGTCGGGGTGGGCGTGCCCGCTCACGATCGACGTCTCCTGTGCGACGCCGCGGTGGGTCACCGGGATGCCGGCCAGCGCCGGGACGGAGATGGCGCTGGTCACCCCCGGCACCACCTCGTACGGCACGCCGGCCGCGGCACACGCCAGCGCCTCCTCACCGCCCCGCCCGAACACGAACGGGTCGCCGCCCTTCAGCCGGACGACGCGCAGGCCGCGGCGGGCCCGGTCGATCATCAGCTCCTCGATCTCGCGCTGGCTGCGCCGGTGCCGGTGCGGCTCCTTGCCGACGTCGACGACCTCCACGTCCGGTCGCAGGCCGTCCAGCAGTGCCCGCGGGGCGAGCCGGTCGACCAGCACGACGTCGGCCTGCTCGAGCAGCTCGAAGCCGCGCAGGGTCAGCAGCCCCGGGTCGCCCGGCCCGCCGCCCACGATCGCCACGTGTCCCGTCATGGCTGTCCGCCGTACTTGACCCCGCCGGCGGCCTCCGGCTCGTAGGCCAGCCGGTAGCCGCGCTTCACCACCGTCTGCACCACTCGGGCGCCCACCGCGCCGCGCAGCCGGGTGACGGCCATCTCGACGGCGTGCTCGTCGCTGCCGCCGCCGGGCAGCACCGCCAGCAGGTCCGCGCGCGACACGACCACGCCCGGCCGCCGGGCCAGCTCGGTCAGCACCGCCATCGGCCCGGGCGCCAGCTCCCGCGCGACCCCGTCCACGACCACCGCGTGGCCGCGCACCTGGATCGCGTGCCCGGCTACCCGCAGTGTCCGGCACCGGCCCGGCAGTTCGGCCACGATCTCGCGCACCAGCGCACCGAGCCGGGACCGGGCGGGCTGGACGGTCGCGATGCCCATCCGCTCCAGCCGGGCAGCGGTCACCGGCCCCACACAGGCCGGCACCACGGAGCCGCGGAACGCTGCCTCCACCTCCGCCGTCAGGCCGGCCGACGACGCCAGCCGCAACAGGCTGACGACGGCCGGTGCGCTGGTGAACACGACGCAGTCGACCTGCCGCGCCGCCACCGACTCGACCAGCCGGGCCAGCGGTGTCACATCCTCCGGCGGCACCCAGCGGTACACGGGCACGACCACGACTTCGGCACCGGCCGCGGCCAGTGCGTCGGTGAAGTCCGGCAGGGACTCGCCGTGTAGCTGCACAGCAACCCGACGCCCGGAGAGGTCCTGCGCCAGCAGGTGCTCGAGCACCTCGGCGGACGACTCCGACGGCGGCGACCAGTGGTCGGTCAGCCCGGCCGCCCGGATGGCGCCACGAGCCTTGGGTCCGCGGGCCAGCAGGGTCGCCCCGTCCAGCCGGGCGAGCAGCTGCTCGCCCAGGCCCCAGCCGTCGGCGGCCTCCATCCAGCCGCGGAAGCCGATTCCCGTCGTCGCCACGGCGATGTCCAGCGGCCGCTCCACGCACGCCTGCGTCGCGGCCAGCAGTTCGGCGTCGTCGTCGAGCGGCACGATCCGGATTGCCGGCGCGTACACGACCCGGGCGCCCCGCCGCTCCAGCAGCGCGCCCAACTCCTCGCGGCGCCGCGCCGCGGTCACCCCGACGGTGAATCCCTCCAGCGGCAGGATGCCGTTCGCGGCATCGGGCGACGGCGCGGTGTCCTGGACCGCCGTCACGGGCTGGACACCTCGACGACCCCGTCGCGCACCCGGACACCGAACACCGCCACCGCGGTGCCCGGCTGGTCCAGGCACTCCCCGGTGCGCAGGTCGAACACCTGCTTGTGCATCGGCGACGCGACGGTTGGCACGTCGCCACGGCTGCCGACGATGCCACGCGAGAGCACGTGGGCGCCGGAGAACGGGTCGCGGTTGGACAGCGCGTACAGGCCGCCGTCATGGGTGCGGAACAGCGCGACCTGCAGGTCGCCCACGAGCGCCGCGACGCCCCGCTCCGGCTGCAGCTGCTCGTGGCGGCACACCGCGGTCCAGGTTCGAACGTCCAGCATGGTCATGGGCGTACCACCTCCAGGGTCGTTCCGGCGACCAGCGGCGGCCCGTCGCCGGGAGCGTCCGGCGCGGGCCGGATCTGGCCGCGCTCGGTGACGAAGCGGATGTTCGGGTCCGGGGCGTCGGGAGCGTTGACGAAGGAGACGAACCGGCCGAGCTTGTCCTCGTCGGCGAGGACGGCGGCCCATTCGTCGGTGTACGAGCCGACGTGCTCCTCCATGGCGGCGTCGAGCTCGCCGCCGATGCCGAGTTCGTCGTCGACGATCACCCGGCGCAGGTAGGCCAGCCCGTCGCCGTGCTCGTCGGTCAGGCTCTCGATCCAGGCGGCGGTGCGTTGCAGCCGGTCGGCGGTGCGCACATAGAACATGAGGAATCGATCAACGAGGCCGACCAGTCCTTCCGTGGAGAGGTCGGACGCGAACAGCTCGGCGTGCCGGGGCCGGAAGCCGCCGTTGCCGCCGACGTAGAGGTTCCAGCCGTTCTCGGAGGCGATGATGCCGACGTCCTTGCTGCGCGCCTCGGCGCATTCGCGGGCACAGCCGGAGACCCCACACTTGATCTTGTGCGGCGCCCGGAGGCCGCGATAGCGCAGCTCCATCATGATGGCCAGCGACGTGGAGTCCTGGACGCCGTACCGGCACCACGTCGAGCCGACGCACGACTTCACCGTCCGCAGCGCCTTGCCGTACGCGTGCCCGGACTCGAACCCGGCGTCCACCAGCCGCCGCCAGATCCCCGGCAGCTGCTCCACCCGGGCGCCCAGCAGGTCGATCCGCTGCCCGCCGGTGATCTTCGTGTAGAGGCCGAAGTCCCGCGCCACCTCACCGATCGCGATCAGCTTCTGCGCGGTCAGCTCGCCACCGGGCACCCGCGGCACCACCGAGTACGTGCCGTCGCGCTGGATGTTGGCCAGGAACTGGTCGTTCGTGTCCTGCAGGGTCGCCTGCTCACCGTCCAGGATGTGGCCGGAGCCGAGGCTGGCCAAGATGGACGCGATGGCCGGCTTGCAGATGTCGCAGCCGCGGCCGCGGCCGTGTTCGGCGATGATCTCGCTGAAGGTGCGCAGCCCGGTGACCCGCACGACGTCGAACAGCTCGGCCCGGCTCAGGTCGAAGTGCTCGCACAGGGCGGTGCTCGCCACCACCCCGGACTGGGTCAGCAGCGTCTTGATCAGCGGGACGCAGCTGCCGCAGACCGTGCCGGCGCGGGTGCACGCCTTCACCCCCGCCACGTCGGCACAGCCCTGCTCGTGGATCGCGCCGCGGATCGCCCCGGCCGTGACGTTCTGGCAGGAGCAGACCTGGGCTTCGTCCCCCAGGTCCGAGGTTGCCGGGCCGGCCATCAGCAGCCGCTCCGGGGTGTCGGTGAGCGGCCGGCCCACCATCGTGCGAAGTGCGGCGTACGCCGACGCGTCGCCCACGAGGACACCGCCGAGCAACCGCGTCGCGTCGTCGGTGACGACGAGCTTCTTGTAGACGCCGGCGACCGGGTCGGCATAGACGACCTCGAGCGCGTCCGGGACGGCCGCGTGGGCGTCGCCGAAGCTGGCGACGTCGACACCGAGCAGTTTGAGCTTGGTGGACGTGTCGGCCTCGGCGAACACGGCGTCACCGCCGAGCAGCCGGTCGGCCACCACCTCGGCCATGTCGTAGCCGGGCGCGACCAGGCCGTAGACCTTGCCATCGACCAGGGCGCACTCGCCGATCGCCCAGATCGACGGATCGGACGTGCGGCAGCCGTCGTCGACGACGATGCCCCCGCGCTCGCCGACGTCCAGCCCGCCGGCCCGGGCCAGCTCGTCGCGCGGCCGGATGCCGGCGGAGAACACGACGAGCCCGGTGTCCAGCGACGATCCGTCGGCGAAGACCATCCGCAACCCGTCGTCGGCGGCCTCGATGCGTTCGGTGGCGGTGGCCAGCCGGGCCTCCAGGCCGAGTTCCTCGACCTTCCGCCGCAGCACCTCGCCGCCGCCCTGGTCGACCTGGGCCGGCATCAGCCGCGGCGCGAACTCCACGACGCTGGTCCGCGCGCCCAGCGAGAGCAGCGCGTTTGCCGCCTCCAGGCCGAGCAGCCCGCCGCCGACGACGACCCCGCTGCCCACCCGCGCGGCCCGCTCCCGGATCGCGTCCAAGTCCTCGATGGTGCGGTAGACGAAGCAGCCGTCCAGGTCCGCGCCATGCACCGGCGGCACGAACGGCACCGACCCGGTGGCCAGCACCAGCGCGTCGTACCCGACGACCCGCCCGGATGCGGTGGTGACGGTGCGCGCGTCGCGGTCGAGCTGCCGGACCGGGTCGCCCAGATGCAGCACGCAGTCGTCGTCGTAGCAGCCGTCCGGGACGACGCTCAGCTCCGCGGCGCTGGTGCCGGTCAGGTACGACGTCAGCGCGACGCGGTCGTACGCCGGTCGTGGTTCCTCGCCAAGCACGACGATGCGCCAGCCGCGGCCGGGGTCACGCTGCCGGACGGCCTCGACGAGCCGCTGCCCGACCATGCCGTTGCCGACGACGACGAGGGTGCGCTGGTGGGTGGTCATGCCGGAACCTCCACGGTGGTCTGGGCCTCGTTGTCGGCGGGCTGGGCGGCCGCGAGCAGGGCGGCGACGTCGGAGCGGCAGCCGCCGCAGCCGGTGGTGGCACGGGTCTTCGCGGCGATGTCGGCGACGGTGCGTGCCCCGCCGAGGCAGGCCGTCCGGATCTGCCCGCAGGAAACGCCGTTGCAGCGGCAGACTGTGTGGTCGTCGGGGAGGTCGGCTGGGTCGACGGCGCCCGCACCGTCCGCGACACCGGGGAAGATCAGCGCCCGCCGGTCCAGCGGGACCAGCTCCGCCCGGTCGAACAGCTGGGTGACCGTCCCGACTGTCTCGGGGCCGCCGAGCATGATGGCCCCGGTCACGCGCTCGTCCCGGATCACGATCTTCTGGTACGTGCCGCGGGCCGGGTCGGCGAAGCGCAGCACCTCGAGCTCCTCGTCCAGGTCGTCCACGTCGGTGTCGCCCATCGCGGCCAGGTCGACGTCGGCCGCCTTCAACCGGGTGACGACCGCCGAGCCGCCGTAGCGGGCCGCGCCGCCGGTGAGCACATCGGCCAGCACGGCGGCCTGCTCCCATGCCGGTGCGACCAGCCCGTACACCTGACCGGCGTGCTGCGCGCACTCGCCGATCGCGTGGACGGCCGGGTCCGTGACGGAGGTGAGGCGGTCGTCGACGACGATGGCCCGCCCGACCTCCAGCCGCGCGGCGACGGCCAGGCCGGTGTTGGGCCGGACCCCGCACGCGACCACCAGGAGGTCCGCAGGCAACCGGGCGCCGTCGCCGAGCACCAGCACGCGCCCGCCGGGACCGTCGTCGTACCGCACGGCCTGGGCACCGAGCCGGACCCGCACTCCAAGCGAGCGCAGCGTCCGGGCGAGTACGCGGCCGGCGTCCAGGTCGAGCTGGCGCTCCATGAGCCGATCGGCGGGGTGCACCACCTCGACGTCGACTCCGCGGCCGGCCAGCCCACGGGCCGCTTCCAATCCGAGCAGGCCGCCGCCGAGCACCACCGCCCGGCGCACCCGGCCGAGCCGGGACAGCATCTGCCGGCAGTCGCCCAAGGTCCGGAAGACCGCGACGTCGTCGTCCAGCTCGCCGTCGTCGCGGACCAGCCCGTCGATCGGCGGCACCCAGGCGCGGCTGCCGGTCGCCAGCACCAGGTGGTCGTAGTCGATGTACTCCCCGGCGCTGGTCAGCACCCGCCGGCGTCGGCGGTCGATCCGCGCCACCTCGACACCGGTGCGCAGTTCGACGTCCTCGGCGGCGTACCAGGCCGACGGGACCGTCTCGATCTCCGCCGGCGTCAGCGAGCCGGCCAGCACCGACGACAGCAGCACCCGGTTGTAGGCGGCTTCCGGTTCCGCGCCCAGCACGGTGATCCGCAGCCGGCGCTCCGGGTCCCGGGCACGCAGCTCCTGGACGAACCGGGCGCCGGCCATGCCATGGCCGACCACGACGACATGCGTCACGACATCACCCTCTCCAGCCGGACGGCACAGACCTTGAACTCGGGCATCCGCGACACCGGGTCCAGCGCCGGGTTCGTGACCCGGTTGACCGCCTGCTCGCCGCCCCAGTGGAACGGCATGAAGACGGTGTCGGCGCGGATCGCGGTGGTGATCCGGACTCGGCCGACGGCGTCGCCGCGGCGGCTCACCACCCGGACCAGGTCGCCGTCGGCGAGGCCGCTGCGCCCGGCCAGGTCGGGGTGGATCTCGACGTGCGGCTCGGCGGCCGCGGCCAGCGCCGGGATCCGGCGGGTCTGGGCACCGCTCTGGTACTGCTGGAGCACGCGGCCCGTGGTCAGGTAGACCGGGTGGTCGCCGTCGACGTCCTCGGCCACCGGCCGGTGCTCGACGGCGACGAACCGGGCGCGGGCGTCCGGCGTCGGGAACCCGTCGGCGAACAGCCTCGGCGTACCTGGATGGTCCGCGGCGCCGGGTTCAGCCGGCGCCGGGCAGGGCCAGAAGACGCCGCCGTCGGTGTCGATGCGCTCCCAGCTGATGCCGGAGTAGTCGGCGACACCGCCGGCACTGGCCCGGCGCAGCTCCTCGAAGACCGCCTCGGGATCGGTGGGGAACTTCTCGCCGCATCCCAGTCGCTCGGCCAGCCCGGCCAGCACCTCCAGCTCGGTGCGCACCCCGGGCGGCGGTTCCACGGCCTGGCGCCGGCGGATCACCCGGCCCTCGAGGTTCGTCATGGTCCCGTCCTCTTCCGCCCACTGGGTGACCGGCAGGACGACGTCGGCCAGCTCCGCCGTCTCGGACAGCACCAGATCGCTGACAACCAGCAGGTCGAGCGTCGACAGCCGTTCCAGGACCCGGTGCCCGCGCGGCGAGGAGACGGCGAGGTTCGTCCCGTGCACCAGCAGGGCCCGCGGCCCGCCGTCGGTGCCGAGGCTCTCGATCAGTTCGTACGCCGACGGCCCTGGCCCGGGCAGGTCGTCGGGGTCGACGCCCCAGACGCCGGCGACGTGCGCCCGGGCGGCGGGGTCGTCGATGCGCCGGTATCCGGGCAGCTGGTCGGCCTTCTGACCGTGTTCGCGCCCGCCCTGCCCGTTGCCCTGCCCGGTGATGCAGCCGAACCCGCTGTTCGGCCGGCCCGGCAGCCCGAGCGCCAGCGCGAGGTTGATCAGTGCGGAGACGGTGTCGGTGCCCTTGCTCTGCTGCTCGGCGCCACGCGCGGTGAGGATCACGGCGCCGTCGCCGCGGGCACCGTCGGCCAGCGCCCGCACGGTGGCCCGTTGGGCCCTCACCGAGACGCCGGTGATCCGTTCCACCCGTTCCGGCCACCACTGCGCCGCCGCTCGCCAGGCCGCGTCGAACCCCGTCGTACGGTCGGCGACATAAGCCCGGTCCACGTGGCCGTCGGTCACCGCGAGGTGGAACAGCCCAAGCGCCAGCGCCAGGTCCGTGCCCGGCATGACCGGCAGGTGCAGCGTTGCCTGGTCGGCGGTGGCGGTGCGGCGGGGGTCTGCGACGACGAGGGCACCGCCACGGTCGCGGACGGCGGTCAGGTGTTGCATGAACGGCGGCATCGTCTCGGCGACGTTGCCGCCGGCGACGAGCACCGCACCGGTGCGCGCCAGGTCTGTCAGCGGGAACGGCAGGCCACGGTCGATGCCGAACGCCCGGTTCGACGCGGCCGCCGCCGACGACATGCAGTAGCGGCCGTTGTAGTCGATGTTCTTCGTCCGCAGCGCCACCCGGGCGAACTTGCCCAGCTGGTACGCCTTCTCGTTGGTGAGGCCACCGCCGCCGAGGACGGCCACCGCGTCGCGCCCGTGGCGGGACTGGGTGGCGCGGATGCCGGCGGTGACGACGTCCAGGGCTTCATCCCAGCTCGCGGGGCGGAGGTCACCGCCCCGTTCGTCCCGCACGAGCGGGCCGGTCAGCCGGTGCGGTGAGGTGAGCAGGTCGGCCGCCGTCCAGCCCTTCTGGCACAGCCCGCCCCGGTTGGTCGGGAACTCCCGCGGCCGCACCGCCACCGTCCCATCAGCGGACGGCGACAGCGTCATCGCGCACTGCAACGCGCAGTAGGAGCAGTGGGTGGCCGTCGATCCCATGCCCGCTACGGTGTGAACCTGCGGTTTCCCCGCCGACTCGGCGGTGTTACGTCCGGAATAAATGCGTCGCACCGGTCACCTCCGCGACCTGTGAATGCTCATGATCATCGGCGATCCACCCCGTCATGGCGGGGCCGAAGGCCGATGATCATGGGAGTGGTTCAGACGTCGGCGCCGGCCATGGCCGAGCCGCGCCTGGTGTAGTTCCACCAGGTCAGCGCCGCGCAGCTCACGTAGAACACGAGGAAGATCACGAACGCCGTCGCGATCGCGCCAGGCGGCACGCGCCCGTCGTTCAGCAGGCCCAGCACCCCGAACGTCGCCACCACGACGAAGCCGCCGAACGCTCCGACGGCGGAGGACAACCCGATCACCGCGGCGGCCTCCGTGCGGCCCCGTGCCAGCGCCGCCTCCCGGTCACCGTGCGGCGCCGCCCGCAGCGCCTGCTTCTGGAAGATCATCGGGATCATCCGGAACGTGGAGCCGTTGCCGATGCCGGTGGTGACGAACACGAACAGGAACGCGCCCAGGAACAGCGGCCAGGTCTCGACGTTCACGGCGACGATCACCACGACCGTGCCGGCCGCCATCGCGACGAAGTTCCACAGCGTCACCCTCGAGCCGCCCAGCCGGTCGGACAGCCAGCCACCGAACGGCCGCGCCACCGAGCCGACCAGGGCACCGAGGAACGCGTAGTTGGACGCCGTCACCTCCGGGAAGCGCAACTGGATGAGCAGGGGGAACGCCGACGAGTAGCCGATGAACGACCCGAAAGTCCCGATGTACAGCCACGACATGACCCACGTGTGCCGGTAGCGGACCACTCTGATCTGCTCACTGAACTTCGCCAGCGACACCGACAGGTTGTCCATGAAGAACCAGGCACAGCCCGCGGCCGCCAAGGCCAGTACCGCCCACACCCAGCCGGCCCGGGCCAGGTCCACGCCCGCCGCGCTCGCACCGACCATCCCGAACAGCCCACCGGCACCCACGATCAGCGGCAGTCCCAGCTGGATCATCCCGACGCCGACGTTCCCGCCGGCGGCGTTCAGCCCGAGGGCGAGGCCCTTCTTACGGTCCGGGTAGAAGAAGCTGATGTTCGTCATGCTGGAGGCGAAGTTCCCGCCGCCGAACCCCGCGGTCGCGGCGATCAGCAGAAACGCCCAGTACGGCGTGCCCGGGTTGTTCACCGCCATTGCCAGCAAAACCGTCGGGACCAGCAAGAGCAGGCCGCTGACCAGCGTCCAGTTCCGGCCACCGAACTTCGGGACCGCGAACGTGTATGGGATCCGCAGCACCGCACCGACGACGTTCGGCACGGCCACGAGGAAGAACAGCTGCGCGGCGCTGAAACCGAAGCCGTAGTGCGCCACCAGCAGCGCAGCGGAGATGCTCCAGAGCGTCCACACCGAGAACGCGACGTTCTCGGCGAAGATCGAGAAGACCAGGTTGCGACGGGCGACGGCCCGGCCGGTGCGTTCCCAGAACCCCTCGTCCTCGGGCTCCCAGTGGTCGATCCACCGTCCGTCGCGGCGCGGAGTGGGACCGGCCTCACGCACCGGTGCGATGGTCGGGGTGTCGGTCATGGCGGCCTCCGGTGGGTGGTCGGCTGGCGTGGCCGTCCGGGCGGTGATCTGGGGTGGACGTCCGATTCGGTTCGGATGGCCGCCGACGCTATGGAGCCGCCGTTACACGCGCGTCGCCCAGGTGACGCGGAGATGTCAACGTCTGCTCACGTCTGCGCTTCCGGCTCCGTGAGGCTCCATCCCGGTTGATCTTGGAGTTCGTGCGGAATCCATCGGACAAATCGCCCCGCAATGCCGCAGTTACTCCAAGATCAACGCAGGGTATGGCGGGGGTGGGGCGTTCGTGGCTAACGTTGGGGTGATGGACGACGACGGGTCCCCCGCCGCGGCGCGTGCCGCCGCCGTCGTCGGTGCTGGTCCCGCCGGCCTGTACGCCCTGGCGGCGCTACTGCGCGGCGAGGCCTTCGACCGCGTCGACGTCTACGAGGCCGCTCCGGCGCCGTACGGCCTGGTGCGTTACGGCGTCGCCCCCGACCACCCCAAGACCCGCAACATCTCCCGGGTGCTGGCGCGAGGGCTGCAGCAGCACCAGGTCCGCTTCCTCGGCAACGTGTCGGTCGGCCGCGACGTCACCATCGACGAGCTCCGGGCGGCGTACGACGCCGTCGTCGTCTCCACCGGCATGCTCGGCGACCGGCGCCTCGGCATCCCCGGCGAGGAGCTCGAGGGTTCACTCGGCGCCTCGGAGATGGTCGCCTGGTACACCGGCCATCCGCAGGCGCGGCCGATCGCGCTGCCGGCCGACCTGAGCGCCGCCACCGTCATCGGCGCCGGCAACGTCGCGCTCGACATCGCCCGCATCCTGGTCAAGGACGCCGCCACCCTGCGCGCCACCTCCATGCCGCGGCACGTGGTCGACGTGCTGGCCGCCAGCACACTGACCGACGTCCACCTGGTCGCCCGCCGCGGCCCGGCGCAGGCGAAGTTCACCTCGCCCGAGCTGCACGAACTCGGCGCGCTGGAGGGCGTCGACATCATCGTCGACCCCGACGACCTCGTGCTCGGCCCCGCCGACGAGGAAGCGGTGGCGACCGACCGGCACGCACGGGTGACCGTGGACGTCTGCCATGAGTGGTCACAGCGGCCGGCCACCGGCGCGCGCCGCCGCATCCACCTGCACTTCTGGCGCAGGCCGGTGCGCATCGAGGGCCCCGGCCAGGTCACCGCCATCGAGCTGGAGGCCACCAGATCCGGTGACCGGCCGACGCTGCGGCTGCCGACCCAGCTCGTGGTGCGCGCCATCGGCTACCACGGCAGCGCGCTGCCCGGGCTTCCCTTCGACGAGGCCACCGGCACCGTGCCGTCGCGCGACGGACGGGTGGTGGCCGGCGACGACGCGCTGCCCGGCGTCTACGTCACCGGCTGGCTGCGGCGCGGACCTACTGGGGTCATCGCCACCAACCGCGGCGACGCCAACGAGGTCGTCGAGTCGGTGCTCGCCGACGTACCGACCCTGCCGGCGCGACGCTCCGACCCGGACGCCGTCGAGCGGCTGCTGGCCGACCGCGACGTCCGCGTGGTCGGCTGGGAGGACTGGCTGCGCCTCGAGGCCCACGAGAAGGCGGCCGGCGACGCCGCGGGGGCCGACCCGATCGTCGTGCACGACCTCAAGACCGTCATCGAGGTGATCGAGGCCGCCGCCGGCTGATCAGTCGGGGCGGCGCCGCAGCCCTCCAGCGGTGACCAGGACGCCCGCGCCGGCCAGCGCGGCGGCGGCGCGGCCGGTGTCGGTGCCGCTCCACTCGCCGCCGAGCTCGGTGCCGGTCTCCGTGCCACCTTCCGTGCCACCTTCCGTGCCGCCGTCAGTGCCACCCTCCGTGCCGCCATCCGTACCCGACTGGTCGCCACCCTCGGTACCGCCGTCGGTGCCACCCTCCGTGCCGCCATCCGTACCCGACTGGTCGCCACCCTCGGTACCGCCGTCGGTGCCACCCTCCGTGCCGCCGTCCGTACCCGACTGGTCGCCGCTCTCCGTACCCGACTGGTCGCCGCCCTCGGTACCGCCGGTCTCGTCGCCGCCCTCGGTGCCACCTTCGTCACCGCCCTCGGTGCCACCTTCGTCACCGCCCTCGGTACCGCCGGTCTCATTGCCACCCTCGTCGCCGGACGGGCGGTCCTCGTCATCGTCGTCGTCCTGGCCACCGCCGTTGCCGTTGCCGCCGCCCTGGTTGCCGTTGCCATTGCCGTTGCCGCCGCCGTTGCCGCCGCCCTGGTTGCCGCCGCCGTTGCCACCGTCGCCGACGTCGGCCCGGTCGGGGAACTCCTCCTCCGGCAGGCCCTCCATGGCGCCCTGCATGAACGCCGTCCAGGTGCGGCCGGGGTAGGCGCCGCCGCTGAAGTTCTCCATGCCCCCGACGCCGGTGAGCGACTCCGTGCCGGCCGCCGTGCCGTCGCCGCGGAAGTACGCCACCGACGCGGCCAGTTGCGGTGTGTAGCCGCTGAACCACGCGGTGAGGTCGTCGTGCGTGCCCGTCTTCGCGGCGACCGGGCGGTCGAGGTCCTGAGCGACCTCCGCGGTCCCGTTCTCGACGGTCTCGGTGAGCGAGTAGGTGACGTCGGCCATGACGTCCTCCTCGAACGCGCGCTCCGTCACCGCCTCGTGGGTGTACGCGGCCTGGCCGTCCCGGTCGAGCACCTCCGACACGACGTAGGCGTCGGAGCGGACACCCTGCGCCGCGAGGGTGGCGTACGAGTTGGCCATGTTCAGCGCCGACACCCCGCCGATGCCGATGGCCACGCGAGGGTTGGCCTGCAGTTGCTCGTCCTCGGGGAAACCGGCCCGGACCAGTGCGTCGATGACGGTCTGTGAGCCGATCTGCATGGTGAGGTCGATGAACGCGGTGTTGATGGAGTTCTCCATCGACCGTTCCAGCGTGACCCGCCGACCGTAGTCGCGGTTGCCCTGGTTGTTGACCGGCGGGCCGAGCTCCGGCGGATCGAACGGTGAGTTGCCCCAGAACCGGCTGTTCAGTGAGTAGCCGTTCTCGAGCCCGGCGGCCAGGACGAACGGCTTCACGGTGGAACCGGCCTGCGGGACGGCGTCGACGGCGTCGTTGAAGCTCTGCTCAACGGCGTCAGGTCCGCCATAGAGCGCGACCACGGCCCCGTCGCCGGGACGCACCGCGGCCAGCCCGATGTGCACGCGCTCGGCATCCTCGGTGGGCCGCTCCTCGTTCACCGCGTTGACGGCGGCCGTCTGCGCCTGCGCGTTGAACGTCGACGTCACGCGCAGGCCGCCGGTCTCGATCTCCTGCTCGTCGTACCCGAGTTGGAGCAGCTCGTCGCGGACCATCATCAGCAGGTAGCCATTCGGTCCGCCGTAGCGGTTGACCTGCTGTTCCGGCAGCACCGTCGGCAACGTGGCGGCGTCGGCGGTTGCCTGGTCGATGGCACCGGTGGCGACCATCCCGTCCAGCACGTACCGGTACCGCTGCTCGAATCGCTCGGCGTTCTCCGGCCCCAGTGTCGGGTCGTACCGACTCGGCGAGCGGAGGATGGCCGCCATTGCCGCGCTCTGCGCGAGGTCGAGCTCTTCGACGTTGACGCCGAAGTAGGACCGCGCTGCCGTCTGCACGCCGTAGGTGCCGCGACCGAACCAGATGGTGTTGAGGTAGTCGGCGAGGATCTGTTCCTTGTCGACTTCCTGGTCGATCTTCACCGAGATGACGAGCTCGCGCACCTTACGGGTATACGAGCGGTCTTGCGTGAGGTAGTAGTTCTTGACGTATTGCTGGGTGATGGTGGACCCGCCGCCGGCGCTGGGGTTGCCGCGCAGCGTGTCCCACGCGGCGCGGGTCATGCCGGTGACGGAGAAGCCGGAGTTCTCGTAGAAGCTGCGGTCCTCGGCGGCCACCACGGCCTGTTTCAGCGTCTCGGGCATCTGCTCGGCGTCGACGATCTCGCGGTTCTCCGCGCTGAACCTGCCCAGTTCGGTTTCGCCGTCGTCGAAGTAGACGATGGTGGACTCGGACGTGGAGAAGTCGTTGGGCTCCGGCACATCGATCACCGCGAAGGCGATCCCGATGCCGGCCGCGCCGAGCAGGAACAGTCCCAGGAGCGAGAAGCCGAAGGTTTTCCAGTTGACGACGCGTCGCCACCCGGTCCGCTTGGGCCGGGTGGCTCGGTAGCGGGGGCCTTTGTCACCCCGGCCGTGGACGTCAGGTTCCGGTTCGGTGCTCATCTGCTTTCGATGCTGAGTTGCGCTGGTTTGGGCGTGCTTCCGTCACAGGAGAAGACGGCCGGACCATCCACCTTAGTTCCGCACCGGGGCGCGGGCACGGCGCAGCGATGCTTCTCCGCCACCCCCGCGAGCGGAGACTCGACCCGCCGCGCCCTGCCCGCCGCCCCCATATACCCGGCATGCGCATCGGTTGAAACCGTCACATACGTCACGGGTCGAGCTGATTCAGCTGTTTCAGCGCATCTTCGACGATTTCGTCCGGCGTTCCGGTGACGGGGATCCGCACGCCGTCCTCGTCGGGCTCCAGGGGTTCCAGGGTGTCCAGTTGCGAGCGCAGCAGCACAGGCGGCATGAAGTGCCCCTTCCGATGCCGCATCCGCTCGGCGATCAGCTCGGGGTCGCCGTCCAGGTGCACGAACCGCACCGGACCGGCTGCCTCGCGCAGCACGTCACGGTAGGCGCGGCGCAGTGCCGAGCACGTGACGACGGCGCTGTGGCCGGCCTTGGTCTGCTCGGACAGCCAGTCGCGCACGATCTCGAGCCACGGCCAGCGGTCCTCGTCGGTGAGTGGTGTACCGGCGGCCATCTTCGCCACGTTGGCCGGCGGGTGGAAGTCGTCGGCCTCGGCGAACGGGCGGTCCAGGACCTCGGCCAGTCGCCGCGCGACCGTCGTCTTGCCGGATCCGGACACGCCCATGACGACGAGGTGCGGCACTGTGTTCACGGCACCAGGATCACATATGCGGCCTCACGGACGGGTCCGGCCAGTCCGGCCACACAGGCGTCGGCCGCCACCGCGGGTGACGACATGGGTGCCGCCCGGCGTGGCGATGGGCACCGCCGGTTCGGGTGAGTGTGTCCGGCGCGACGCGGCGCGCTCTGCCCGTGCCGGCGGTGTCCCACCTGATCGTCGATGTGTCGTCTGATCGGGTCCGTGGCGACGATCAGGTGACGACAGCACCCGGGGACAACGCGGGTCGGGCACCTGATCACCTCCAGCATGTGGACACGAAACGATCAGACGACCCCGACACGCCAATTCGCCGCGAACGGTCACCTGATCGTTTCCTCGCCGGGCTCGCGCCGGCTCCGATGGCGCACGGCACGTGCAATGTCCGTCCTCACCGCTCGAAGCCCAGGTGGACGTGGTCCCGGTGGAGGTCGTCGGCGAAGTGCTTCCCACCGGGCCCGTCCGGGTCGACCGGGCCACCGATCTCGTCACTGCCCGTGGACCGTACGGCGTCGAGGAAGCCGAGCAGGAGGGGGTCGTCCAGCCCCATGGTCACCACCGGAACACCGTCGACGGCCCAGATGTCCACGGCCCGGCCGCGAGTGTGGTTGCTGGTGCGGTCCGTGCCGAAGACGTTCTCCGGGTGTCCGGCGCGGAACACCGACACCGACAGCTCGTAGGTCGCGGCGAGCTCGAGCAGCGAGGCGACCACCCGCGCGTCCACGATGCCCGCGGCCAGATCCGCCACCGCGGCATCCGGCAGGTGGACCCGCGGGCTGGCGGCCAGCTGCGCCGCCGCACCGTCGAGCGTCAGCGCCGCCCGGTCGATCACCTCGGCCGGCAGCAGCTGGTCGACCAGCCAGCCGGCGGAGCCGCGCTTCAGCCGCACGTCGACGGTGACGCTGCGGCTCACCAGGGCGCGGTCGACCACCCAGGTCTGCTCGGTCACGGCCATGACGCTGGCGGTTGACCGCTCCAGCCCGCCGTACTGGGGGTAGACGACCGCGACGGTGGACGGCACCGACGGGGGCACGAGCGGGCCGGCGGCAGCGGCGAGCCGCGGCTCGGCACCCGCCGCCGTGAGCCGCTGCGTGGGTGGGGCGGCACCGTCGGGCGCGTTGCCCAGCGCCTCGATGACCCGGACAGCAGCCACCTTGATCTCGGGCGCGATCTCTCCCGCGGATGGCTCCCATGGCTGGGTCGCCGACAGGTCCGGTACCGGTAACGGGGGCTCAGGTACCGGACCTGCCGGCAGTTTGGGTGCCGGATCGGGTGTGCGGATCGTGCGCGGCTGTGTCTGCGGCTCGGTGCCGCAGGCCGCTACTGCAGC
The DNA here is from genome assembly GCF_000515395.1 of Jiangella gansuensis DSM 44835. NCBI lineage: Bacteria > Bacillati > Actinomycetota > Actinomycetes > Jiangellales > Jiangellaceae > Jiangella > Jiangella gansuensis. The sequence goes on along the minus strand of NZ_KI911782.1, from coordinate 394,947 downwards.
GGCGGCGAGCCCGCCGGCGAGGAACGCGCGCCGGGTGGTACGTCGAGTCATCGAGCCCGCACGAACCTCGGGTCGATGCGGAACGTCAGCACCTCGTCGCCGTCACGGTCGACGTGACCGCCCACCCGGTGCCAGCCGGCCCGCTCGTAGAACCCGGCCGCGCCCGCTGCGCCGGCCTTCGTCACCAGCTCGGTCCGTTCCGCACCGGCCGCCGCCACGACGCGCAGCAACGCCTCGACCAGGGCTGTGCCGATGCCCTCCCCGCGTGCACCGGGAGCGACGACGACCGCCTCGAGCACGGCGATGGACGCGAAGTCCGCCTCCGGGACGCCCCCCTGGCCGGCCACCCTGGCCGGCGCCGCGCTGCGCCCGAACAGCCGGCGCAGGTAACGCAGCCCTCGGGTGCGGACGAACCCCGCCGCCACTCCGGGGCGGGTGACCAGGCTGCCGAGGGCCGCCATCACCAGCTCGCGGCGGTGGTGCCCGATGATCCACGACACGTTGGCGGGCCGGTCGGTGGTGCCCAGAACGAAACCGACCACCTCGTCGCCGCGGGTGGCGACGAGCAGCACGCCGTGAGGCGACGCCAGGTGTGCGCCGTGCCAACGGCGGACGAACCCGTCGCCGAGTCGCGGGAACAACCCATGCGGGAGCTCCGTCACGTGCAGCTCCGCAGTGTGCCGCAGATCGTCCTCACCCGCGGGCACGACGTCGATCTCGCGACCAGTGCGCATATCAGCCTCCCTGCGCCGATGCCTCGTAGGCGACCGGCTTCACACCTGTAGACGCAGGACGCGTCCGCCGCGATGTCGGCCGGTGGCGATCACCCACCGCGTGCGCCGCAAAGCCCAGGTCACCAGCACGTTCCATCGTCGAGAGCGAATCTCAGAGGAACCTCAGAGCACCCGTGGGACCATCGAGGTCATGACAGCGGACCGCCGCCACCGGCTCCTGCTGGTCGAGGACGACACCAAGCTGTCGGACCTGCTCGGCCGGCTGTTCACCGCCGAGGGCTACGACGTCACCGTCGCGCGGGACGGCCACACCGGCCTGCACCAGGCGCTGACGAGCCAGTTCGACGTCATGGTCATCGACCGCGGGCTGCCGGCCATCGAGGGCGTCGACCTGATCCGCAAACTGCGCTCGCGCGGGGTCACGACGCCCATGCTGGTGCTCACGGCGCGCGGCACCACCGACGACCGCGTCGAGGGCCTGGACGCCGGCGCCGAGGACTACGTCGTCAAACCGTTCGAGATCGACGAACTCCTGGCCCGGCTGCGCGCGCTGTTGCGGCGGCACACCGACACCTCGACCCGGCTGGACCTCGGCGAGCGGTACCTGGACGTCACGTCGCGGCGGGTGGCCGGCGGCACCGCCGCACCGATCGAGCTGTCCGGCCGGGAATGCGAACTGTTGCACCTGTTCGCCGCACACCGCACCCAGGTGTTCACCCGCGACGAGCTGCGGCGGCTGGTGTTCCAGGACGCGGACAGCCCCGGTGCCGTGGACACCTATGTCTACTATCTGCGCAGGAAACTCGGCCGGGACATCATCAGGACCGTCCACGGCCTCGGCTATCAGATGGGATCCGCTTGAGCTGGCGCCGTCGCGGCCAGCAGGGCCGCCGTCCACCGTCCGCACCGTCCGACCGACGGCTGCTGCGGCGGGCATCGATCGTCGTCGCCGTCCAGACCGGGATCGCGGCGGCGGTCGTCGTCGCCGCCGTCATCGCCCTGGTGTACTCCATCAGCCTGCAGGAACGGCGCGAAGCCACCGAGCACAAGCTCCAGGACAAGATCGCGAACCCGAAGGGCTACGACCCGTCGGCGGCCCAGCCGCTGACGATCGACCCGTTGCCGGAAGGGTGCGACCAGGCGGCGTTCGAAGCCACCGTCGAGAGCCTCCCGGCCGGCGGCACCGAGTTCGAAGCCTGCGACACGCCGTTCTTCGCCTATGTGGCCGAGACCGACGGCGTCCGGGCCGCGGCCGTCACCAGCTTCGTCGAGCAGCAGGAGGAGACCGAGCGGCTGGCCCGCCTGTCCATCCTGGTGGGTGCCATCGGGGTCCTGGCGGCGGCCGGGCTGGGCTGGCTGGTGGCCCGCCGCGCGGTGCGGCCGCTTGGTGACGCGCTGACGTCACAACGACGGTTCGTGGCCGACGCCAGCCACGAGCTGCGCACCCCGCTGGCCATCCTGCACACGCGCGCCCAACTGCTGGAGCGCGGCCCCGTCACCGACGACGACCAGCGGCAGGAGATCACCCAGCTGGTCGAGGATGCCCGCGTGCTCACCGACATCGTCAACGACATGCTGCTCTCCGCCGAACTGCAGTACCGCCCGGAGGCGCGACAGCCCGTCGACCTGGCCCGGGTGGCGACGCAGATCAAGGACTCCTTCTCCGCCACCGCCGACGAGGCCGGGGTGGACATCGTCGTCGACGCCGCACCGGACGGCAAGCACGTCGTGTCCGGCGTGCCCAGCGCCCTGCGCCGCGCCGTCGCCGCCCTCGTGGACAACGCCATGGACCACGTGGAGCGCGGCGGTACTGTCACCATCAGCCTCACCGGCGACGACGGCCACGCGCGCATCAGCGTCATCGACAACGGCGTCGGGCTCGACCCGCAACTGGCCGCCGAACTGACTCAACGGTTCCGCCGCGGCCCGGGCGCGAACGGCAACGGCCACCGCCTCGGGCTCGGCCTGGCACTGGTGGACGAGGTGGTTCACGCCCACGACGGGTCGATGGTCATCGACGGACGCCCAGGCGACGGAGCCACCGTCACCCTGACCTTCCCCGCCGCCCGTTGACCTGCGCATCGAGCCGGGCGCCGGCCACCGCTGCGGCCAGGCCGAACATCGTCGTCGGCATGATCGCCCGACATGACGGGTATGCTCCGAGCGCCAGGGTTCCGTCGCCGGTGGAGCCACGCGCGACCGTGCCCACGACGTCCCGGCCTTCGCGGCCACCCCCGACAGAACGGTGACCCACGGATGACACAGACGACGCTGACCTCCGCCGACGGGCCGATTCTGGCGGGCGCCTCGCCGCGCGAGCGGCACGTGAGCGCCTATGCCGAGTTATCGCGCATCATCCAGTCGGCCGGACTGTTGAAGCGCCGGTACGGCTTTTACTGGTCTTTGATGATCGGTTCTGTGGCGGCGTTCGTCGGCATCTGGGTGGGCTTCGCCCTGCTGGGTGACTCCTGGTACCAGCTCTTCCTCGCCGCGGGTCTCGCGGTCGTGTTGGCCCAGTTCGGGTTCCTCGGGCACGAGAGCGCGCACCGGCAGATCTTCGCCTCGCACCGCTGGAACGAATGGACCGGCCGGGTCCTGTCCGGCCTCTTCACCGGGCTGAGCTACGGCTGGTGGATGCGCAAGCACACCCGCCACCACCTCAACCCCAACAAGGAAGGCGCCGACCCGGACATCGCGCCCGGCGTGCTGGCGTTCTCGCCTGCGGCGCTTGAGCGCCGCCGCGGACTCACCGCCTGGCTGGCCAACCGGCAGGGGTACTTCTTCTTCCCGCTGCTCCTGCTCGAGGGCCTGCACCTGCACGTGGTGAGCATCCAGACCATCATGCGCCGCGAGCGGCTCAAGCACCGTTGGGTCGAGGCGCTGTTCGTCGGCGTCCGCCTCAGTGGCTACCTGACCGCGCTGTTCGTCGTCCTACCGCCGGGGAAGGCGCTGGCGTTCCTCGGCGTCCAGCTGGGGCTCTTCGGCCTGCTGCTGGGCGGTTCGTTCGCGCCCAACCACAAGGGCATGCCGATCGTCCCGGCCTCCATGAAGATCGACTTCCTGCGCCGCCAGGTGCTGATGTCGCGCAACATCCACGGCGGCGTGCTCACCGACCTCGCCATGGGCGGGCTGAACTACCAGGTCGAACACCACCTGTTCCCGAGCATGCCGCGGCCGAACCTGCGGCGGGCGCAGCCGATCGTGCGAGAGTTCTGCGCCAAACACAAGATCACCTACACCGAGACCAGCCTGTTCGACTCCTACCGGGTGGTCGTCCGCTATCTGAACGACGTGGGATTGCAGGCCCGCGACCCGTTCAAGTGCCCGCTCACCGCGCAGTACCGGGCGTGAGCCGTTTGGTCATCGGCGGCCGGTAAGGCAGACTGTGTGACGACGGGGCGTGCCGAAACGCCCCCGAGGTCGAGTGCGACGCGCCGTCAGCAGGCGCAGGTTCCCCCTTCCAGAATGAGTGGGCGTCCGTTCGTGACCGGCCAATCTCATCTCGTCCTGGAAGGACGTCTGTGCCCACTGATACCCGCACGCCGCGGAGCGGTTCCGCCCGCCGTCGTGCCCGTAATCGTCGCGCCCCGCAGCCCGCTGCGGCGGCCCGCGAGACCACCGCTAGCTCCGCCGCCATCGACGCGGCACCGCCGGCCGGCCGGCCGGCGGCCGCCGCAGTCGAAGGTCGCTCGTTCGCCGAGCTCGGCGTGCCGGCAGCCGTCGTCGCCGCCCTCGCGGACGGCGGCGTCAGCACTCCGTTCCCGATCCAGGCCGCCACGCTCCCGGACACCCTCGCCGGCCGCGACGTACTCGGGCGCGGCCAGACCGGCTCCGGCAAGACCATCGCGTTCGCCGTCCCGACCGTGAGCCGCCTGACGCTGTCCGACCGGCCCCGGCGACCCGGCCGCCCCCGCGCGCTCGTGCTCGTGCCCACGCGCGAGCTGGCCAACCAGGTGGCGGCCGCCCTCGCGCCGCTCGCGGCCGCGATGAACCTGCGCACCACCACCGTCTTCGGCGGCGTCGGCCAGGTACCGCAGACCCGCGCGCTCCGCGCCGGCGTCGACGTCCTGATCGCCTGCCCGGGCCGGCTCGAGGACCTCATCGCGCAGGGCCACTGTGACCTGGGCTCGGTCGAGGTCACAGTGCTCGACGAGGCCGACCACATGGCCGACCTCGGCTTCCTGCCGGCGGTCAAGCGACTGCTCGACACCACACCGCGCGACACACAGCGGCTGCTGTTCTCGGCCACCCTGGACAACGGCGTGGACACACTGGTGCGGCGGTACCTGACCAACCCGGTCATGCACTCGACGGCGCCCGCGGTCGCGCCGGTCTCCACCATGACCCATCACGTCCTGGCCGTCCCTGCCGGCGACAAGGGCCAGGTGGTGCGCGAACTGGCCGCCGGACAGACCCGCACGCTGCTGTTCGCCCGCACCAAGCACGGCGCGAAGAAGCTCGCGAAGAGCCTCACCGCCGCCGGCATCCCCGCGGTCGACCTGCACGGCAACCTCAGCCAGGGCGCGCGTGAGCGCAACCTCGCCGCCTTCTCGGCCGGCACCGCCCGTGTCCTGGTAGCCACCGACATCGCGGCGCGCGGCATCCACGTCGACGACGTCGCCCTCGTGGTGCACGTCGACCCGCCCGCCGAGCACAAGGCGTACCTGCACCGCTCGGGCCGCACCGCCCGGGCCGGCGCGGACGGTGCCGTCGTCACCGTCATGACGCCGGACCAGGCTGGTGACGTGCGAACGCTCTGCCGGCAGGCCGGTATCACGCCGGTAATCTCGCGCGTGTCGGCGGGCGACCCCGCCATCGAGGCGCTCACCGGGCCGAAGGCGCCGTTCGTGGAGCCCGTAGCCCACACACCTGCGCCCCAGCTGTCCCGCGGCGAGCGGACCGGCAACAGGAACGGCAACGGCCGCCGTCGCCGTTCGGGTGGCGGTTCGACGCGCGGCTCGGGCGGCAATGCACGCTCGGGCGGCAACCCGCGCTCGGGCGGCACCGCACGCTCGGGCGGCAGCGAAGCGGCTGCCGCCGGCCGCGCCGCACAGCGCCGGGGCCGGGGCACCACCACCGCCGCGTCCGGCCGCTCGACCACCGCGGGCGCTTTCTCCGCGTCATTCTCCGGCCGCCGCCGGTAACGGTCAGCGGGCTGTTCGGCCCGGTCGTCGGTCATCGCGGGCCGGGCATGCACCTGAATAGCGTCGTGCGACCTCAATAGCCGCGTCCGCGCCATAGCGCCCCGATCCGGGTGTTGGCGTGGCAGGCGCTATCGAAGTGGGTCATCGCCGTGGGTGGTGCCGAGGCGGGCACCCGCACTCGGTCGCGGCCGATGCGCCGCCTCGTCGCATCGTTCCCTGTCGCATCGAGTGCCGGTGCGTTCGGCTTCCTGCCGCCACCCCGGGCGTAACGATCAGGTGACCGATCGCGCCGAATCGCCGTGTCGAGGTCGCCTGATCGTTTCGTGTCCACATGCTGGCGACGATCAGGTGCGCTATCAGCGCCGTCATGGGTGCTGACGCCACCTGATCGTCGCCACCGACCCGATCAGGCGACACATCGACGATCAGGTGGAAACCACGGCACCCTGCGACGCCCAGCCCGCGACAGGGTGGGGCACCGCGCTCGTCGCGCCGCTGCCGGGCCTGCTCGGCTGGTCGGACGGTCCCGGCGGGGAGGCGCGCGATGGCCTATTGGGTCTGGGTCGCGTCTTGGGCGTGAGTGCCGCGGAACGCCGGGCGGCCGATCCGTGCGCGTGACTCAGACCCAGCACGTGACGTAGCCCCAGCATGCGGTGACCATGCCCGCCGAGGTCCGGGGTTGACAGGCTCGCCATCGGCATGTTTCTTTATGACTAACTTTAGTCCTGAAGGAAGTGCCGATGCCCGTGCCCCGCAGCGACCTCACCCGCTCGGCCGTTCTCGCCGCGCTGGGGACATCCGGCCCGCTGAGCAGGACTGACATCGCCCGTGCGGTCGGGGTCAGCCCGGCGACGGTGACGCAGGTCGTCAAGGATCTGATCGCCCGCGGCATGGTGGCCGAGGTCCAGCACCGGCCGTCGCGTGGCGGCCGCCCGGCTGTGCTGCTGGGCCTGGTCGGCGAGGCCGGCCGGGCCCTGGGCGCCAAGGTGGCGGCCGACCACGTCGCGGTGGTGGACGTCGGACTGGACGGCGCGGTCCGGCAGAGCTGGGAATGGCCGTTCGACGCGGTGGCCGCGGACGCACCGGACCGGCTGGCGGACCTGCTGCGGCCGCTGACGGAGCCCGACCGCGAGAGTGCGCCCATCCTGGGCTTCGGCATCTGCGTGCCCGGCGCCGTCGACGACCAGGACACCGGTGTCGTCGACGCTCCCACGCTCGGCTGGCGCAACCTGGCCCTGGGTGCTCGCCTGCGGGCGGCCCTGCCAGTGCCTGTGCTGGTGGAGAACGACGTCAACGCGCTCGCGGTGGCCGAGCGGTTGTACGGCCGCGGTCGCGCGCACCGGAACTTCCTCGTGGTCACCATCGGCCGCGGTGTCGGCGCCGGACTCGTCGTCGACGGGACGATCCACCGCGGGACCAGTGGCGGAGCCGGCGAGTTCGGCCACTTCCCGGTCCGGCCGGACGGTCCGCGCTGCTCCTGCGGCAACACCGGCTGCCTGGAGGCCGCGGTCGGGCAGCAGGCGCTGCTCACTGACGCCGTCGCCGCGGGCCTCGTCGGCACGGACGCGAAGCCGGCGGACCTGCAGCACCTGGCCGACACCGGCAGCACAGGTGCACAGCGCGTCTTCGCCGACGCCGGGACGATCTTCGGCCGGGCCGTCGCGGGGCTCATCAACGTGATGGACCCGGAGACGGTCATCGTGCTCGGCGAGGGCACCCGCGGCTGGCAACACTGGCGGCCCGGCTTCGAGCCGAGTCTGCGCTCTCACCTCATGCCCACGCGGCGCGCTGTTCCGGTCGCGGTCGAGGCGTGGGACGACTCCTCCTGGGCCCTGGGTGCGGCCGCCCTCGTGCTGGCCACTCCGTCCGGTGCGACCGGCGCCACCGGTGACCAGGGCGACCTCGTGCGCGCCAGGCTCGACGGTGTACTCGCCCGGGAACTGTCATGAGCGCGACCACGACGGCCGCGAAGACATCCGGCAGCACGACGCCCCCCAGGGTGCCGCGCCGGCGCACCACCCTGCGCTACGGCGGCAACCGCCTGAAGTACGCCGGCATCGTCGCGCTGTTCCTCGCGCCCAGCCTGGTGCCGCTGGTGCTGTTCACGCTGGTGCCGATGGTCAGCTCGTTCTGGGTCGCGCTGCACGACTGGAACCTCATCACCCCGATGAAGTTCGTGGGCCTGGCCAACTTCCGCGAGCTGCTCGCCGACGGCGACACGTGGGCGGCGTTCGGCCACACGCTCGGGTACATCGCCGGCTACCTGCCGCTGGTGTACGCCGGCGGGCTGGCCGCGGCGCTCGCCCTCAACACCGCGCTGCGCGGCCGCAACGTCTTCCGGGCCGCGTACTTCCTGCCGGTGGTGACCAGCTGGGTCGTGGTCGCGCTGCTCTGGCGCTGGCTGCTGAGCCCGGCGAACGGCCTGGTCAACCACCTGCTCGGCCTGGTCGGCATCGAGGGTCCGGGCTGGTGGACCGACCCGGCCTGGGCGATGCCGTCGGTCATCATCGCGTCGGCCTGGAAGGACCTCGGCTTCGTCATGGTCATCCTGCTGGCCGGGCTCCAGGCGATTCCTGGTGAGCTGTACGACGCGGCCAAGGTGGACGGCACGAGCGCGTGGCAGCGGTTCCGCTATGTCACGCTGCCGCTGCTGTCGCCGTCGACGTTCTTCGTCGTCGTCATCTCGCTCATCAACGGCTTCCAGGTGTTCGATCAGGTCTTCGTGATGACCGGCGGCGGACCGGCCGGGTCCACCGAGGTCGTCGTGCAGCAGATCTACGACCTCACGTTCCGCTACGGACGCGCCGGCGACGCCTCGGCGCTGTCGTGGCTGCTGTTCGTGGTGGTGCTGATCGTGACGATCGTCCAGGTCCGGGGCCAGCGGCGGTGGGTGACCTATGCGTAGGGCCGCGCTCTACACCGGCGTCGCGCTCGGCGCGCTGGTCATGCTGTTCCCGTTCGCCTGGACGGTGATCACCTCCGTCACGCCGGGCGCCGGCCTGGGCACCCCGGACCTCATCCCCGACGACCCCGGGCTGGACGCGTACCGCACGCTGCTGGACGCGATGCCGTTCTGGCGCATCCTGGCCAACAGCCTCTGGATCGCCGTCGCGTCCACGCTGCTGCAGCTGATCACCAGCGCGATGGCGGCGTACGCGTTCGCCCGCCTCGACTTTCCCGGCCGCAACGCGCTGTTCCTCGTCTATCTCGCGACGCTCATGGTGCCCATGCAGGTGCTGGTGGTGCCGCTGTTCATCGAGATGCGAGCGCTGAACCTGGTGGACACGTACGCCGCGTTGCTCGCACCGAGCATCGCTTCGGCGTTCGGGGTGTTCCTGCTGCGCCAGGCGGTCGCCCAGGTGCCCATCGAGCTGGACGAGGCGGCCACCATCGACGGTGCCGGCCACCTTCGCATCTTCGCCTCCGTCGTGTGGCCGCTGATCCGCCCGGCGCTGGCGACGTTCGCGGTACTGGCGTTCATGTCCAGCTGGAACAGCTTCCTCTGGCCGCTCGTGGTCATCCGGTCCCCGGAGCTGATGACCCTGCCGCTCGGCCTGAGCACCCTGCACGGCCAGTTCACCACCGAGTGGGACGTGGTGATGGCCGGCTCCGTCGTCAGCATCGTCCCGATCGCCGTGCTCTACCTCGCGGCACAGAAGTACGTCATCCAGGGCGTCGCCCGCTCCGGGCTCAAGTGACGCCGGCCAACCGAATGGAGTACACCCATGGCTCACCCGCTCCGGCTCGGCGCACTCGTCGCCGGCGCCGCCATCCTGACCCTGTCGGCCTGTTCACAGGGCTCGGCCACCCGTTCTGACACGGGCGAGGACGGCCAGGTCGTCGTCCGCTACATGGAGTTCTCCTCCAGCGGCGGCAACGAGTCCAACCTCGAGGCGATTGTCGCGGCGTTCGAGGAGGAGAACCCGGACATCGACGTGCAGGTCGAGACCACGCCGTACGCCGACTACTTCACCAAGCTGCAGACGGCCGTCGCCGGCGGCACCGAGGCCGACGCGTTCGAGCTGAACTACGAGAACTTCGTCACCTACGCCGAGAGCGGTGCGCTGGCGGAGCTCGATGTCGACGGCGGCGCGTATACACCGTCGCTGCTGGAGGCGTTCCAGCACGACGGTGCGCAGCTCGGCCTGCCGGAGTCGTTCTCCGACGTCGTGCTGTTCTACAACAAGGACCTGTTCGCTGCGGCCGGCGTGCCGGAGCCGACCGCGGACTGGACGTGGGAGGACGAGCGGGCGGCGGCGCAGCAACTCACCGATGCCGCGGCGGGTGTCTGGGGCGACTACCAGCCGGCCACGTTCCACGAGTTCTACAAGGTGCTCGCGCAGGCCGGCGGCCAGTTCCTGAACGAGGACGGCACCGCCACCGCGTTCAACAGCCCGGAGGGTGTCGCGGCGGCCACCTGGCTGACCGAGAAATCCGGCACCGTCATGCCGACCGAGGCCGAAGGCGCCGGCACCCCGGACTTCGACTCCACCCTGTTCCGCGAGGGCAAGCTCGCCATGTGGCACAGCGGCATCTGGATGTTCGGCCCGTTGGCCGACGTGCCGTTCGAATGGGACGTCGTCGTCGAGCCCGGCGACGCGACGAAGGCCAGCGCGATGTTCACCAACGGCGTCGTGGTCAGCGCGAACAGTGAACACCCCGACGAGGCGCAGGCGTGGCTGGAGTTCCTCACCGCGTCCGACACCACGGTCGAGACCCGGCTGAACGCCGGCTGGGAACTGCCGCCGATCGACGACGACGAGAAGCTCGCGCCCTACCTGGAGCAGAGCCCGCCCGCGAACCGGCAGGCGGTGTTCGACGCGCTGGACGAGACGGTGCTGCCGCCGGTCATCGTCCGGCAGCAGGAGATGCAGGACGCCGTCACCGAGGAACTCGGCAACGCCGCGGCCGGCCGCAAGAGCGTCGAGCAGGCCGTTGCCGACGCCGCCGCCCGCGTCGACGAGCTGCTCGGCTGAATCCGCCTTCCGCACCGAAGAGGACCACCACGTGACCGACATGACCACCCACCCCGATCTCGGCGAGTTGGTCGCACTCGCCGAGGCCAGCCACCGGGTCATCGCCACCCACCAGGCGCCGTCCGGCGCCTACCCGGCCAGCCCGACGTTCAGCGCCTACCGCGGCTACAGCTGGTTCCGTGACGGCGCCTTCATCGCCGAGGGCGTCAGCCGGTACGGGGACGCCGCCGGCGCGGCCGCGTTCCACCGGTGGTGCGCGCGGGTGCTCACGGCTCGCGCCGGCCAGGTGGACACGCTGGTCGCCCGGGCTGCACGCGGCGAGCACATCCCCGTCGCCGACCTGCTGCCGACCAGGTACACCGTCGACGGCGCCGTCGGCAACGACCCGTGGTGGGACTTCCAGCTCGACGGCTACGGCACCTGGCTGTGGGCGCTCGCCGCGCACACGGACCGGCACGGCGCCGTCGACGGGGACGCGGTCGGCCCCGGCGTGGCGACCGCGGTGCGCTACCTGACGACGTTCTGGGCCCGGCCCTGCTACGACTGGTGGGAGGAGCACGTCGACCACCGGCACGTGTCCACGCTCGGGGCGATCCGGGCCGGGCTCGCCGCCGCCACGACGCACCCGGCGCTGGCCGCAGCGCTGACGCCGGCCGAACGGGAGACGGCGACGGAGGCCGTCGCGGCCATCGATGCGCTGGTCCTCGCCGAGGGCGTCGCCGAGGCCGGGCACCTGTCCAAGTGGCTGGGCGCCGACGACGTGGACGCGAGCCTGCTGGCCTGTGTCGTCCCGTTCGGCCTGGTGGACGGCGACAGCGAGATCGGGCGCGCGACGGTGAGTGCCGTCGCCGACCGGCTCAGCGTCGACGGCGGCGTGCACCGCTACGCCGCCGACACGTTCTACGGCGGTGGGCAGTGGCCGCTGCTGACGGCTTTCCTCGGCTGGAACCACGCAGCCGCCGGCCGTACCGACGAGGCGTGGGCCAGCCTGCGCTGGATCGCCGCCCAGGCCACGCCCGCCGGCGACCTGCCGGAGCAAGTAGGTCACCACCTGCTGGCACCGCAGCGCGAACAGGAGTGGATCGAGCGCTGGGGCACCGTCGCCACGCCACTGTTGTGGTCGCACGGCATGTACCTCATCCTCGCGTGCGAGCTCGGCGTCCCGGGGAGGACAGCATGATCCGGCACCGGCCCTACGGCTCCGAGCACCCCTACGCGGTCACCGGCGACCAGCGTGTCCCGGCCGACCCGATCGACGGGGAGACGTGTGAGCTGCGCGTCCGGGCCGCTCCGAGCGTCGTGTCCGTCGTCTGCGAATGGGACGACGGATCGGGCAGTACCGTCGCGTGGCCGCTGCTGGCGCCGTCGTCGTCGGGCGGCCCGGATGACGAGGGCGGCGACGGTGGGCACCTGGCCGCCGCCCAGGCTCGCTCGCTGGCCGACCGCAGCTTCTGGTCGGTACGTACGCCGGTGCTGGCCGCGGGCACGCGCTATCGGTACCGCTTCGTGGCGACGACGACGGACGGAGGCACCCGGCGGACCCGCTGGTACGAGGTGTCGGCGGGCGCGTGGGCCACGTCCGGCGGCGAACTGAGGCTGGACGGCGACGACGCTCGCCTGGTACCCGGCAGCGTGCGCTGGCTGGTCGCGCCGGAGGGACCGCGCCGGGTCCGGTTCGCGCTGCGGCTGGCCGCGGACGACCGCGTCGTCGGCTTCGGCGAACGGTACGACCACGTCGACCAGCGCGGCCGCACCCTCGACGCCGTCGTCTTCGAACAGTACAAGGCCCAGGGCGTACACGGCCGCACCTACCTGCCGATGCCGTTCGCGCTCGTGGTCGGCACCGGGTCCGGCTGGGGATTTCACGTCCGCACCGCCCGGCGCACCTGGTACGACGTGGGGGCCTCGGCGCCGGACCAGCTCGTCGTCGAGGCCGACCTGGACGGTGACGACGAGCTCGCGGTGCGGCTGTACGAGGGAGCGCCGGCCGCCGTGCTCGACGCGTTCCTGGCCGACGTAGGGCGCCCGGAGCAGCTGCCGGACTGGGTCTTCCGGCTGTGGGCCAGCGGCAACGAATGGAACACGCAGGCCCGGGTGATGGCGGAGATCGACGCCCACCGCGAGCACGACGTCCCCGTCGGCGCGTTGGTCATCGAGGCGTGGAGTGACGAGTCGACCTTCACGGCGTTCCGCGACGCGCAGTACCCCGTGCACGACGACGGCGCACCGCACCGGCTGGCCGACTTCACCTTCCCGCCCGACGGCGCCTGGCCGGACCCGAAGGGCATGGTCGACGACCTGCACGCCCGTGACGTCAAGGTGCTGCTCTGGCAGATCCCGCTGCTCAAGACACGCCCGCACCCCACCGGCCAACAGGCGGCCGACGTCCGCGCGGCCGTAGACCACGGGTTCGTGGTGACCGAGGCGGACGGCCGGCCGTACCGCAACCGCGGCTGGTGGTTCCCGCTCGCCCTGATGCCTGACCTGGCGGCGGACAAGGCCCGGGCGTGGTGGACGGAGAAGCGTCGCTACCTGGTCGAGGAGGTCGGCATCGACGGCTTCAAGACCGACGGCGGCGAGCACGCCTGGGGCCACGACCTGCGGCATTCTGGCGGAGCCGTCCGCGGCAGCGCGGGCAACAACCTGTTCCCCGTCGAGTACGCGCGAGCGTACGGCGACCTGCTCCGCTCGGCCGGCAAGGCGCCGGTGACGTTCAGTCGGGCCGGCTTCACCGGGTCACAGGCGCACGGCGCGTTCTGGGCCGGCGACGAGGACTCCACCTGGGACGGTTTCCGCGCCGCGATCGTCGCCGGTGTGACGGCGGGGGCCTGCGGCATCGTCTACTGGGGCTGGGACCTGGCCGGGTTCTCCGGCGACGTACCGGACCCCGAGCTGTACCTGCGCGCGGCCGCGGCGTCGGCATTCATGCCGATCATGCAGTACCACTCCGAGTTCAACCACCACCGGCAGCCGCTGCGCGACCGCACGCCGTGGAACGTCGCCGACCGTACCGGTGACGACCGCGTGGTGCCGGTGTTCCGGCGGTTCGCGCACCTGCGGGATCGGCTGGTGGGCTACCTGTCGTCGTCGGCCGCTGCCGCCGTGGCCGGCGGGGCGCCGCTGATGCGTGGGCTGTTCTTCGACCACGCGGACGACGCAGAGGCGTGGGCGCATGCGTCGACGCAGTTCAAGCTCGGCGACGACCTCTTGGTGGCGCCGGTGCTGACGCCAGGAGCCTCGACCTGGGACGTGTACCTGCCCGCCGGTGACTGGGTTGACGCATGGACCGGGCAACAGGTGGCCGGCGGCCAGGTGGTGTCGCGGCCGGTGCCGATCGACGAGATCCCGGTGTACTGCCGAACGTCGGCGTGGCCGCACCTGCGCGAGGTGTTCGCCGGCCTGCCGTGAAAACGGTTCGACGCCGTCGTGGCCGGGCAGGCAGGGTGTGGCGATGACGTCCCGCATCTCGCACACGAGCATCGACTGCGCCAACGCCTACCGACTGTCGGAGTGGTGGAAGCAGGTGCTCGGCTACGTCGACATCGCCGACGACCCCAACGAGCCCGGCCACGACGAGTGCATGATCCAGTCGCCCGACGGCAGCCACCACGTCCTGTTCATCGAGGTACCGGAGGGCAAGACGGTCAAGAACCGGCTGCACTTCGACCTGCGCCCCACGGACCGCACCCGGGACGAGGAGATCGAGCGGCTGCGCGGCATCGGTGCCACCGACGTCGCCGACCACCGCGGCAAGTACGGCCCCGGCACCGGATGGCTCACCATGGCCGACCCGGAGGGCAACGAGTTCTGCGTGCTGCGCAGCGACGCCGAGCTCGCGGCTGCCCGTCGTCCATGATCATCGGCGATCGACCCCGTCATAGTGGGGAGGATCGCCGATGATCATGCGGAGGGCGTAGGCGAACGGGAAGTTCATCCGGGGTTCATGCCGGCGCCCATCCTGGGCGACGTGCTGCGCGCCGGGCCACGCTTTGCTGTGCCGGGGTTCCGTCACAGCAGAGGAGACGCGGTGGCCAACGTCCGTCCGAGACTCCGGCTGGGCCGGCTGGCCGCCGCCGTGGTCGTCGCCGTCCTACCGGCCATGTTCGTCGCGTCGACGGCGACGGCGCATCCGTTCGGTCCGCCGTTGAACGTCCGTGTGGACGCCTCCGCGAACGAGGTCTCCGTGCAGTGGCAGGCCGCCGAGGACGACTGGGTGATCCTCGGCCAGCACCTCGACGCCTTCACCAGCCAGTCCGGTGCGGAGGGCCAGCAGCTCACCGGGGCGCAACTGCTCGCCCGGTCGGACAACCTCCCCAGTTACCTGCTGTCGCACATCGGAGTGGAGCAGGACGGCCACGACTGCACGGGCCGTGTCGACCGGCTCGACGACCTGCTCGCGGACGGTGCCCAGTTGGTGTTCGCGTGCCCGGCCGAGGTCACCGAGGTGGACCTGACCGTCACGGCGCTCACCGACGTCAACGAGAACTACCGCACCGTCGTCACCTCGGAGGTGCCGTCGCAGCCGGAGCAGTCGCTCTTCACGGCGACGACACCGACCCAGCGGTGGAACTTCGACGCCGCCGGAACGCGCACCGCCACCCGCTCGCTGGCGGCAGCCGGAGCATTGGTCGTGGTCGCCACGGCGGGCGGCGTGGTCTGGTGGCGCCGCAGCGGACGCGTTCCGGCCGGGGCGACGCGGTGAACGGCCTGAGCGGGGTCGAGGACCGCCTGATCGAGCTCTTCGACACCCCCGGGGTGTGGTGGGCCGGGCTGGCCATCGCGCTGGTCGTGGGCTGTGCGCACGCCGTCGCGCCGGGACACGGGAAGACCATCGCCGCCGCGTACCTGGTCGGCTCGCACGGCCGGTACCGCGACGCACTGCTGCTGGGCGGCATCGTCGCGGCGATGCACACGTTCTCGGTCCTGGTCCTCGCGCTGGTGTGGGTGGGCCTGACCGCGTCGGACACCACCGGCACGGAACGCATCACGTCGTGGCTGCAGGTGATAGCCGCCGTCGTGGTGATCGCCGTCGGGCTGGGGCTGATCCGGCGCTACGTACGGGCGCGGCGGGCCACCCCGGCCCTCGTCGCTGCCGGCCACGGGCACGGCCACGGCTATGGGCATGGGCACGGCCACGGCCATGGGCACGGGCACGGCCCGCCGCCCGGGGTGGCGCCGTGGTCGCGCCGCGGGCTGGTCGCGCTGGGCCTGTCCGGCGGGCTGTTGCCGTCGCCGTCGGCGTTCCTGGTGCTGGTCAGCGGCATCCTGACCGGCCGCACCGGCTACGCGCTGATCCTGGTGGTCTGCTTCGGTGCCGGGCTGGCGCTGACGCTCACACTGGTCGGAGCGGCCACCATCAAGGGCGGCACGCTCCTGATGGCGTCGGCGCACCGATCGTCGCGGCTGCGCTGGCTGTCGCAGGGCATCCCGCTGCTGGCGGCGGGCGGGGTGACGCTCGGCGGTCTGGTGTACCTGGTGGTGGGGCTGGCGGCGGTCGCGGGCGCGTCGTAGCGGACCGCCGTCGCGGCCTCACGGCAGCAGGAAGCCGTCCCGCACCAGGTCCCGCACCCGCGGCAGCAGGTCGGCTCGCAGCTCCCCGGCGTCCACCGACAGCACCGCGGCCAGCGCGTCGACGATGACCCCGACCGGCAGGGTGCCGTCACAGGCACCCACGAAGCCGGCCTCGGCGGTGCCGGCGTCGACGGCGCGCAGCAGACCGCGGTGCTGGCGCAGCACGATGTGCTCCGGGTCTTCCTCGCCCGGCTGGCCGATCTGCTCCTGGACGACGTGGCCGGCCACGGTCAACCGGCTGGCGAGGAGGGCGGCGTCGTCGGATCGGAGCGTGTCGGCGCGGTCGAACCAGGCCCCGATCTCCGGTCCGAGCGGCTGCTCGACGGCGTGCGCCCACTCCTCCATCCGCACCGCCGGGTCCGCGGCGCCGGATCGCCGCAGCGCCACCCAGCCGAACCCGACGCCGTCGACGTCGTTGTCGTCGAACCAGCGCAGCCACGCCTCGTATCGCTCGCGGTACGAGGGGCCGCCGAGGTCGCCGGAGTCGCGCAACCACAGCTCGACGTACTCGGCTGGGTCCTCGACCTCGCGCTGGATCACCCACGCGTCGCAGCCGGTCGCGGCTGCCCATGCGCCGACCCGTTCCTGCCAGGTCTGACCGCGCACGTGCATCCAGTTGGCCAGCGACTGCAGGATGCCGCCGTCGGCGAGCCGGGCGGCGCCGTCGACCATGACCCGGCGGGAGATCTCGTCGCCGGACAGCCCGCCGTCGCGGTACACGTGGCTGCCACCGGGCGAGACGACGAACGGCGGGTTGGTGGCGATCAGGTCGAACCGCTCACCGTCGACCGGCTCGAACAGGCTGCCGCGGCGCAGGTCGAGGTCGATGCCGTTGAGCCGGGCCGTCAGCGCCGCGAGCGCGAGGGCCCGCGGGTTCACGTCCGTCGACACGATCTGCTCGCAGTGCCGGGCCAGGTGCAGCGCCTGGACACCGCAGCCGGTACCGAGATCGAGTGCCCGCCCGGCCGGCCGGCGCACGGTGAGCTGCGCGAGCGTGCTGGACGCCGCGTTGAGGCCCAGCACGTGGTCCTCCGGGATCGGGGCGCGGTGCCCGTCCATGCCCGGAGTGAGGTCGGCGACCACCCACCAGTCACCGACGTCGTCGGCGTACGGTCGCACGTCCACGACCGCCCGCAAGCTGTCGCCGTCGCCGGACGTGGCCAGGATCCCGCCGGCGAGCAGCGCGTCGACGGGCAGCACCGCCTCCAGCGCGGATCGTCGCACCGGCGCCTGTAGCGACCACAGCCGGGTCAGTGCCGCCAGCGCCGAACCGTCGGCGGCGGTGGCCAGCAGGCCCGGAGTCGTCTCGTTACGGTCCAGTGCGGCGGCCGCGCGGGCACCGAGCAGGTCACGGACCCCGTCGACGGTGTAGCCGGCGGCCGCCAGGGCGTCGCGCAGCCGGTTGACGTCGTCGTCGGACAGGCCGGGATGTCGTGTCGTCACGCCGGTATTCTTGCCTGGTGACCGAGAACCCGTTCGGCCCGGATGTCATCGCCGCGGTCGCCCACCACATGAACGACGACCACAGCGACGACTCCGTGCTCATCGTCCGGGCGCTCGGCGACAGTCCCGCAGCCACCGCGGCGGAGGTCAGCCACCTGGACGGCACCGGTGTCGACTTCACCGTCACCGTCGGTGGGGGGCAGCGCACCGTGCGGGTCCCGTGGAGCCAGCCGCTCACCGAACGTCCGCAGATCCGCCAGGAGTTCGTCCGCATGTACCACGAGGCCGCGGCGAAGCTCGGCGTCACGCCGCGGCAGGCCGAGCAGCACTGACCCGTGCCGGTCGCGCCGCGCGCGGTCGGCGTGCGTCAGCAGTACACCGACATCCCTGGCCGGGTGCGCGAGTGGGTCGAGACGACGCTGCCAGGCCGGCTGGCCGTCGAGTCCGCTGTGCCACTGGGATGTCCGCGACGACAACCTGCTGGTCCGTCCGGACGGCAGTGTGGTGATTGTCGACTGGGGCATGGCATGCCTCGGCCCGCGGTGGAGCGACCTCTTCGTACTGGCGCTCACCTGGGCCGACCGGCCCGAGTTCGACGAGCTGATGCAGGCGGCCGACGAGCGCACGGTGACCGACCTGCTCACGCTGCTGGGCGGCTCCCAGGCCTGGCGGGCCGCGACGCGGCTGTTCGCGGGGGCGGCCCGCCGGCTCGGGGTGGCTTCGCCCGCGTGATCGAGAGGGGTCCACTACTGCCCTGGCGGTAGTCGACCCCTGTCGATCACCCGGCGCGGGTCGCGACGGCGGCGTAGGCGTCCTGCAGCCGTTCCCGGACGGTCATTCCACCGGGTGGCGGTCCGGCCGGGATTCCGAGCTGCTCCTCACGCAGCTCGGCCATGAAGCGCTCCCACAGCTGCGGACCGCCGTCAGCCAGTACTCGCGCCCGAATGGACAGTTCGTCGCTGACCGGCAACCAGCGGCTCCCCCAGTCGCCCAGCGCCGCCATGACGGGCACCAGCTCGATGGCCGGTTCGGTGAGGCTGTAGACGACCTTCTGCTTGTGCGTGGGGTCGGCTTGCTTGGTCAGCATGCCGAGCTGGACCAGGGCTTTCAGCCGGCTGGCGAGGATGTTCGACGCGATGCCTTCGAGCGACCCGGTCAGCAGCTCACGGAAGTGCCGCCGCCCGCCGAAGATCATGTCGCGGAGGATGAGCAGGCTCCACCTGTCCCCGAACACCTCCAGCGACAGGTTGATCGGGCAGCCCGACCGGTGGCCGTCGGTCACACGCGCTCCAAACTGGTTGCAATCCGATACCAGTCTACCTAGATTAGGCAGACCGATTGCGATTCGCAAGCAGTGGAGGAGTCATGGGCAAGCTGACCTACTCGATGGCCACGTCGCTGGACGGCTACGCCGTCGATGCGGACGGGAAGTTCGACTGGGCCGAACCGGACGAGGAGCTGCACACGCACTTCACTGAGGTGACGAAGTCCGTCAGCACCTATCTCTACGGCCGCCGCATGTACGAGACGATGGTCTACTGGGAGACTGCCCATACCATCCCGGACCAGCCGGAATTCGTGCTGGAATGGGCCCGGGTCTGGCGGGCGGCGGACAAGGTCGTCTACTCGTCGACCCTCGAGCAGGTGTCGAGCGAGCGGACCCGGCTCGAGCGTGAGTTCGACCCCGACGCCCTTCGCGACCTCAAGGCGGCCACCGAGGGCGAGCTCACCATCGAGGGCCCGACCCTCGCCGCCGCGGCACTCCGGGCCGGGCTGGTCGACGAGATCGGGCAGTACCTGGCACCCGTGGTGGTCGGCGGTGGCACGCCGTTCTTCCCCGACGGCGTCCGCCTCGACCTGCGGCTGCTGGAGCAGCGCCGCTTCGGCAACGGCGTCGTCCTCGTGCGCTACGCCGTCCAGCACTGATCCACGCGGCCGCCGGTGGGGCACGCTCCGGCCGGTGGGGCAAGCGCCGGTCGATGGGGCCCACCGCATCCCCGGCGGTCACCGATCAGGCTGCCGGTGCGTATGTGTGCCCATTGCAAAGCCGCAGGAACATTGCCCCTGAGCTGCAGCACCACCCTATCGACCAATGCTGTCGGGAGTTGGCTACGTTGTCGCGGCAGCGGGGCGGGACCGGTCGGCCAGCAACCGGACCGCGAGGCCGGCCAGCACCGAGCCCATCACGAACCGTTGCGTGCGCAGCCAACCCGGCCGCCGGCCCAGGAACGACGCCAGCGACCCGGCGGTCAGCACGATCAGCGCGTTCACCGTCAGCGCCACCACGATCTGCGCCAGCCCCAGCACGACGCTCTGGGTGGCGACACTGCCCCGCGCCGGGTCGACGAACTGCGGCAGCAGCGACACATACAGGATGGCGATCTTCGGGTTCAGCAGGTTGGTCACCATGCCCATGGTGAACAGCCGTCGCGGCGGGTCCGGCGGCAGCGGCTTGGGCGAGAACACCGACTCGCCGCCCGGCCGCAGCGCCTTCCACGCCAGCCACAGCAGGTAGGCGGCGCCGGCCACCTTCAGTGCCGTATACAACGCAGGCACCAGCGTGAACACCGCCGCGATACCGGCCGCGGCGGCCAGCAGGTAGACGAAGAACCCGGCGGCCACCCCGGTGAGCGAGATGAGGCCTGCCCGCCGGCCCTGGGTCACCGAACGCGACACCAGATAGATCATGTTCGGCCCAGGCGTGAGCACGAGGCCCAGGGCGACGGCAGCGATACCGAGGAGCGCGCTCGTGGTCACCATGGGCGCTGCAACCCGATGCTGGCAGAACGCATTCCCCGCCTTCGCGTTGATCTTGGAGCAATAGCAGAAACCCGGCCCGATTCGCCCGATTGATTCCGCCGTTACTCCAAGATCAACGCGAGGAGGGGGATGCTGAGGGCTACGCCGTCCGGCGGCGGCGGTCGAGCAGGGCCACCGCGAGACCGCCGGCGATCAGCGCCACCCCGACCGCCAGCACGAGACCCGCGCCGGAGCCGGTGTCCGGCAGGTCACCGGCACCGGAACCGCCAGCACCAGCACCGCTGCCCGGGCCGCCGTCCGCGTCAGTGCCGCCGTCAGTGCCGCCGTCAGTGCCGCCGTCAGTGCCGCTGTCCGAGCCACCGCCGGTGCCGTCATCGGTCCCGTCGTCCGACCCGCCGTCGTCCGACCCGCCGTCGTCCGACCCGCCGTCGTCGGAGCCGCCGTCGTCGTTGCCGGGGGGCGCCTCGGTGACGGTGAACCGCGCCGTCGCGGACCGGCCGGACGACGTACCGGTCAGCGTCACCGTCGCGGCACCTGCCGGGGTGTCGGCCGGGACCGTCCAGTCCAGCGTGACGGCGCCGTCGGCGTCGGTGATCGCGGTGAGGGTCACCGGCTCCACCTCGGCGGCCTCGGCCAGCTCGTCGGGGGTGACGAACTCCAGCGGTACTCGTACGTCGAACGTCCGGTTCGCCGCCGAGCGGTGGTCGGTGCGCAGGTACAGCACGCAACCGTCCGTCGCCGTGGTGCAGTCGGCGAACTCGTCCGCGGCGACCAGCGAGACGGACGTCGAGGCGGAGCCGTCGGTGATCGGCACCACGAGGTCCTCGCTGCCCGGGTACGGGACGTTCGTGATCCACCGGGAGGTGCCGGACCCGCCGTTCGTGTCGGCGCCGCCGATGGCCGGGGTGGCCAGGTTGCCCGCGCCGTTGTCCACCGCGGTCAGCAGGTAGAACCCGGCCGGCGCGTCCGGCGTGTTCGGTTCCAGGCCGTCCAGCGTCACCGACAGTTCACCGCCGTCGACGACCAGCAGCTTGCCGTCGCGCTGCACGAGCGGGTTGGCGTCGCCGGAGCTGACGGTCAGGGACTGACCGTTGTCGTTGTCGAAGGTGTAGGACGTGGCGGCGGCGTCGACCTGGATCGTCGCCTCGACCTCCTCGTCGGCGCCGTAGCCGGTGCCGTCGAACGCCACCGTTTCGCCCGGCGCGACCGTCTCCGGGTCGACGGTCACTGCGGCTTCCGGCTCCGGGTCCGGACCGTCCGCGGCGAACGTCACCGGGATGACGACGTCCTGGCTGCGGTCGGCGCGGTAGTCGACCGGGGTCGCGTCGGACGCCTGCGCCGAGCTGAACGCGGCGAGGAAGCACGCGTTCTCGCGGCAGTCCACCCCGGTTCCGGTGACGGTCCCGGCGACGGTGAGGGTGCGGGCCAGGTTCCCGGCCTCGTCCGCCTGGACGACGCCGTGGTGCAGCCAGCCGGTCGGCCAGCCGTACTCGGGGTGCTGTTCGGTGTTCGGTGTGAAGGCGATGGAGATCTTCCGGTTGGGCGCGAACCCCGTTCCGGACACCTCGACGACGCTGCCCGGTTCCAGGCCGTCGGTCGGGGTGACCGTGAGCTCCGGCGTGCGTGCCTCGGCGAACGAGATCGGTGTCTGCGTCGTGTAGGCCGCGTCCGCCTCCGCGTCCACCGGCGAGGTGTAGACCGCGAGCGTCGTGCCCGGCTCGACCTGGCCGGTCGCCAGCGCCACCTCGAACGAACCGGCCTCCGCCGGCGCGACGGCGACGACCTCGACGGGGTCGAGTGCCGGAACGGCGTCCTCGGTCAGCTCTCCGACACCGACTCGCAGGCCGTCGGTCAGGTCGTCGGCCGCGAACCCGGTGCCGGTGACCGTGACCTGGTCGGCGTACGGGTCGAGGTTCTCCGTCTTCGAGACGGTGACGATCGGCGTCGGCGCCGTCGGCTCCTCGCCGAGTTCGACGTTGAACGTCACCGGGTCCAGCTCGGTTCCCGCGGCATAGAAATCCGCGAACGCCGCGACTCCGTCCACCGTCAGCGTCGCCGGAACCTCAGCAGCCGACACCACACCATCGACCACCGTCACCGGGTGCTCGTTGAAGTCCAGGTCAGCCAGCGCGACATCGTCGTACGTCACCAGCTCGCCCGACGACAACGACTTGCTGGCCACATCGGCCACCAGCACACCGGACGAACCTGACACCGACACCCGCGGATCGGTCACCGTCAACTCCAGCAACGGACCCGAACCCATGTCGTGCCCGGCGAAGTACACCTCGCCCGCGAACGTCAACTCCGACTCGTCACCGGAACCCGAACCGAACCGGAACGTCCCGTCCGAGTTCTGCGTCGCCGGCTCCCGCACCTCGATCGAACCGTGCGCGATCGGCCCCGTGATGTAGTTCCGGAATGACGCCTTCACACCCCAGTCCAGCGTGCCGGTGCCCGGCTCGGGCTCCGGCTCGGGCTCCGGCTCGGGCTCGGCGACGGTGACCGGCACGGCCCGTTCCTGCTCGGCGTTGACGGTGCCACCGGCGGCGTAGGTGTAGACGCCGAACGTGCCGGTCTCCGGCCACGGGACCGGCTCACCGGTCGTCCGATCGGTCGGCTGGGCGATGGTCAGCTCGGCGGCGAAGGTGCCGTCGTCGCCGATCGGCACCCACTGCGCCCGGATCGCGCCCTGGTACTGGCTGGGCACCTGGTTCAGCGCGCCCTCGGCCAGCGCCCACAGCTGCGAGCCGACGACGCGGGCCGACGACGCGGCACCCTGCGAGGGCCGCCACTCGTCGGCGAACTTGCCGAACACCACGTACGTGCCGGCCGGCACGCCGGCCGGGATCGGCGGCCGGCTGTTCTCCGGGGCGACGTTGCCGGCCGGGTCGTACCCGGACCCCCTCACCACGACGGTGTCGCCGTAGTTCAACTCGGTGTCGCCGAGCGGTGTCTCACCGTCGGCGGCGAAGACCTCGAGCGCCGGCTCCCACACCGTCTCCGGCTCGGTTTCCTCCACCGTGACGGTGAAGGTCACCGGATCCAGCGCGGTGCCGGCGGCGTAGAAGTTCGCGAACGCAGGCACGCCGGCCTCGGTCAGCGTGGCGGGCACACCGGTCGCGGTGACGGTGTCGCCGTCGACGGTCAGCGGGGTGGCGGACAGGTCCAGCTCGGCGAGCTCCACGTCGACGTACTCGACCAGCTCGCCACTGTCCAGGCTCTTGCTGACCACGTCGGCGACGAGCACGCCCGTGGCGCCGTCGATACGGACGGCCGGATCGGTGACCGTCAGTTCCAGCAGCGGGCCGGAGCCCGAGTCGTGACCGGAGAAGTACACCTCGCCTGCGAACGCCAGATCGGCCGTACCGGCCTCACCGTCGGCTTCCCCGGCGGCGTCGGCGAACCGGAACGTGCCGTCGTCGTTGGTCGTGGCGGGCGGGTGGACCTCGACCGAGCCGTGCGCGATCGGGCCGGTGATGTAAGTGCGGAACGAGGCCTTCACGCCCCAGTCGAGGCTGCCGCCGACGACGCCGGCGGCAGCGGTGGAAACTGGCTCTGCCGCTACCGGTGCGGCCGACGCGACGACCACCAGGCCCCCGACGCCCACCGTTACGGCCAGCAACGACGACAGGGCACGTCTCGCGTGTCGGGTCAGGTCGGTTCTCACGGTCGGTTCGTCTCCTCGGTCGGACGGCGGCGTGCGATGACGAGGGCGCCTCCGGCGCCCAGCAGAGCGAGTGCGGCCAGCGCGACCGGCCCGACCGGCGACCCGGTCTCGGCCAGGTCGGATCCGGCGCCGCCGGCGGTGGTGCTGCTCGGGGACGGGCCGCCGGTGCCGGCGGTTTCGCGGTCGCCGGCCCCCGTGTCGGTGCCAGCAGCGGCACCGGATCCGGCGCCGTCGCCGCCCGCGTCCCCGCCGGCACCGGCGGCGAACGTGATCGGGATGACGACGTCGGCGCTGCGGTCCGCGGTGCGGGTGTGGTCGGCCCGGGTCCCGACGACGCAGCCGTTCGGCGCCTGCGCCGGGTCGAGGCAGTCGGTGAACTCGTCGCTGCCCGCGACCGTCAGCTGGACGTCGAACGAGCCTTTGCCGTCGACCTCCTCGAACGGCTGGGCCAGCCCTTCGCCATAGGACGGCGGGTTGGACGAGATCCAAGCTGACGCGCCTGCAGATCCTTCCATGTCAACGCCGCCGAGGCAGGGCGTCGGCTGCTGCCCGGCGCCGGTGTTGACGCAGACGACCACGTAGATGCCGGTGGCGAGGTCGAAGCCTTCGCCGTGGACGGTGACGGTCTCGCCCGCGGGATCGAGGCCCTCCACCTTCGACACGGTGATCGTCTGCCCTTCCGGGCCGGATGCCGTCGCGGCCGTCGCCGTCTCGGCGACACCCAGTGACCCCCCGACCGCGAGAAGCACCCCCAGAGCCGTGCCCCATCGACGGCGACCTGCGCGCCGTCCCGTTCCGATCGACATGTCCCACCCTTCAGTGCGATGTCGGATGACTGCGGATGAAGGAGACACTATCGGTATAGGTAAGGCTTGCCTATATTGGGATAGGCAAGCCTAAGAGTGCATACTGATGTCCACCAGGTCCACCATCGCCTCGCCCGGCGCCACGACGGCCCGGCGGACCAGCGTGGTGACCAGCGCCGACCGGAGGAGAATCCGTGCCAGCCATCCGCAGCCAGGCCCACGCCGAACACCGGACGTTCTCGCAGGCGCTACGCGAACGCAGCTGGGATCTGCACCGCCGAGCCGAGGGCGCGGGCTTCATGTCGGCACTGATGGACGGCCGGATCGACCGCAGCGGCTACGCGGCCATGGTCACCCAGCACCTGTTCATCTACGAGGCGCTCGAAGCGGTCGCCGAGAGCATGCGCGACGACCCGGTCGCCGGACCTTTCGTGTCCGACCAGCTGACCCGGGTGCCCAGCATCCGGGCCGACCTCGCCCACCTGCTGGGGCCGGACGCCGTCGACGACCTCCAGCCCCTTCCGGCCACCCGCCGGTACGCCGAGCGCATCCGGGTCACCGCGCAGTGGCCGGGCGGGTTCGTCGCCCACCACTACACCCGCTACCTGGGCGATCTCTCCGGTGGCCTGGCGATCGGTGCCACCATCGCACGCACGTACGGCTTCGAATCCGGCGGCGACGGCGTGCGGTTCTACCGCTTCCAGGGCATCACGAAGCCGAAGTTGTTCAAGGACGAGTACCGCGCCCGGCTCGACACCGCGCCGTGGAGCCCGGACGAGCGGGACCGCGTCATCGACGAAGTCCTCGTCGCCTACCAGCTGAACACCGAGGTCTTCGACGAGCTCGGCGCGCACCACCCCGTGGCCGGCTGACGTGCGCCGGCGCCTGGTCACCGGCGCGGCGGCGCTCCTCGCCGGTCTGCTTGCGATCGCCGGCTGCGTCGCCCCCGCCGACGACACCCGCTCGGCCGGCGGGAACGGCGCCGGCGAGACCGCGACGGCTGAGCCGCCCGCGGTCGTCGACGCGTGCCCCGACCCGGTCGAGGGCTTCGCGGTCACCGTCGACGCCGACGGTCAGGCGTTGCACCTGGAGGAGCCGGCCCCGGCGCCCGGCGGTGACGGCGTGGACCCGCGGGAAATCGTCGGCCCGTCCACCGCGATCGTGGACCAGGAGGTCGTGCCGATCGAGAGCACCGTGGAGCCCACCCTGCCCGTGACGGTCGAGTCCTGCGACGGCGAGACCGTGGTCGTCGACGACGCCAGCCGCATCCTCGCCGTCGACCTCTACGGCACTCTCGCCGAGATCGTCTTCAGCCTCGGCCTCGGCGACCGTGTGGTCGGCCGGGACGCGTCCACCGGGTTCCCGCAGGCCGCGGAGCTGCCGCTGGTGACACCGGGCGGGCACGACCTCAATGCCGAAGCGGTCCTCGGCCTGAACCCCTCCGTCGTGCTGACCGACGCGAGCGTCGGCCCGCCGGAGGTGCAGCAGCAGTTGCGCGACGCCGGCATCCCGGTCATCTTCTTCGACGATGCGCGGGATCTCGACCGGATCCCCGGCCAGATCCGGGCAGTCGCCGGCACCTTGGGTGTGCCCGACGCCGGGGAGGACCTACTCGACCGGACCGAGGGCGAGGTCGCCGCGGCGGTGGCCCTGGCCCCGTCCGGCGATGACCCGCTGCGCATCGCGTTCCTCTACACACGCGGCGGCATGGTCCAGCTGCTGGCGGGCCCCGGCTCCGGCGCCGATGCGATGATCCGCGCCATCGGCGCGGTCGACGTCGGCACCGACATCGGGCTCGACCGGCCGTTCACGCAGATCACGTCGGAGGCGCTGATCGAGGCCGCACCCGACGTGATCATCATGATGACCAAGGGCCTGGACTCCATCGGCGGCGTCGACGGCATGCTGCGGCTGCCCGGCGTGGCACAGACCCCGGCCGGCGAGAAGCTGCGCGTCGTCGACATGGCGGACTCGGTCCTGCTCAGCTTCGGCCCACGCAGCGGCCGAACCATCGAGGCGCTGGCCCGAGCGGTCTACCGGCCATGACGGCGGTGGTGGAACCGTCGGCGTCGACTCACTCGCCGCCCGGCACGACACCTGACCCGGCGCCGGGTCGCCGGCCGTGGTGGCGGCGCGGCCGCGGTCCCCTGCTGATCGGCGGCCTGACCTTCGCACTGGTCGTCATGACGGTGGTGTCCGCCGGTCGCGGGCAGTTGCAGATCCCGCCGGCCGAGGTCGTCGGCTCGATGATGCACCGCCTGGACGTGAACGCGGAGTGGCTGTTGGCCCGTGCCGGGCTCGACGTCGACCTGCCGTTCGACGTGGGCCCTCTTCCGCAGCACGTGCAGGGTGAGAACACGCTCTGGCTGGTCCGCTTCCCGCGTGTGGTGCTGGCGCTGCTGGTCGGCGCCGCGCTCGCGACCGCCGGCGCCCTGATGCAGGGAGTGTTCGGCAACCCCCTGGCCGAGCCGGCCATCGTCGGGGTGTCCCCCGGCGCGGCCGTCGGTGCCAGCCTGGTCTTCGTCACGGGGACGACGGCGCTGGGCGAGTGGACGGTCGCCGTCGCGGCCTTCCTGTCCGGACTCATCACCACGCTGCTGGTGTACGTGCTGTCCCGCTCGGCGGGCCGGACGGAGGTGGTGACGCTCGTGCTGACCGGCGTCGCCGTCACCGCCGTCGCGTTCGCCATCGTGGCCTTCGCGACGTTCGTCGCCACTCCGGAGGCCCGGGAGCAGATCGTCTTCTGGCAGCTAGGCAGTCTCAACGGCGCCCGCTGGCCGGCCGTCGTCGCGGTGCTGCCGTTCGTCGGGGTGGGCCTTGTACTCGCGGTGACGATGGGCCGGTCGCTGGACCTGCTGGCGCTCGGCGAGCGGTCGGCCCGGCACCTCGGCGTGCGGGTGGAGCGGCTGCGCATCGTCGCCATCGTGGCGGTCGCGATGCTGGTCGGGTCCGGTGTGGCGTTCGCCGGGGTCATCGGGTTCGTCGGCCTTGTCGTGCCGCATCTGATCCGCATGATCGCCGGGCCGGGGCACCGGGTGCTGCTGCCGGCCAGCGCCCTGGGCGGGGCACTGCTGCTGGTCAGCGCGGATCTGGTGGCACGTACCGCGATCGACTACGCCGACCTGCCGCTCGGGATGCTGACCGCACTGGTCGGTGGCCCGCTGTTCTTCTGGCTGCTACGGCGTACCCGGACTCGGCAGGGAGGCTGGGCATGAGGCTCGCAGTGCGCCGGGGGGCACGGCTGCCGG
Source organism: Jiangella gansuensis DSM 44835 (assembly GCF_000515395.1). NCBI lineage: Bacteria > Bacillati > Actinomycetota > Actinomycetes > Jiangellales > Jiangellaceae > Jiangella > Jiangella gansuensis. The sequence goes on along the minus strand of NZ_KI911782.1, from coordinate 366,595 downwards.
CTCCCGTCCCGGCTGGTGCGGCGGTGACCTCGGCGTCCGGCGTGAGCGTGACGCTCGGCGGGGCGCGCGTGCTCGACGACGTCAGCGTGGACGTCCGCGCCGGCGAGGTGCTCGCGCTGGTCGGCCCGAACGGCGCCGGCAAGTCGACCCTGCTCTCCGTCCTCACCGGCGACGTCCGAGTGGCCGGCGGGACGGTGGCACTTCACGGGCAGCCGCTGGGCTCGTGGACCCAGACCGAGGCGGCGATGCGCCGGTCCGTGCTGCTGCAGAAGGTGACGCTGTCGTTCCCGTTCACCGTCGCCGACGTGGTCGAGATGGGGCGGGCGCCGTGGACTGGGTCGGACCTGTCGGACGAGGACGAAGCGGCCGTCGCGGAGGCCATGGCGCAGGCCGACGTCGTCGACTTCGCCGGCCGGCGGTTCACGTCGTTGTCCGGCGGCGAGCAGGCGCGGGTCGCTCTGGCCCGCGTACTGGCCCAGCGCACCGGGCTGATGCTGCTGGACGAACCGACCGCCGCGCTGGACCTGCGTCACCAGGAACTGGTGCTCGCGGTGGCCCGGCAGCGCGCCGCGGCCGGTGCCGCCGTCGTCGTCGTCCTGCACGACCTCAACCTGGCCGCGGCGCACGCGGACCGGGTCGCGGTGCTCTCGCGCGGACGCCTGGTCTCGTGCGGGCCGCCCGCGGAGGTGCTGGTGAGCGGCCTGCTCAGCGACGTCTACGAACACGACATCGAAGTCGTCGCGCACCCGCGCTCCAGCGCGCCGGTGATCCTCCCTCGACGCTGAGGCGAAGCTGCTCCAGCACTCACCCGCGAAACTCCATGGCCAGCGGACAGCGGAACGTGTCCCTTCTCCCGCGCAGGCCGACCTGGTTGAGGTAGCGGACGACGCTTCGGTACGCACCCAACAGACTGGTTTCGGTGTAGGTCACTTTGTGTTCGGCGCAGTGAGCACGCACGATCGGCCGCGCCTTGCGCAGGTTCGGCCGGGGCATGTTCGGGAAGAGGTGGTGTTCGATCTGATAGTTCAGCCCGCCGAGCGCGAAGTCCATGGCCAGACCGCCCCTGATGTTGCGCGACATCAGCACCTGGCGGCGCAGGAAGTCGATCTTCTGGTCCGGCGCGACGATAGGCATGCCGATGTGGTTGGGCGCGAACGACCCACCGAGGAGCAGCCCGAAGAGGCCCATCTGGACGCCGAAGAAGGCCGCGGCCTTACCCGGCGGGAGCACCACCAGCAGCACGGTGACGTATCCGCCGAGACGCCCGCCGACGAACAGCGCCTCGACCCACCGGTGCTTCAGAGGCTGCCGCAGAATCGTCTGGATGCTCGCGACGTGCAGAGCGAGCCCTTCGAGCAGAAGGAGCGGGAAGAAGAAGTAGCCCTGGCGAGGTGTCAGCCGGGCGGCGAGCCCGCGGCGAGCATCGGCGACGGCCGGCGTGAAGGCCAGGACACCAGGGCCGACGTCGGGGTCGGCGTCCTCCTTGTTCGGGTTCGCGTGGTGGCGGTTGTGCTTGGACTGCCACCAGCCGTAACTGAGCCCGACGAACACCCCGGACATGACGCGAGCGCCCCACTCGTTCCAGCGGTTCGACCTGAAGATCTGCCGATGCGCGCTGTCGTGTCCGAGGAAGCCGAACTGTGCCAATACGACCGCCAGCATCGCGGCCAGGATCAGCTGAAACCACGAGTCGCCCAGGAACGCGAAGGCGACCCAGATCCCCACGAATGCCAGCACCGCCGCGGTGATCCTGGACCAGTAGTAGCCATAGCGCCTCCGCAGCAGCCCGGCCGTCCGGACCCGATGGGAGAGCTCGGTGTACGTGCTGACGTGACGTACGCGCCGCGACACGGCGGACGTCGTCGGGTGCGCTGACCCGGAATCGTCACGGGCCCCCGGATCAGCTCGTCGGTCGAGCATGCGGTCGGTGGTCATGCGGAACTCCTCGTCGTCGTGTCTGGCCGCCAGCCCTCAGGGGACCGCCCTCGGATCGCGTGGTCGGGAGATTGGATGCGGTAGACGCCGACATCGGGCGTGATCACACCGACGAATTGGGGGCGATTGCATGATCATGACCCGTTTCGGCGGCCCCGGCCGACCTTCCTTCGTATGTACGGCGCCGAAGCCTCGAAACGGCTCTCTACCATGCGCCTATGTCACGAACTCCGTACCCGGATCGCACGCATTCATTCGCCGACAGGATCAGGGAGGATCGAATGCGGGCCCTAGCGGACGGTGCGCAGCCAGAGCCGCTGCAGGGGAGTCTCCACGGCGTGCCGGTTGTAGTGCTCGCGGATCCAGCCGACGGCGTCCCCCACCGGTACCCCATCGAGGATGGCGATGGCCGCCAGGGCCGTTCCGGTGCGGCCGCGCCCGCCGAGGCACATGACCTCGACCCGTTCGCCGTCGCGAGCCCGGCGGTACGCCTCGTGCAGGGCGGCCAGCGCGTCGGCGCGGTTCCTGGGGATCCAGAAGTCCGGCCAGTCGACCCGGCGGTGTGGCCAAGCCGGCAGCGGGCCGCCCGTCAGCACCAGCGCGAAGTCGGCGGGGCTGACGGTGGCACCGATCCGCCGGCCGCGCAGCGTCACCCCCGACGGCATCGTCACGAGTCCGTCGTCATCCAGCCAGCCGGCGCTCATGACCCCGATTCTGCGGGAACCGGCTGCGTGGCGGCAGGGCTTGGACGTCCGCCGTCCGCGAACTGCGCGGGACCGGAGCCGCGCCGCAGCCCGACCGCGATACCGGTGCCGCACAACAGCGCACCGACCAGCGCCGCCGGCGACCAAACCGAGGTCCCGGCGACCACACCCGCCAGCACACCAGCGATCGGCATGACGCCGGCGAACAGGCCGGCGCGGTCCGCGCCCAGCCGCAGCACCCCGCCATACCAGAGCAGGAACGCGATGGCCGTCGTGCCCACGGCGAGGAAGCCCAGCGTGGCCACCTCGGCCACCGTCGGGACGACGAGGTCGGCGCCTGGTTCCATCACGGCCACCCCGGCCAGCAGCGGCACGGCGACGAGGCAGGCCGCGGCCGAGACCCGCAGCGGGCCCCACGCGCGCAGCAGGGGAACCGCCAGCAGGGTGAACGCGGCCTCACACAGCAGGAACCCGACGGCATACGGGACGGCGCCGAGCGGGGCGGTCGTCGCGCCCTGGACCACGAGGATCCCGGCCACGACGGCCACACTGCCCGCCACCGTCCGGGCATGTACCCGGCCGCCGTCGAGCAGCGGTCCGGCCAGCGCGAGCACCAGCGGTGTCGCACCGATGACGGCCGCGAAGAACGCCGGGTCGGAGCGCTGGGTGCCCTCGATCAGCAACCAGTTGAAAGCAGCCAGACCGGTGCCGGCCAGCAGCACCAGCCGCCCGAGCTGGCGCAGCCGTGGCCGCGGCATCGGCACGCCACGCGCGACCATCACGCCGACCAGCACGAGCCCGGCCAGCAGATAGCGCCAGGCCTGGCCGGCGAGTACCGGGTAGCCGGCCAGGAAGGGCGCCAACGCGATCGACGTGCCGACGACGGTCATCCCGGCTGTGCAGGCCAGAGCGCCGGTAGCTGTGGGCGACAGGGCGGCGAAGCGGTTCATGGCGACGATCGTCGCCCAGTGAACTGGCCTATGGACAGGTCCAGTCGAGCGCTGGTTCACTAGGCCAGTGGCTTCGGATGCCGCGGCCGAACTGGCCGCCTCGTGGGGACCCCCGCCGTCCACCGGCAAGGCGGTCTGGCTGCGCTCCCGGGTCATCGACGCGATCCAGACCGGGCGGCTGCTGCCCGGCGAGGCTCTGCCCGGCGCCCGCGACCTCGCCGCCGCCCTCGGCGTCGCCCGCGGCACCGCGGACACCGTCTACGCCCAGCTGCTGGACGAGGGATTCATCCGCTCGCGGCCACGCCGCAGGCCGGTCGTCGCCGGTGGCGTCGGCGCCGGTGCGCCCGCCCTCACCCCGGCCGTCTCCTCCGCACCGCCCCCGACACCCGGCGTGCCCGACAGCGCGCTGTTCCCGCACCGTGCCTGGGCCGCGGCGTCCCGGGCCGCTCAGGCGGGCCTGTCGGCGGCGGACCTCGGCTACCCCGATCCGGCCGGGCACCCCCGGCTGCGCACCCGGCTGGCGGAGTGGCTGAGCCGCACCCGCGGCGTCGCGGCCACACCTGATCAGGTACATGTCACCGCCGGCGTCTCGCATGCGCTGTGGCTGCTGACGGCGACGCTGGCTGCCGAATCGTGGGCGGTCGAGCAGCCGTGCTCGCCGGGCACCACGCACCACCTCAACCACCGGCCGGTCGGCGTCGACCCGGTGCCCATCGACGACGACGGCATCGATCCGGCGTTGATCCCGGCCAGCTCCGGCGTCGTCCTGCTGACACCGAGCCACCAGTACCCCACCGGTGTCCAGTTGTCCGCGCCGCGGCGGCGAGCGCTCGTCGACGCCTGCCGCGTCGCCGGCCGGTGGATCGTCGAGGACGACTACGACTCGCACCTGGCCGCGCCCGGTGTCGTCCCGGCAGCCGTGCAGGCGCTGGCTCCCGAACTCGTCATACTGACCGGCTCGCTGTCGAAGCTCCTGGCGCCGGGGCTGCGCATGGGCTGGATCGTGGCACCGCCGGCGGTGGCGGCACAGCTGCGGCAGCAGCGGCAGGAGTCCGACCTGGGGGTGTCGACGGTGTTGCAACTGACGGTGGCCGAGTTGATCTCGTCCGGCGGGCTGGACCGGCACCTGCGGCGGGCCCGGCGCGAGTACGACCGGCGGCGTGAGCTCCTGACCGGGCGCGTCGCGCAACTCGGGTACCACGTGGCCGGCGCGCCCGTCGGTGTGCACGCGTTCGCCCGCACCGATGGCCCCGATCACCGGCCCGGCTCTGCTCTGATGCGGGAGATGGCGAACGCCGGAGTGCCGGCCGTCGCGGTTGACGACGACCGGCACTCCGGCGTGGTGATCTCGGTGGCGGCCGCCCGCTAGGTGAACCCGTCAGGCGACGGGTCCCGCGGGCGGGCCGCCGGTCAGACGGCCGCCTGCTCCCGGGCCGGCTCCTCCTCGCCGATGACGGTGGAGCGCCGCTTCGAGAACCAGACCGCCGCGACGATGATCACGAGAGCGGCGATCGCGATGCTGTACCGCAGCGCATCGTTCTCGCCGGAGCCGACGCTCATCGTCACGATGGCCGGGGCGATCAGCACGGAGACCAGGTTCATCACCTTGATCAGGGGGTTGATCGCGGGGCCGGCGGTGTCCTTGAACGGGTCACCGACGGTGTCACCGATGACGGTGGCGTCGTGCGCGGCCGAGCCCTTACCGCCGTGCAGACCGTCCTCGACCAGCTTCTTCGAGTTGTCCCACGCGCCACCGGAGTTGGCCAGGAACACCGCCATCAGGACGCCGGTCGCGATGGCACCGGCCAGGTAGCCGGCCAGCGGACCGGTGCCGAGGCCGAAGCCGACGGCGATCGGGGCCAACGCGGCGAGCAGACCCGGCGTCGCCAGCTCACGCAGCGAGTCCTTGGTGACGATGTCGACGACGCGACCGTACGCCGGCGTGGTGGTGCCGGCCATGATGCCCGGGTCCTCGCGGAACTGACGACGGACCTCGAACACGACCGCTCCCGCCGCCCGGCCGACGGCGTTGATGGCCAGGCCGGAGAACAGGAACACGACCGCCGCACCGATGATCACACCGACCAGGACGTTCGGCGACACGATGCTCAGCAGGAAGGAGTCGTCTCCGGAGATGTCGCCGGCGACGTTGCGCAGCTCCCGCTCGATGGCGTCCATGTAGGAACCGAACAGCGCGGTCGCCGCCAGCACGGCCGTCGCGATCGCGATGCCCTTGGTGATGGCCTTCGTGGTGTTGCCGACGGCGTCCAGCTCGGTGAGGATCTGCGCGCCCTCGCCGTCGACGTCGCCGGACATCTCGGCGATGCCCTGGGCGTTGTCCGAAACCGGGCCGAAGGTATCCATCGCCACGATGACGCCGACCGTGGTCAGCAAGCCGGTACCGGCCACCGCGATGAGGAACAGCGACAGCACGACCGAGCCGGCACCCAGCAGGAACGCACCGTAGACGGCGGCGCCGATCACCAGAGCGGTGTACACGGCCGACTCCAGGCCCAGCGCGAAGCCGGACAGGATGACCGTGGCCGGACCGGTCAGCGACGTGCGTCCGACGTCCCGCGTCGGCTTCTTGTCGGTGCCGGTGAAGTAGCCGGTCAGCCACAGGATGATGCCGGCCAGCACGATGCCGAGGAAAACCGCCACCGACGCGAGCACCCGCGGGTCGCCGTCGTGGTCGCCGAGGCCACCGTCGAGCTGCGCGAACGTGTCGGGCAGATACGCGAACGCGGCTACCGCACACAGTACCGCCGAGACCACAGCGGAGATGTAGAACGACCGGTTGATGGTGGTGAGGCCGTTCTCACCGGGACGCGGCCGGGTCAGGTAGATGCCGAGGACCGCCGTCAGCGCACCGATGGCCGGCACGATCAGCGGGAAGACCAGGCCCTCCTGGCCGAACGCGGCCTGGCCGAGGATCAGCGCGGCCACGAGCATCACGGCGTAGGACTCGAACAGGTCCGCGGCCATGCCGGCGCAGTCACCGACGTTGTCGCCCACGTTGTCGGCGATGGTCGCCGCGTTGCGGGGGTCGTCCTCGGGGATGCCCTGCTCGACCTTGCCGACGAGGTCGGCACCCACGTCGGCGGCCTTGGTGAAGATGCCGCCACCGACTCGCATGAACATGGCCAGCAGCGCCGCACCGAAGCCGAAGCCCTCGAGCACCGTCGGTGCGTCCTCCTGATACGCCAGGACGACGACAGCGGCACCGAGTAGGCCCAGCCCGACAGTGGCCATACCGACCACGCCGCCGGTCCGGAACGCCACCCGCATGGCGGGGTCGCGCCCCTCGTCGCGGGCGGCGGCCGCCACCCGGACGTTCGCGCGCGTCGACAGCCACATGCCGAGATAGCCAATGGCGGCAGAGAAGGCAGCGCCGACGAGGAAGAACAGGGACCGCCCGAATCGGACACCAGTGTCCCCGGGCAGCAAGAAGAGCAGGCCGAACACCAGCACCACGAAGATGGCGAGCGTTCGGAACTGGCGGTTGAGGTAGGCCGCGGCGCCCTCCTGCACGGCGCGCGCGATCGTCTTCATGTTCTCGGTGCCCTCACTGGCAGCGAGAACCTCCCGGCGAAACAGCGCCGCCATCGCCAGGGCCGCCACCGCGATCAACGCGACGACGACCACATAGGAGAGGTTGAGCCCGGTCATTCGTCCTCCTTGACGTAGCCCTCGGGCAGGGCTTGTGAAACACTCATCCGCGCTGCGGCCGTGGTGGCCGAGCGCTGACAGTTGACTCGTTCGGGACCGGATGCCAGAAAGTCGGCCCTCGACATCCGGCTGACTCGCGGAGTCTAAAGGGCCGACAGCCCAAAGGTCACGCCGGTGTACCCCAGCACTGCCTGCAGCGCCGTGTGACAGTACCCACACGACGCGGGTTCACAACGACCCCTCAGGCACCGTCGCTGGCGGCGACAGCCTCCTCGAGGCTCTCGTGGATGGGGAAGACCTTCGTCAGTCCGGTGATCCGGAAGATCTTGAGGATGCGCTCGGAGTTGCACACCAGCCGCAGAGACCCGTCGTGCTGGCCCACGCGCTTCAGCCCACCGACGAGCACCCCCAGACCGGTGGAGTCGAGGAACTCGACCGCCCGCATGTCGACCACGATGTGGTAGTGGCCGGAGTCGACGAGTTCGACGAGTTGGTCGCGCAGTCTCGGCGCCGTGTAGACGTCGATCTCACCCCCGACGACGACCACACTGCGGCCGCTCTCGGTACGGGTCGACAACGACAGGTCCACGCAGATCCTCCATGCCTCATCGGTCAGACACTCAGCTCTCACCGCATGCCGGGCTCATCCGCATTCAACCATGATGCGAGACTCACCAGGTGCCCCGCCCGAACGACCTGCTCGATGTGCTGCTGTCCGGCCCGCACCGGTCCGGACGTGTCACGCACATCGAATCGATCCCTGCCCGGGCCGCGAGTCCCGCTACCTGGCCGGAATGGGTGGACCCGGTGGTACGCGGACGCTTCGTGACCGCTGGCATAGTAGCGCCCTGGACGCACCAGGCACAGGCTGCGTCGCTGGCGTGGTCCGGACGGTCGGTCGTGGTGGCGACCGGGACGGCGTCGGGGAAGTCACTGGCGTACCAGCTGCCGGCGCTGACGGCGGCCCGCTCGGGCCGGCGGGCCGGTGGGACCACGTTGTACATCTCGCCGACCAAGGCGCTGGCCGCCGACCAGCTGCGTTCGCTCGACGAGCTCGGCGTGCCGGACGTCGTCGCGACCACCTACGACGGCGACACGCCGGTCGAGCTGCGCGATGTGGCGCGCGCGCACGCGACGTACCTGCTGACCAACCCCGACATGCTGCACCACGCGATGCTGCCGGCCCACCACCGCTGGGCCGGATTCCTGCGGGCCCTGCGGTTCGTCGTCGTGGACGAGTGTCACGGCTACCGCGGCGTGTTCGGCTCGCACGTGGCCCAGGTGCTGCGCCGGTTGCGGCGGGTGTGCGCCCTCTATGGCGCATCGCCCACGTTCGTGCTCGCCTCGGCGACGACGGCGGACCCGGCACACACCGCGGAGCTGCTGACGGGCCTCCCGGTCGAGGCGGTGACCGTGGACGGCTCCCCGAGCGGTTCGAAGACGTTCCTGCTGTGGGAGCCGCCGTTGTCGGCCGACGACGGCACCCGGCGGCGCAGCGTGCTGGCCGAGACCGCCGACCTGCTGGCCGACCTCGTGGTCGCCGACGCCCGCACGGTGGCGTTCGTCCGGTCCCGGCGGGCAGCCGAGACGGTGGCGGGACTGGCCCGCGACGCCCTCGCGCCGGTGGACGAGTCGCTGCCCGGACGGGTGGCGTCGTACCGGGCCGGCTATCTCGCGTACGAGCGACGCGGCCTCGAAGCGGCGCTGAACGACGGCTCGCTGGTCGGTCTCGCCGCGACGACGGCCCTGGAGCTGGGTGTCGACGTGAGCGGACTGGACGCGGTGTTGATCGCCGGCTGGCCGGGGACCCGCGCATCGCTGTGGCAGCAGTCGGGCCGGGCCGGGCGGGCCGGACAGGACTGCCTCGCGATCCTGCTGGCCAGCGACGACCCGCTCGACTCCTACCTCGTCCAGCACCCGGAGGCGATCTTCGGGCAGCCGGTGGAAGCGACCGTCCTCGATCCGGACAACCCGTACGTGCTCGCGCCGCACCTGTGCGCGGCGGCCGCTGAACGCCCACTGACCATCGCGGACGCGTCGGTTTTCGGCCCGTCCACCGACGACGTCCTCGCCACCCTGGAGCACAGGCGGCTGCTGCGCCGGCGGATCAAGGCCGAGACCACCTGGCACTGGACCAGGCGCGAGCGGCCCACGGAGCTGGCCGACCTGCGCGGCTCAGGCGGCCTGGTCAGCCTGATCGAGCTGGACACCGGCCGCGTTCTGGGCACCGTCGACCAGGTGCGCGCCCACTCCACCGCCCATCCCGGCGCCGTGTACCTGCACCAGGGTGAGACGTACCTGATCGAGAGCCTCGACCTCGACGAAGGTGTCGCTATGGCGATCGGGGGCGCCCCCGACTACACGACGACCGCCCGCACGGTCAGCACGCTGCGAGTGCTCGAGGAGTCGTCCTCGGTCGACTGGGGCGAGGCGCAGCTCACCCTCGGCTCCGTCGAGGTCAGCAGCCAGGTGGTGGGCTACCTGAAGCGGGCGCTGCGCAGCGGCGAAGTACTCGGCGAGGTGCCTCTGGACCTGCCCGAGCGCCGGCTGCGCACCCGCTCGGTCTGGTGGACCCTGCCCGACGACGCCATCGCCGGGGCAGGCGTCTCCGCGGCGGACGCGCCCGGGGCCGCCCACGCCGCGGAGCACGCGTCCATCGGCATCCTGCCGCTGGTGGCCAGCTGCGACCGGTGGGACATCGGCGGGCTGTCCACCGTGCTGCACCCGGACACCGGCCTGCTCACCGTCTTCGTCCACGACGGCCACCCGGGCGGTGCCGGATTCGCCGAACGCGGCTTCCACGCGGCCCGCGAGTGGCTGGCCGCGACCCGCGAGGCGGTGGCGACCTGCCCGTGCCGCGACGGCTGCCCGTCCTGCGTGCAGTCGCCGAAATGCGGGAACGGCAACGAGCCACTCCACAAGGCCGGCGCCGTCCGCCTGCTCGACGCCGTACTGGCCCAGGCGCGCTGAGCACGCTCGGTCGGCAGGCCCGGCGCGGCGTCCGCAAACCCAGCCGATCTGCCGACTCGCCGGCCGCCCGATCGCTACGGTGGGACCGAAGTCCCGATGAAGAGGTGGTCGTCGTGGTCGCTGGCGCACTGATCGTCCTGCTGCTCGCACTGTTGCTCACCATCGGCGTCATCGCCGGCGGCGGTGAGTCGTTGACGGTCGAGCTCCTCGGTTCCGAAGTCACCACATCGGGCAGCGGCCTGTACTTCGCGGGTCTCGTCACTGGCATCCTCACCCTGGCAGCTCTCTGGCTGCTGCGGATCGGGCTGCGGAAGGGTTGGCGGCAGCACAAGCGCATCAAGGACCTGGAGCGGCGGGCCGACCACACCCCCGGCCCCGCCCGCGCGCCCGAGACCGGCGACGCCTCGCCGCCGGAGACCACCCACGCACCCGCTCCCGGCGCGTCACCGACCGACAAGTCCTGACCAGACCCTCCGCGCCACCTATCGGCGACGGCGACGAGGGGACCGGGGAGGAGTGGCCACGACCTGGACCCCGCGCGTCATGCGGCGCCGTCGCTGCCGACGAAGCGACGCAGGTCGTCGACGTCGGCGGCGAGACGGTTGATCGCGTCCTTCAGCGTCGCGTTCTTCCGAGCCGCCAGGCCGGACAGCACCAGGCCGCGGATCATCGCCGACACCGGCACATCGGCCGCGCGGGCCAGCTGCTCCACCTCGGCCCCGCCGGCGGGTGCCGGCGCCTCGGTCGCACCCGCCGCGGAACCAGCGACGCGACCTGCGCCGTAGCCTGACGTGGTGACATCGCCGCTGGGGTCGATTCCCGCGCCAGGGCTGGTGCTCGGCGGCATCTTCTCGCTGCAGATCGGCGCCGGTCTGGCGAAGGGCCTGTTCGACACGCTCCCGCCGACCGCCGTGGTGTTCCTTCGGCTCGCCTTTTCCGCCGTGGCGCTGATCGCCGTGACGCACCGGGCCGTGCGGCGGTCGCTGCGCACGGCCTCGCGCCGGGACGTCCTACTGGCTGTGACTTTTGGGCTGTCCCTGGCGATGATGAACATCTCGATCTACGAGTCCTTCTCCCGCATTCCGCTCGGGATTGCGGTCACCATCGAGTTCCTGGGCCCGTTGGGGGTCGCGGTCGCGTTGTCACGCCGCCGCCTCGACCTGATCTGGGTGGGGTTGGCCGCGGTCGGTGTCGTGCTGCTGGCCCGCGGCGGACGCGAGGGCATCGACCCGGTCGGGGTCGGGTTCGCCCTGCTGGCTGCCGTCGGCTGGGCGACGTACATCCTGCTCGGCGCGAAGCTCGGCCAGCGGTTCCCCGGCTCGTCCGGGCTGACCGTAGCGAGTGTCGTGGGCGCGATGGCGGTGCTGCCCATCGGACTGAGCACCGGCGGCGACAGTCTCTGGCAGGCGGACGTTCTGCTGCTGGCGGCGGGGATCGCGGTGTTGTCATCGGTGATTCCGTACTCCCTCGAACTGGAGGCGCTGCGGCGGATGCCCGCCACCGTGTTCGGCATCCTGATGAGTCTTGAGCCGGCCGTGGCGGCGCTGGTCGGGCTCGTGGTGCTGAACGAGGTGCTGCACGCGCGCGAATGGGTGGCGATCTGCCTCGTGGTGTCCGCCTGCCTCGGTGCGACCCGCCAGCCGGCGGGCCGCACCGAGACGGAGGCCTAGCTCCTGCCCGGCGGTGGTCCTGGTCCGGCGCGAGCCCGGCGGTCCTGAGCCGGCAGCCACGGCAGCGCCGACGCTGTCGCGACCCGGACCTGGACCTCGACCTCCAGGCCGTCGACGACACACTCACGCAGCACGGCCTCGTTCGCCCGCGCGATGTGTGCCGCCTCCGCGCACGGGTCCGTCGTCCCGGAGGCCAGACGGCGAGCCGCGGCGAGGGCGGCCAGGTCAGCGGCCGCGGCGGCCCGGTGCCGAGCGGTGTGGCCCGCCGCCAGGACGCCCACGCCGGTCAGTGCCGTCATGAGGACCATCACGACGAGCAGGACCAGGACCGTCCCGGCGCCGCGCTGCGAATCCCCCCGCCGCCCGCGTGACCCGAGACCGCCGGCGGAGGACCAGCACGAGCCGGCTGCCGCCTCGGCCGGACGAGGGGACGCAGTGCTCACCCCGACTCGTCCAGAGCCACCGCGCTGCCCCTCACCGTCGGGGCGGGAACGGTGTCCCCGAGCGGGCCGGGCATGGACATCCGGGCGCTGACCCGCACCGTGACCGTCCCACCGGAGCGCTGCACGTCCACGTCGGCGCCGTCCGGTGCCACCTCGGCCGCGACCTGACGGATGATCGTCGCGTCCTCGCCCCGCGCGGCCGCCCTCGCGGCCTCGCGCGCGGCATCGTCGCACCGCAGTTGTGCTGCCGCCAGGGTGACCGCCCAGACCGCACCGAGAAGCACTACCACCAGCGCCGGGAACGCCGCGGCGAGCTCGGCGGTGACCATGCCCCGTTGGGGATCCCCCCGCGCCGGGTGCGCCTTCCAGCTCATCCGCCGATCACCCCGAAGGCCCGCTCGACGACGTTGCTGAGCAGGTTTTGGATGGGCTCGCTGGTGAGCAGCTTGTACAGGATGCCGCCGAAGCCGCACGCGGCGACGGTGCCCACGGCGTACTCGGCCGTGGTCATGCCTCGCTCGCTGCGTGCCCGTCCGAGCAGCCGCCCGGCGCCGTTGGTGATCTTCGACATGGGAGGGACCTCCTGGGAAACCCCGGCGACCGGCCGGTTCGGAGCCTGCTGGGTGCGGGCTGCGACCAGGCTCGCCGCCCGGGCTCGCCGATCCCAGACCCGAATCCGGATTTGGGGACAACTCCAGTGATCTGCACGGCCTGTGGACAGCTCAGCCGGTGAACGCCCAGCCGGACCAGGCGGTGACGGTGACCATGATGACCGGGCCGCCCGGCGGATCGGAGCGGTACTGGGGGTACTTCGCGCACAGAACGGCCAGCGCGGCGTCGCGGTCCGGTCCCCCGGTGGCGACGGCGGCCCGGCCGTCGGCGCGCACCCACCACAACCGGGTCCAGTCCTCGTCGTAGAGGTCGCAGAGGACCGCCACCTTCGGGTTCTCCACGATGTTGCGCAGCCGGCGCAGGGCGAACGTCGACTTCGGTTTCCGGTCGACGGCCGTCACCAGCAGTGCCCGGCCCGCGGCGGAGTCCAGGGCGAAGGTGATGGGAACGAGGTGCGGCGACGCGTCGCGCCCCGTGGTGGCCAGATGTGCCACCCGGGCCGCGGCCATGCGTTCCTGGCATCGCTCCGGATCCAGCCGCATGCCCATCACCTGCCCGGGACGAGCGTACTCAAGGCATCAGCACACCCGAGGTGGCGACGATCGGGACCACGCCGATCAACACGAACGCCGGCAGGAAGCACAGGCCCAGCGGCGCCGCGGCCCGCGCTCCCAGCGACCGCGCCCTGGCCTCACCCGCCCACCGTGCGGCGTCCCTGGCGTCGGCCGAGATCCGCACCAGGGCCGGCGCCGGTGCCGTTCCGCGGCTCATGGCCGCGGCGAGCGCTCGGGCCAGCGGACGCGCCGCGGGTTCGGCGGCCAGCTGGGACCAGGCTCTGGACGGCTCGACACCGACGCTCGCGGCCGCTACGCCCTCGACCAGTGCGCGTCCGAGTGGCCCACCGATGGCCGTGCCGACCACGGTGGCTGCCGCGGCGGGTGGGCACCCTGCGGCCAGCGCCGACGCGATGAGGTCCGCGGCGAGCGGCAACGCAGCCACGACCCGCTCCCGGTCGCGCCGCCGAGCCGCCGGCTCGAGGCGTCCGGTGCCGTACCAGGCGGCCAGGCCGGCCCCGACGGCCACCACGGCACCCGCCACGCTACCGACCAGCGCGAAGGCGGCAGCCGCCACGGACAGGCTCGCGATCGCGCGAGTCCGCATCGAACCCGCGACTGGGCCGCCCCCGGGCCGCCGGGACCGGGCGGCGCGCCGGCCGCCCATGCCAGCCAGCGACGCGAGGCGGAGCGTTGCCGGCGCCGGGCTCAACGCGACGATCGCCGCAGCGGCGGCGCAGAGCATGGCGGCGGCTGTCACGGCTCCCACACCGATCGCACGGAGCGGGCCGCCCGGTCTACCCAGAACACTCCGGCCGCGATGAAGGCCGCTGCCGCGAGGAGGCAGATCAGTCCGTACGGGGTTGCCGTGAGGAAGGTGATGGCGCCGTCGTCGCCGGCGGAGAAGAGCAGGAGGGTGGCCACCGGGAGGCATGCCATCAACCGGGACGTCGCCCTGACCGCCGCCAGCTGGGCGCCTGCCTCACGGCGGATCGCCGCCTCGGCACGCACGGCATCGGCGACACAGATCAGCGCGGCGGACAGGCCGGCGCCGGTGCGGCCGGACACCTCCCAAGCCGCCGCGACCGCTGTCAGCGCCGCAGCACCCGGCCGGGTGGCGGCGTCGCGTAGCGCCGGGACCGGGTCACCGCCCAGCGCGGCGCGCCCGGCCACAGGACCGAACAGCTCGGGCCACTCGGCCGCCACGACCGCCAGCGCCTGACTCGGCGGCACACCGGCCGCCAGCTCACCGGCGAGTGCCAGGCACCCCTCACCGACCTGGTTCTCGCGACGCGACCGTTCGCGCCGGGCCCGGCGCCGGCGCAGCCACCACAGGGTGCCCGGGACCGCGAGCGCAGTACCCACAGCCACCACCGGCCCGGCCAGCACCCCACCGATGAGGACGGCGCCCACCACCACGAGGACCGCGACCACAGTGGGTGGCAGCCGGTACTCGGCCCGCTTCGGCGGCGGGACCCGCAACCGGCCCAGGCGAGCGCGTGCCGCGGACGTCCGGCCACCGGCCAGCAGCAGCGCCGCTGCCGCGGCCAGAACGGCGGCCACGACCGTCACGGCGCCCACCCGCCACGCGCCAGTCGGCCGGCCAGGCGCTCGAACCCGGCGCCCCGCGTGACTTCGCCGTCGTCGCCGACGCGAAGCGCCGGCACCATCTCCAGCCAGCCGGAACGCGACCGGGCGACGTCGATCTGCGCCAGCCGCCGGCGGCGGGCGGAGTCTCGTCGCAGGTGGACGACCGCATCGAGGGCCGCTCCGGCCTGCGCGTGCACGGCTTCGCGACGCAGGCCGGCGGCGATGCCCAACGCCTCCAGCCGAGCCGGGACGTCCTCGGCGGAGTTCGCGTGCAAGGTGCCGCAACCGCCCTCGTGCCCGGTGTTGAGCGCGGCCAGCAGGTCCACCACCTCCGCACCACGGACCTCGCCGACGACAATGCGGTCCGGTCGCATCCGCAGCGCCTGCCGGACCAGCACGTCGAGGCCGACACGACCAGCGCCCTCGACGTTGGCCGCGCGGGCCTCGAGGCGCACGACATGCGGATGGTCCGGCCGGAGTTCGCCGGCGTCCTCGACCAGGACCAACCGTTCGCCCGGATCGCACCGGGCGAGCAGAGCACCGAGCACGGTGGTCTTGCCGGTTCCGGTACCGCCGGTGACCAGGAACGCCAGCCGCGCCCGGACCACGCCGGTCAGCCACGGCTCCACGCCGGCCGGCACCGTTCCGGCGTCCACCAGGTCGGGCAGACCGAAGGTGCGCGCCGACGGCACTCGCAGCGATATGACCGTGCCCGCCGGCGACACGGGCGGGAGCACCGCGTGCAGCCGCGCCCCACCGGCCAGCCGCGCATCGACATAGGGCTGAGCGTCGTCGAGCCGGCGGCCCGCGCTGGCGGCCAGGCGCCCGGCGAGCCGTCGCACCGCGGCCTCGTCGCGGAAACGCACCGGAGCGCGCTGCAGCCCGTCGCCGCGGTCGACCCACACCTCGGACGGGCCGTTGACGAGCACGTCCGTGACGCCCGGCTCCCGTAGCAGCGGATCGAGCGGCCCGGCGCCGCTGATCTCGGCACGCAGCGCCTCGGTGACCTCGAGGACGGCGGAGTCGCCGAGCACGGTGCCTTCGGCTCGCAGCGCCGCCGCCACCCGGGCCGGGCTCGGCGGCTCGGCCGTCAGCGCGAGCGCCGACCGGACCCGGTCGATCATCGCGTCGTCGAGCCTCATGCCGCCCTCGTACGGTGCTCACGCAGCAGGGTGTCGAGGAGCTGCCCGCAGCCGACGACCAGTGGTCCCGTGTCGTCGAGGCCCGGCGGCTCGCCCCGGTCGAGTTGCTCGGCCAGGCGCGGCTCCGCCGCCAAATGCGTCCCGAGCGGCAGTCCGAGCGCTGCGGCCACATCGGGGCCGCTCAATCCGGACCGGGAAACGCCGCGGGTGACCACCCGGACGTCGGCGACCAGCGTGGTGAGGCCGACGGCCACCCGGCCCGCGGCGGCGACGGCACGCACTTCGGCCGGCACCACGAGCAGCACCGACGCGCACGATGCGACGGCACGCTCCGCTGCGGGATCGGGCCATCGCGGTAGATCCAGCACCACCAGGTCACACGCGCGCCGGGCGGCTGCCAGCACCGCGCTCGCGGCCTCGGGCGCCATGCTCAACAGGTCGCCGCGGTCCCATGAGAGCACGGCCAGGCCGTGCCGCCCTGGGAGCTCTGCCTGCAGTGCCCGCGCGCCCAGGCGGCCCTTGCTGCCGGCGAGGTCGGGCCAGCGCAGCCCGGTGGCGCCCTCGGCCCCGAGGACGAGGTCGAGGCCACCGCCGAGTGGGTCCAGATCGGCCAGGATGACCGACAGGCCCCGGCGGCTTGCGGTCACCGCCAGCGCCGTGGCCAGTACCGATGCTCCAGCGCCGCCACGGCCGCCGACCACACCCACCATGAGGGCCTCGTTGTTCTCGCCCTCGGCTGCGTCGGCGAACCGTCCCGCCAGCCAGGGTTCGTCGTCGGGGAAGAAGAGCACCTGCTCCGCACCCAGGGCGACCCCGCGGCGCCACACGTCGGTGTCGTCGTCACGGCGTCCGACGAGCAACACCGCCGGCCGCCTCGGCAACCCGAGCGACGCCAGGGCGCCGGCCTGGTCGTATCCGGCGACGACGAGTGGAACCGCCGCCCAGCGCGAGCGCACGGCGTCGGGCCGGTCGGCCACCTCGACCTCCACACCCGCGGCCGCCGCCAGCCGGAGCAGGTCGTCGAGCAGGTCGTCGTCGCGGGTGACGACGAGCGGACGCTCGGGTGGCGGCGCGTCGACGGCGTCGGGCCGGCGACGGGAACGGGGCACGAGGCGGGGCACGAGCACCTCCCGGGGAGCTGGATCGGACTCCCTCCACCCTTGCCGGATCGGCCTGTCCGGCGAAGGACCGCAGGACGATTTGTGGATGACGCCCCTATCCCCGACGACCTGTGGACAACCATGCGGGAACCGCCGGCAAGGCCGCGGTGAGCATCGGCGAAGGGCCCGAGAAAGAAGCACGGCCCCTGCCGGGTGGGAGGCAGGAGCCGTGCGGGACCCGGCCAGGGGGGCGGGCCGGGTCAAAAGGCGGCGGGGGGGTGCCGCCGCGAGGCATCGTGCCCACCGGGTCGAACAGCCAAACACGGTTGCCGCGAATTTCGTTCGCGTCATCGCTCCGGGTCATGATCGACGACACATTCGGCCAGCTCAGCAGCACACCAGCGGCCGGAGAAACCCGCCGAAGAAAGTACGCCGGAACGGCCGGTTGGTGCGGACCACCATATGGCTCGGTGAAGGACGACGCGCCGCCTCGCGGGTCATCGGCGGAGGACCCGCCGACGCTCGAGCCCGGACGCGAGCACATCGCGGCATCGTGCGTTCGGTCCGGCGACCCAGCGGCGGCCGATATCCTCGGTGATCGTGGACAACGACGACCGCCCCCGCACCGCGGCGTTCTTCGACCTCGACAAGACGATCATTGCGAAGTCGAGCACGCTGGCCTTCTCCAGGAGCTTCTACCAAGGCGGCCTGATCAACCGCCGAGCCGTGCTGCGCAGCGCGTACGCACAGTTCGTGTATTTGGTCGGTGGCGCGGACCACGACCAGATGGAGCGGATGCGCGAGTATCTGTCCGGGCTGGTCACCGGGTGGGATGTGCAGGTGGTCAAGGACATCGTCGCCGAGACCCTGCACACCATCGTCGACCCCATCGTCTACGACGAGGCCGTGACCCTCATCGAGGAGCACCACCTCGCCGGCCGCGACGTCGTCGTCGTCTCGTCCAGCGGTGCGGAGGTGGTCGAGCCGATCGGCGAGATGCTCGGCGCCGACAAGATCATCGCGACCCGGATGGTGGTCGGCGACGACGGTAAGTTCACCGGCGAGCTCGACTTCTACGCCTACGCCGCCAACAAGGCCGAGGCCATCCGCGACCTCGCGAAGGAGGAGGGCTACGACCTCGCCCGTTCCTACGCCTACTCCGACTCCATGACCGACCTGCCGATGCTGGAGGCGGTCGGCCACGCCTACGCGGTCAATCCTGACCGGACGCTGCGACGCACCGCGGCTGAGCACGGGTGGCCGGTCCTGGTGTTCTCGAAGCCGGTCGCGCTGCGGCAGCGGGCCTCGTCGATCCGCGACGCACCCAAGCCGGCCATCGCGGCGGCCGCCATCAGTGCTGGCGCGGCCGCGGCGGGGTTGGCCTGGTACGCAGTCCGGCGGCGCGGTCGCGGCTGACCCCGTGATCATGTTCGTTCGCGGTCGCTGAGCGTCCGTCAGGGAACATGATCATGGGAGAGCGGTCAGTCGCCGATGTCGCGGGCCAGGTTGCGGTAGTAGGTGGCTTCCTCGTCCCGGCCCAGTTCGTAGAGCACCTCGCCGAGGCGGGCGAGTGCGGGCGAGTGGCCGGCCTCGGCGGCGCGCCGGTAGAGCTTCTCGGCCGCGGCGAACTCTCCGCGCTCGACGTAGGCGTCGGCCAGGAACATCCAGTTGGAGATGGTGCCTGCCGCGGGACCGTCGGCGTCACCGGTGGGCGCGTACCGGTGCGTACCATTCCGCCGCGGAGCGGCGAGCTTCGAGCTGCTCAGAATGAGGGCGACGGAGACGACTCCGCACGCGGCCAGGATGCCCGCTGACGCCCTGGTCGAGATCTCGACGTCCATGGCTATGGCCACAATCAACGCAGCCAGCAGCACTACGACACCGGCCAGTACGAACCACATCACGTATCTGAGCCGGTTCCCCCGGTTCACCATGGCTTCCGATCATGGCCCCGATGGTCGGACCTCGCAAACGGAACGAACCGTGACCCATGCGTGCTGTGCGCAACGTCCGTGGTCAGCCACAATCTCAGAATATGGAGGCCGATCACGACCGCCCGGCGCCGATGGAGCTCGGACCGGTCCAGCCCGCCGGCCCCGCGGGGGACGGTGACGGCACGCAGCCTGCCCAGCGGCGGCGCTGGGCAACGCTCGGCGCTGCGCTGCTCGCAGGCGCCGTCATCGGGATCGTCGCCAACAACGCGCGCAACGACGCCGCCGAGTACGACGAGGCCGACCTCGTCCGCGGCACGGTCTTCGTCGAGACTGAGCCGCCGCTGGCCAGCGGCCCGCAGAGGATGACCGTCAACCTGATCAACACCGGCCCACGAGAGATCGAGATCCTCGATATCGCGATCATCGGTTTCGAGTCCGTCGACGACGTCACCGAGGAGACGGTCACCGCCGAGCCCGGGGTCTGGGTTGCGGCCCGCGCCACGGTGCGCGCCGACTGTGACACCCGGCCGCCCGGCACCATCGACGTGCGCGTCCGTACCGGATCCGGCGAGCGGACCGTCCTCATCGAGGGCCAGCCGGGCGACGATCAGCTGATCTGGGCCTGGCAGTACGGCTGCGACACGCCGCCGGAGTCGGGCGTGTTCATCGGCGACACCCGGACGGTGTCCGCCGACGCGCGCGGCGCTCACATCGTGCTGCCGATCAGCAACGGCACCGACGAGCCCATCGAGATCCTCCGGCTGGAGGGGACGACGCCCGGGTTCGCCCTGGCCACCGCGACGATGCCGATCGAGGTACCCGCCGGGCAGCTCGTCGACGTCGCCACGACGTGGACGGTGAGCGACTGCGAGGCCGCCGCCCGGTTCACCGACGCGACGGTGGCGGTGAACGTCGGCCGGGGGGACATGGAGTCGCGGATCACCCAACCCCTGGGCAATACGACCCTGATCGAGCTGGTCCGGCTGGCCGTGCGCGTCTGCGAATCGTAAAGATCTGCCCGATGCACTATCACTCGACCCCGCCGATGGCCTAGAAACGAGGTACGGACCGAAAGGTCCCCAGCACGGCGGAAGGGAACCCACGCGGCGATCCACCCATGTACGGGCAGTCGTCCCGGGT
Source organism: Jiangella gansuensis DSM 44835 (assembly GCF_000515395.1). Taxonomy (NCBI): domain Bacteria; kingdom Bacillati; phylum Actinomycetota; class Actinomycetes; order Jiangellales; family Jiangellaceae; genus Jiangella; species Jiangella gansuensis. The sequence goes on along the minus strand of NZ_KI911782.1, from coordinate 346,182 downwards.
TTGCCGAGGCGACAGACGCGATGCACGCTCTGGTAACCCGTCTAGCCGTGTCAGCGGCGGCGCCCTACCTCACGCGGGGCGCCGTTCGCATGTACTCGGCGATCGTGAGCCCCGCCTCGGCGCCCCGCGCATACGCGTCGGCGCAGTGCCGGATCCATGCCGCCACCCCGTCCGGCCGACCGGTCGCGAAGGCCGCGGCAAGCGGCAGGTAGGCGCGCGCGAGCGCCAGGTGTCCCGCCTCCGGCACGCTGACGGCCTTCGTGTCGACGCCGCGAGCCACCAGCACGACCCTCTCGGCGGCCCGGGCGACGACGTCGTCGGCGCTGCCGAAGGTCCCGAGCGCCAGCAGCTCACCGTGCACGATCGCGGCCACCACCACCCCCGGAGCGGTGGTGGCCGTGCTCACCCGGAGCAACTGGTCGAGCCGCGCGGCGTCGGCCTCCGGACGGGGCCGGCCGAGGGCGTCGTCGTCGGCGACGAGGTCCCGTGCGGCGAGCACATGGAGGCGGGCCAGCGCTTGCCGCGGCGAACGCCGCCAGACGTCGGCCAGAGCCGGCACCTCCGCGGCCACACGCAGCGCACCCTGCAGGACCGGATCGTCGGCGACGGCGTCAGCGTCGCCCTCCCCGGCGGCCGGTCCGGAGTCGGCGACGGCGTCCGGCTCACCCGCCGCGAGCGCCGCCGAAGCCCGGGCCCCCTGGATCGCGGCCTGCGCCGCCACTCGTGCGGCGTCGCGGCGCATCGCCGGATGGCGCAGCAGGGCATCGATGGAGCTGCGGGAGTGGGCTGCCGCCGCACCGACTCCGGTGAGCGCCAGCACGCCGGCGAGCGGATCGTCCATGCCGCCAGCCTAGAGACCGTCACTCAGCGGCACTCGGCGAGCCGGTGTCGTCGAGAACGCCGGTGACCTGCGGGCAGGCCGTGCGTGCAGACCCAGGCCCGGGCACGCGGGTGCCCACTGCGATGGCGGGAAGGGCAACGCCGGTTAGTATTCCGCCATGTCCCGGCACGAGGTGGTCGTGCTCGCGCTGGAGGCTGTGGTCCCGCTCGATCTCAGCATCCCAGCGCAGGTCTTCGCCGACCGCCACCCGACGCCGTATCGGGTGACGGTCTGCGCGGCGACACCGGGCGACGTCGTCACCACCGCCGGCTTCTCACTTCGGGTGGCCGGTGACCTGTCGACGCTGCAGCTCGCCGACACCGTCGTCGTGCCCGGGTTCTGGCCGCATACGACATCGCCGGGCGATGCCGTCCTCGAGGCGCTGGCGGCGGCGCACCGTCGCGGGGCCCGCCTCATCTCGATCTGCACCGGAGCGTTCGCGCTGGCCGCGGCCGGCGTCCTCGACGGCCGCACCGCCACCACGCACTGGCGGTACGCCGACCAGCTCGCGGAGTTTCGCCCGAGCGTTGCCGTCAACCGCAATGCGCTGTATGTCGACGAGGGCGATGTGTTGACCTCAGCGGGTGTCGCTGCGGGCATCGACCTGTGCTTGCACGTGGTCCGCCGGGACCTCGGGTCCGGCATCGCCAACTCCATCGCACGGGACACCGTCGCCGCTCCGCACCGAGAGGGCGGGCAGTCGCAGTTCGTCGAGCGCTGGTTGCCTCCCGCGCGGGGCACATCACTGGCCGCCACTCGCGCCTGGGCCTCGACCCAACTGCACCGCCCGCTCGCGGTCGCCGACCTGGCCAGGCACGCGGGGCTGTCCGAGCGCACGCTCGGGCGCCGATTCGTGGCCGAGACCGGTGTGTCACCACTGCGGTGGCTGCTCGCGGCTCGCATCGACCTGGCTCGTGAGCTGCTGGAACGCGATGATCTGAGCATCGAGCAGATCGCCGATCGGTGCGGCTTGGGCACACCCGCCAATCTGCGCAACCATTTCCGGCGCCTGGTCGGCACGGCTCCGAGAGACTATCGGCGCATGTTCTCGTCCGGCACCTGACGGGCATCAGGGCGCCGTCTGCGGGCGGCGGGAATCTATCGATAGGTGTCCGATCAGCCACTGGAGTTCCGGGCTGCCGCACCCGACGATGTGATCGTCAACCACACCTGACCGAAGGCGGAGTACAACGTGATGGACGGGCCGGGCGAGCAGCCTCAGGCGGAGCAGGACCCGGAAGTTCCGGACATCAGGCGGCCGCGGCGAGTGACCCGGCGCGCGTTGTTCGGCACCGCCGCCGGCGTGGCCGCCGTGGCCGGTGCGGCCGGCGTTGGCGGCTACGCGGTTGGCAACGCCACCGCGGACGACGCGCCACCGGCTGAGCCCTCCCCCACAGTCGGACGAGTCACCCCCGACGGATTCCACCAGCCCGGCATCAGCACCGCGCAGCAGCAGTACGCCTGCATCGCTGCCTTCGACGTCATGGCACCGCTGCGGGACAACCTGATCGAGCTCATGCGACGGTGGACGCCACTCGCGACCGCCCTGATGAGGGGCGAGCCCGGCCCCGAACGCCCCAATCGCGATGTCGCGGACAGCGGCGTGGCCGACGACCTCGGGCCGGCCAACCTGACGATGACGTTCGGTTTCGGCCCGCGCGTTTTCGGCGAGGAGTTCGGGCTGGGAGTGACCGCCCCGACGCGGCTCGCCGAGTTGCCCGCGTTCGAGGGAGACCAGCTGGACCCGCGGTGGGTCGGCGGCGACGTCCTGGTACAGATCTGTGCGGACGATCCGACCGTGGTCGCACATGCCATCCGGGAGGCTCGCGCGCGCGTGCCCGGGATCGCCAATGCCCGATGGACCCACTACGGCTTTCTCACCGATCCTGGGGACGGCCGGACGCCGCGCAACCTGTTCGGGCAGCTCGACGGAACGGCCAATCCACGACCGGGCTCCTCGGACTTCGACGAGATCGTGTGGGCAGGCGCCGACGAACCGGACGGGATGCGGGGCGGGAGCTACCTGGTGCTCCGCAAGATCCGCATGCTGATGCCGATGTGGGATACGAGCACGGCCGCCGAGCAGAACGCCGCACTGGGCCGCGACCGGCACACCGGGGCTCCACTGTCCGGCGGCACCGAACACACTCCGCTGGATCTGACCCGTACCGGCGACGACGGCCGGCCGCTAATCGCCATGGACGCACACGTCCGGCTGGCGCATGGCGCCGTACCGATGCTCCGCCGCAGCTACAATTACGACAACGGGCTGGCGCTCCCGGCCAGCGCCGGCGTTCCGGACGAGGGCCACACCCACCCGCCGGGCACCGCGCCGCACGAGCACGGCCCCGCCCGGCCCGGCATGGGCCACTGGGACAGCGGCATGCTGTTCATGACCTATGTGCGCGATCCGTCCACCCAGTACGTGCCGCTGCAAGTCGCCCTGTCGCGTGCCGACAGGCTGCATTCGTTCCTGCAACACACTGGCAGCGCGGTCTTCGCGATTCCGGGCGCCGCTCACGATGGCGAGTTCGTCGGCCAGCGCCTGCTGACCGCCGCGACCTGAACCGTGCTCACGTGCTCGTGCTCGGGGCGGCTGAGCCGAGGCCGGCGCCGCGGATGCCGGTCAGCAGCTCGGAGCATGCCCACAGTTGACTGGCGACCACGCGGTCACGCGACCTGCGGCTCGTGCGGACCGCCATCGGATGGCCTCGGCGCTGGAGGAAACCGTCCGGACCGATGCAGGTGCCGCCGCGCACATGTGGTGCCGTGGCCGCGTAGACGATCGGCAGGATGCCCATCGCAGGGCTCTGGGCCGCGCCGCCGGCCAGGATCTTGCCCTGCAGCGAGGTGTCCCGGCGCTGGCCCTCGGTCGCGGAGACACCGGGGTGAGCCGCCACCGAGATGGCGGGCCGGCCGTCCGCGGCCAGCCGGCGCTGGAACTCGTACGCGAACAGCAGGTTGGCCAGTTTGGACTGTGCGTAGGCCAGCCACCGCTGGTAGCGGCGCTGCTCCCAGTTCAGGTCATCGTGGATGCGGCCGAGTACGTGCAGGCCGCTGGACACGGTGACGACCCGGTCGCGCACGTGATCGATCAGCAAGCCGGACAGCACGAACGGCCCGAGGTGGTTGGTGCCGATGTGCCGCTCGAACCCGTCGGCCGTGGTGCCCTGGGGCACCGCCATGACCCCCGCGTTGTTGATCAATACGTCGACGTCACGGTCGAGGCCCGCTGCGAATGCTCGTACCGACGCCAGGTCGGCGAGGTCGAGCCGGTGGACCTCGGTGTCCCCGTCGATCGTGTCCGCCACCGCCTGCGCCGCGGCCGGATCCCGGCACGCCATGATCACGGTCGCGCCGGCTCCGGCCAGCACGCGGGTGGCCGCGGCGCCGAGTCCGCTGTTGGCACCGGTGACGATCACGGTGCGGCCCCGTTGGTCAGGGATGTCCGCCGCTGTCCACCCGTTCATACCGCGCGACCGGTACGGCGGGGGTGCCGCCACTCGGCCTGAGTGTGCCCCCAGCCGGAGCGCGGCGGGCCCCATCCAGGCCGTGGCCCGTCGTACCGCCGCTGATGCCAGTGGTGGTGCCGCCGGGGACCGCCGAACAGGAACATCATGAACAGGACGAACAGCAACCACGGCGCCACCGAGACGATGAGGAACAGCAGCCCTCCCACCGCCATGAGCGCGAACGGCACCATCAGCAGCATCCAGGCGCGGGGCCGCGGCATCCCGCGCGGCGGGCCCCATCGCTGCGTGGGCTGCGGCTGCGACGACGACCGGACGGCCACCGGATGCGGCAGGTCGGTGAAGAGCTGATCGAGGTCCGCACCGAACCGGGCCGACCAGGCCTGTGCCGAGCGGTCGTCGAACTCCTCCTTGGTGATCCGCCCCGCGGCGAAGTGCTCGCCCAGCGCGGATACGGCGGCGTCCCGTTCGGCGTCGCCGACACGCAACGATCGCGACTCGGTCATGGCCGTTCCTCCTGGGCGTCGAACTCGTCCTCGTCGCCGTCGGCGAGGATGCCGTAGAGCTTGCGCCTCGTGTCGGAGAGGACGTCCCGGGCCCGGGCCTGCTGCTCCGGGCTGCCGGTGGCCAGGATCTGCCACAGCGCGGAAGCGGCCTGGCCGATCAGCGGCCGCAGGCCGTTGACGTCGTCGCCTTCCGCCGACGCCGACATGCTCTCCCAGGGCGCGGACACCTCCGCGACGTGCTCGGCGACGTACTCCTCGCCCTGCGGCGTCAGCCGGAACACGCGCCGGCCGCCGTCGTCCTCGGCACGCACGAGGCCCTCGTCCTCGAGTTGCTGCAGGGTCGGGTAGATGGAGCCGGGGCTGGGCTTCCACGCGCCGCCGCTGCGCTCGGCGATCTCCTGGATGATCTGGTAGCCGTTCATCGGCTGGTCGGCGAGCACGCCCAGGATGGCGGCCCGCACATCGCCGCGCCGAGCCTTCGGCCCCCGCCGCGCGGCCCACGGCGGGCCGCCCCAGGGGCCCCCGCCCCACGGTGGGCCGCCCCACGACCCATGCCCACTGCCGAACATGGCCCACGGGCCGAAACCGTGAGCTCCTCGCTTGCCGGTCATCATCTGCCGTCGCCTCCCCGACCTCCTGAGCGATCATCGAACGCTCGCGATACGAACACGATATATCGCGAGTGCTCGGGCGGCAAGGGTAGATACATTCGGAATGTGGTGACCGACGACAACCGGCTCCTGGCGGCGTCGTTCGGCGGCGTCGCCGGCATCTACGAGCGCACCCGTCCGGACTATCCGGCCGCCGCGGTGGCCTGGCTGACCGGTGAGCATCCCCGGCGGGTGCTCGACCTCGCCGCCGGCACCGGAAAACTCACCCGTTCCCTGGTGGCGGCCGGCCACGACGTCGTCGCGGTCGACCCGTCCGAGCCGATGCTGGTCCAGCTGCGCGCCGCCCTACCCGGCGTGGACGCGCGGGTGGGGTCGGCCGAAGCGGTCCCGCTCGCCGACGCCTCGATCGATGTCGTCACCGTCGCCCAGGCCTTTCACTGGTTCGACCCGGCCGCGGCGCCGCCGGAGATCGCCCGGGTACTGCGGCCGGGTGGCCGGCTGGGCCTGGTGTGGAACATGCCCGACACGTCGACGCCCTGGACCGACGAGCTGTGGCGCGCCATCAACGCCAACGAGCCCCGCACGGTCGAGCGCCCCGAGCTGCCCGAGCCGTTCGAACCGATGGAGTCGCGGACGTTCACGCATTCGCAGCGGCTGGACCGCGACGGCCTGCTCGGGCTGGTGTCCTCACGCTCGTACGTCGCCGTCCTGGCGCCGGCCGAGCGGGACCGACTGCTGGTCCGGGTGGGCGCCCTGTACGACCGCGTCGCCGGCACCGACGGCCTGACCATGCCGTACGTCACCCACTGCTTCCGGTCGAACCGGAGCTGAGGTGACCACGACGCGGAGGCGGGCTTCGCGTCGGCCACCCGGTAAGGTTAGCCTCTGCTCATAGCGGGACGATCCGCAGCAGGAGAGGCCACCCACGTTGTCCGTACCCACCGACCGGCTGTCCGCCGAGCGGCCGTCCCCGGACGGCGCGCCCCCGTCGGGCGGCTCCGGCCTGGACGGAGCCCCCGGCTCGGCCGGCGACGCCGGCCGGGCCGCCGCCGGGCTGGCCCGTTCGACCACGGCCCGGCTGCTGTGGCTCGGCGTCGCCGTCGCCGTGCTGGCACTGACGTGCCTGGCCAGCATCGCCATCGGGGCCAAGTACATCCCGCTCGGTGACGTCATCGCGGCGCTCTTCGACTCCGGCGACCCGAACAACCAGGTCATCGTCGGCGACATGCGCGTCAACCGGACCATCCTCGGCGTGATCTGCGGCGTCTCGCTCGGCCTCGCCGGCGCCGTCATGCAGGCACTCACCCGCAACCCGCTGGCCGACCCCGGCATCCTGGGGGTCAACGCCGGCGCGTCGTTCGGCATCGTCCTCGGCGTCTCCCTGTTCGGCGCCATGAGCCTGTACGGCTACATCTGGTTCGCGTTCGCCGGCGCGGCGGTGGCCAGCGTCGTCGTCTACGCCCTGGCCACCGTGGGCCGCGGTCAGGCGTCGCCGGTGCGGCTGGCCCTGTCCGGCATCGCCTTCGCCGCCGTCCTGACCGGCTTCACCCAGGCGTTGATCATCATGGACAGCGAGGTCCTCGACGTCTACCGGTTCTGGCAGGTCGGATCGCTGGCCGGCCGCAACGGCGAGACCATCGGCTCGGTACTGCCGTTCGTGGTGGTCGGGGTGGTCCTCGCGCTCGGGCTCGCGCGGGCTCTGGACGCCATGGCGCTGGGCGACGACACCGCGTCCGCGCTCGGCGCCAACGTCCTGCTGACCCGGCTGGTCGGCGTGGTCTCCGTGACGCTACTGTGCGGCGCCGCGACGGCGGCCATCGGGCCGGTCGCCTTCGTCGGGCTCATGGTCCCGCACATCGTCCGGGCCTTCACCGGGCCGGACCAACGCTGGATCCTGCCGTTCTCGCTGGTCGTCGCCCCGATCCTGATGCTGGCATCCGACGTCGTCGGCCGGGTGGTGTTGAGCACCGGTGAGTTGCAGGTCGGGGTCGTCACCACCGTCATCGGCGGTCCCGTCCTCATCGCCCTCGTGCGCCGGCGCCGGATGGTCGCCACATGAGCCGCATCACCGTCGAGCCCACCGGGCTCTCCCCGACCAGCTATGCGCTGCGTGACGGCGACGACCGCTGGTCGGTCCGGTTCGACCGCCGCGTGGTCATCGTGTCGATGCTGCTCGGGCTGGTCCTCATCGCGGTCTTCCTGGCCTCGCTCGCGGTCGGTGACTACCAGATCGGGCCGGCCGACGTCGTCCGAACCCTCTTCGGCAGCCCACCGGATCCGCTCGCCGACTTCATCGTCAACGGCCGGCGGCTACCCCGGGTCCTGGTCGCCTTCCTCGTCGGCGGCGCGCTCGGCGCGTCCGGTGCGGTGTTCCAGAGCCTGTCCCGCAACCCGCTGGGCAGCCCGGACGTCATCGGGTTCACCTCCGGCGCCTCGGCCGGCGCGGTCTTCGTCATCCTCGTCGCCGGCGGCACCATGGCGCAGGTGGCGGCCGGTGCCGTCCTCGGAGGCCTGGCCACCGCCATCGCGGTCTATCTGCTGGCGTACAAGCGCGGCGTGCAGGGCTTCCGGCTGATCCTGGTCGGCATCGCGGCCGGCGCCATGCTCACCTCCGCCGTCTCCTACATGCTCATGCGGGCCGAGCTGATCCAGGCCGCCGGCGCGCAGGTGTGGCTGACCGGGTCGCTGAACACCCGAGCCTGGGACCACGTCGTGGCGGTCGCCATCGGTGTCGTCCTGGTCGTCCCAGCCCTGCTCGCGCTGTCGCGGCCGATGCGCATGATCGAGATGGGCGACGACGCGGCCACCGGCCTCGGCGTCAGTGCCGAGCGGACCCGCCTGGGCATGCTCATCGCAGCGACGATCCTGGCCGCGATCTCCGTCGCCGCGGCCGGGCCGATCTCGTTCATCGCGCTGTCGGCACCGCACCTGGCCCGGCGGCTGACCCGGGCACCCGGTGCCGCTGTCGGCGCGGCTGCGCTCATGGGCGCGGCGCTGCTGGGCGTCAGTGACCTCGTCGCCCAATGGGTCCTCCCGACGCCGCTGCCGGTCGGCGTGGTCACGGTCTGCGTCGGCGGTCTCTACCTCGTCTGGCTCCTCGCGCGTGAAGGGCGGCGCAACCATGTCTGAGTCCCGGCTGCACGGCACCGAGCTGACGCTCGCCTACGACGAGCGGACGATCTCCCGCGACCTGTCGGTGTCGATCCCGGACGGATCCTTCACGGTGATCGTCGGCCCCAACGCGTGCGGCAAGTCGACGCTGCTGCGGGCGCTGGCCCGGATGCTGAAGCCGTCCGCCGGCGCCGTGCACCTCGACGGTCAGCTCATCACGCGCTACTCGACGAAGGAGGCCGCCCGGCGGCTGGGGCTGCTGCCGCAGTCGTCCATCGCGCCCGACGGCATCACCGTCGGCGACCTCGTGTCCCGCGGGCGCTACCCGCACCAGCGGATGTTCCGGCAATGGTCCCAGGCCGACACCGCGGCGGTCGCCGAGGCGATGGCCAGCACCGGCGTCGTCGACCTTCGGCACCGCCGGGTCGACGAGCTCTCCGGCGGGCAGCGGCAGCGGGTCTGGCTGGCCATGGTGCTCGCGCAGGAGACGCCGATCCTGCTGCTGGACGAGCCGACAACGTTCCTCGACATCGCCCACCAGATCGAGGTACTGGATCTCTGCCACGACCTGCACGTCACGCACGGGCGCACCCTGGTGGCGGTGCTGCACGACCTCAACCACGCGTGCCGCTACGCCACCCACCTGATCGCGATGCGCGACGGGGAGATCGTCGCCGAGGGACGCCCCGGCGACATCGTCGACGAGCGCCTGGTCCACGACGTGTTCGGACTGTCGTGCCGCATCATCGACGACCCCGAGACCGGCACCCCGCTGGTCATCCCGGCCGCCCGGCAGGCTGTCGCCGTCCCTCGTTGACGCCGATGGCCTAGGGTCCGAGCATGAGCTCGCCGGTCGTGGTGTTCGTCGCCGCGGTGATCGTGGTCGCGCTCGCCGCGGTCCTGCTGACCCGGCTGGTCCGCTCCCGCCTGGTGCTGGGCAGCACTGAGGATCAGACCACCTACCGCATCCTGCACACCACCAGCCTGGCCTCTCCGGAACTGCGGGCCGGCCTCACCGCCGGCGCAGACAAGGCCGTACGGCACCTGCGCGAACTGCTGGCCACTCCGGCCCTGGCGCTCACCGACGGCGACGACGTCGTCACGTGGGACGGCGCCGGCGGGGGCGTGCATGTCCACGACGTGCGCCGGCACGCCGCCCGCGCCCTGGACGGCGGCTACACCGACGTCCTCGGTCCCGACGTCGTGGAGTGCGACCGGCTCGACTGCCCGGTCCGGAACGCGGTCGCCGCGGCACTCACCACCGAGGAGCGCGTGGTCGGCGCGCTGATCGCCTACACGTCGGCGCGGCCGTCCGCCGGGCTCGTCCGGGCGGTCGAGGAGGTCGCCCGGTTCGTGTCCGGGCAGCTGGAGCTGGCCGAGTTCGACCGTGAGCGCGCGAAGCTGGCCGAGGCCGAGATCCGCGCGCTGCGGGCGCAGATCTCGCCGCACTTCATCTACAACGCGCTCGGCGCCATCGCCTCCTACGTGCGCACCGATCCCGAGCATGCCCGTGACCTGCTCCTGGAGTTCGCCGACTTCACGCGGTACTCCTTCCGCCGGCACGGTGACTTCACGACGCTCGCCGAGGAGCTGCGCTCGATCGAGCGTTACCTGATGCTGGAGAAGGCACGCTTCGGCGACCGCCTCTCGGTCACGCTGCGGGTAGCGCCCGAGGTGCTACCGGTGGCCGTGCCGTTCCTGTGCCTGCAGCCGCTGGTCGAGAACGCCGTGCGGCACGGGTTGGAGGGCCGCACCAGCCCCGGCCACGTCACCATCCTCGCCGAGGACGCCGGCAACGAGGCGCTCATCAGCATCGACGACGACGGCGTCGGCATGGAGCCGGAGCTGGCCCGCACCCTGCTGGGCGGCGACAGCCCCACCGACAGCGTCGGCATCGCGAACGTCGACGAACGGCTGCGCGCGGTCTTCGGTGACGACTACGGCCTGGTCATCGAGACCGCCACCGGTGCCGGGACCAAGGTCAGCCTGCGGGTCCCGAAGTACCGGCCCGGCGTCCACGCGACGTGAGCGCGTACGGTTGATTGGTGCCGTGCGTATGACGTAACGTATACGCATGTCCGTCGAGGAGCGCCCCGCCAAGAGCGAGATCTGGCAGGCCCGCATCCCGGCCCAGCTAGCCCGGGATCTGGAGAAGGACGCTGAGATACTGGGCCTGGTGGGTCGTAGCGAGATCGTCCGCGAGGCCCTCACCCGATTGCACAGGCAGGCTGCCGAGCAGCGAATGGCGGACGAGATCGCCGAGTACTACGGCGGCAAGGAAGCCCCCTTGCCGGACGGCGTCGCCCGGTGACCGTGGGGTGGCCACCACTTCGAGGTGAGGTCTGGGAGGTCGACATCCCCGCCGTCGGCGAACACCCTTCGGTCGTACTGTCGACCAACCCACCCAACGCGCGCCTCGGCCACATCATGATCACGGTCGTGACCGGCACTGCGGGGCCTGTCGTCACGCACGTCCCGCTGGGCACCGATGCCGGACTGACCCGCTACGCCGAGTCGTACGCCAACGCCACCGATCTGCACTCGGTCAACAAGGAACGGTTCATCGAACGGCGGGGGCTCTGTTCCCAGGACGAGCTGGCCCGCATCGAGAGCCTGGTCCGGGTGTACCTGGGCCTGTAGCCTCACCGCCATGCTCAGCGTTCTGGCGGTCGACGACGAGCCACCGGCGCTGGCCGAGCTCGCCTACCTGCTGGAGCAGAACGACCACGTCGAACGGGTCCTCACCGCCGGCGACGGCACCGAGGCGTTGCGGCTGCTGGAGCTGCAGCACGTCGACACCGTCTTCCTCGACATCCGGATGCCGGGGCTGTCCGGGCTCGACCTCGCCCGGGTGCTGGCGAAGTTCCGCCGTCCACCCGCGGTGGTGTTCGTCACCGCCTACGACGACCACGCCGTCACCGCGTTCGACCTCAACGCCGTCGACTATGTGATGAAGCCGTTCCGCCGCGAGCGTCTGTACGAGGCGGTCCGGCGCGCCGCCGACCACGTTCATGATTCGCGCGCCGCCGGTGACGACTCCGACGACGAGACGATCTCGGTCGAGCTCGGCGGCGTCACCCGGTTCATCCGGCGCAGCGACGTCCACTACGTCACCGCGCAGGGCGACTACGCGCGGCTGCACACCCGCGACGGCAGCCATCTGCTGCGGGTGCCGCTCGCAACGCTCGAGGAACGGTGGGCCGGCGCCGGCTTCGTCCGCATCCACCGCAGCTATCTCGTCGCGCTGGGCGCCATCGACGAGCTGCGGGTCGACGCCGGACGGTACTCCGTCGTCATCGGCGACACCACTCTGCCGGTGAGCCGCCGGCACACGCGCGAACTGCGCGACGTCCTGGTGCATCGGGCCGGCGGGACCCGGCAGCCATGACCGAGCGGGTCACCGTCACCGGACCACGACGGGGACGGCCGGCCGCTCGGCGCCGCGCCGTGACCGCCGAGATCGACGCCCAGACCCAGCTGGGCGAGGTCTACATGCGCGCGCTCCTGCGGGCGCAGCTGCGGCTGAGCCTGACCGTCGCCGGCGTCGTACTCGGTCTCCTGGCCACGCTGCCGCTGGTGTTCGCGGTGGCTCCGCGGGTCAGCGAGGTCGACGTCGCCGGGGTGCCGCTGCCGTGGCTGGTGCTGGGCGGTCTCGTCTACCCGGTCCTCGTGGCGGCCGCCTGGTTCTACGTCCGGGCGGCGGAACGCGTCGAGCGCGACTTCGGCGAGATGGTCGATCGCCGGTGAGCACGTCCGCCGGCATCGCCGCCGTCGTCATCACCGCGGTGGTGACGGTGCTCATCGGCGCGTACGGCCTGCGAGCCAGCCGCACCACCAGCGACTTCTACGTCGCGTCCCGCACCGTCACGCCATGGTGGAACGCCTCGGCCATCGGCGGCGAGTACCTGTCGGCGGCGTCGTTCCTGGGCGTCGCGGGACTGGTGCTCGCGTACGGGACCGACATGCTGTGGTTCCCGGTCGGCTACACCGCGGGCTACCTCATGCTGCTGGTGCTGGTGGCGGCGCCGCTGCGGCGCTCCGGCGCCTACACCTTGCCCGACTTCGCCGAGGCCCGGTTGGAGTCCGCGGCCGCCAGGCGGGCCGCCAGTGTCCTCGTCGTCACCATCGGCTGGCTCTATCTGCTGCCGCAGTTCCAGGCCGCTGGGCTGACGCTGCGGACGGTGACCGGTGCGCCGCAGTGGGCCGGCCCGGCTGCCGTCGCCGCCGTGGTACTGGTCAGTGTGCTCGGCGGCGGGATGCGCAGCATCACGTTCGTACAGGCGTTCCAGTACTGGCTCAAGCTCACCGCGCTGGCCCTGCCGGTGGTGTTCCTGCTGCTGGCGTGGCAGGCCGACGGACGTCCGGAGGTGGCACCCGGCGGCGAACCCGTCTTCCCCGAGACGACGACGGTCGAGGTCACCACCGACGTGACGGTGGACCTCCCGATGGGGGTCGTGGTGCGGGCCGACGGCGTCGTGGACGGCGCGTCGGTGACCGGTGAGCTCCCGTTGGACAGGGGCGACCACGACGTCGAGGCCGGGACGGTGCTGGAGTTCCCGGCCGGTGCCCGTATCCCGCACGCGTCCAACCTCGAACCGATGACCGGCGAGGCATGGGCACTCCCCCTCACCGCCGGTGGCGACCATCCGCTCTACGCGACGTACTCCCTGATCATCGCGCTGTTCTTCGGCACCATGGGACTGCCGCATGTGCTGGTGCGCTTCTACACCAACCCCGACGGACGCGCCGCCCGGCGGACCACACTCGCCGTGCTCGGGCTGCTCGGTGTGTTCTACGTCCTACCGGGGATCTACGGAGCCCTCGGCCGGCTGTACACGCCGGAGCTGCTGCTCACCGGGCGCACCGACGCGGTCGTGCTGGTCCTGCCCGGCCGGCTGGTCGACGGCGTCCTCGGCGACGCGCTCAGCGCGCTCGTCACCGCGGGAGCGTTCGCCGCGTTCCTGTCCACGTCGTCCGGGCTGACGGTGTCCGTGGCCGGCGTGCTGTCGCAGGATTTGCTGCGCGGCCGGGTCCGCAACCCCGTCACCGGGTTCCGGCTGGGCGCCGTGCTGGCACTGCTGGTGCCGATCGGGCTGGCGCTTTCCAGCCCGTTCCTCGGCATCGCCGACGTCGTCGGGCTCGCCTTCGCGGTGGCGGCGTCGTCGTTCTGCCCGCTCCTGCTGCTGGGCATCTGGTGGCGGCGCCTGACCTGGCCAGGCGCCGTCGCCGGGCTGCTGACCGGAGGCGGGACGTCGACGGCCGCCGTCGCCGTCACCATCCTCGGCGGACCGCAGGACGGCTGGATCGGTGCGCTGCTCGCCCAACCCGCCGCCTGGACCATGCCGCTGGCATTCCTCGTCATGATCGTCGTGTCGCTCGGGACGCAGCAGCACATGGCACCCGGCGTGAACCGGACGATGGTACGCCTGCACACACCCGAGAACCTCGAGCTCAACCGCGGCGACTGGGACCCCGAGGACCGCTGGCGCACCTGAGTCAGCTCAGTGTCACCAGCGGTACGTCCAGCCGCGCGGCGACCTCTGCCATGCCGCGATCCCGAGTCGCGAGGCGTGCGTCGTGCTGCATCGCCGCCGCCACATACAACGCGTCGTAGGCCGTGAGGTTGTCGAACAACGTCACAGCGGTACTCGACAGAGGCGGCAGCTCCAGCCTGTCTATCGGGGCCGTGGCCAGCGCCTCGGAGTACGCGGGGAGAGCCTTCGGGTCCAAATGCCCACCGCGTACGAGACCGCGGAAGACCGACAGCACCTCGGCGTCCAGATGTGCCGGCGCTGCGGCGGCCTCATCGGACACCAGCAAGCTCAGGTGGACCGAGGTGTGGTCCCGTAGCGCCTCCACGACCACGGACGCGTCGACGATGATCATTGGGCGAGGTCGGCGTCGCGCTCGGCGCGGGCCTCGTGCAGCAGATCGAGCGTGTCGGCATCGCCCGAGATGGGCGGCAACGCGGCCACACGAGCGGCCCAGGCTCGGTGCGGGCCACGCTCCGAGCGGCGAAGTCGTTCGTAGTCCGCCAGCGAGACGACCGCTGCCACCGCCTGGCCGCGCCGCGTGATGACCGTGGGTGTGTCGCTCGCCGCTCGCTCGACGACGTCGGCCAGATGCTGGCGGACCTGGCGGATCGACTCGATCGGAGCTTCAGACATGTACCAAGTGTACCGCTGCTGGCTGAGGCCGTCCGCGACATCGGCCGCCGAGCCGATGCGACAGCACGAAACCGCTCGTCGCGTGAGGACGACCGTTCGCCGCAACGCCTGAGCCCGTACGCCGATCCCATCGCCCGCTCGCCGCACGTCGCGTCCGAGACACTCCCGAGGTCCGTCCGGGGCGCCCTAGCGTGACGCCCCAAACCGGCCGGATGTGAGCCGGACCACACGACGACGAGGAGGTCTGAGCGTGGCACAGACCGACATACCGCCGCCGGAGCGAAAGCTCCCCACGGCGGAGGAGTACGAACGCATGCAGGCCAGCCCCGAGTTCGCCGAACTGCGGCGGCGCCTCCGGGCCTTCGTGTTCCCGATGACGGCGGCGTTCATCGGCTGGTACCTGCTGTACGTGCTGCTGTCGACGTACGCGGTGGACTTCATGTCCCAGCGGGTCGTCGGCAACATCAACGTCGGCCTGCTGCTCGGCCTCGGCCAGTTCGCGTCGACGTTCCTGATCACCTGGCTGTACGTCCGGTACGCGGACCGCAAGCTGGACCCGATCGCCACCACCATCCGCGAAGAGCTCGAGGGGGCGGATCGATGAGCACCGATGTCGGCAGCCCAGCGGTCAACATCACGATCTTCGCGCTGTTCGTGGCGGTGACCTTGGTCATCGTGCTGCGGGCGTCGCGCAACAACCGGACGGCGGCGGACTACTACGCCGGCGGCCGCTCCTTCACGGGACAGCAGAACGGCATCGCGATCGCAGGCGACTACCTGTCCGCGGCGTCGTTCCTCGGCATCGCCGGCGCCATCGCCGTCTACGGCTACGACGGCTTCCTGTACTCCATCGGCTTCCTGGTGGCCTGGCTGGTGGCGTTGCTCCTGGTGGCTGAGCTACTGCGGAACACCGGCCGCTTCACCATGGCCGACGTGGTGTCGTTCCGGATGCGGCAGCGGCCGGTCCGGACGGCGGCCGCGACGTCCACCCTGGCGGTCTCGTTCTTCTACCTGCTGGCGCAGATGGCCGGTGCCGGCGGCCTGGTCGCACTACTGCTCGGGGTCACCGACCGCGGCGGGCAGGGTGTCGTCATCGGCGTCGTCGGCGCACTGATGGTCTTCTACGTTCTGGTCGGCGGCATGAAGGGCACCACGTGGGTGCAGATCGTCAAGGCGATCCTGCTGATCGCGGGCGCGGCCGTCATGACGGTCTGGGTGCTGGCGCAGCACGACTTCAACCTGTCGCAGCTGCTCGGCGCCGCCGTGGACACCGCCGACGGCGCCGCCGCTCTGCTGGACCCGATGAACCAGTACGGCGCCAGCGACACGTCGAAACTGGACTTCATCTCGCTGGCCCTGGCCCTGGTGCTCGGCACCGCCGGCCTGCCGCACGTGCTGATGCGCTTCTACACGGTACCCACCGCCAAGGAGGCGCGGCACAGCGTCACCTGGGCGATCGCGCTGATCGGCCTGTTCTACCTGTTCACGCTGGTGCTCGGGTACGGCGCCGGCGCGCTGGTCGGGCCGGAGGAGATCCTCGGCGCACCGGGCGGTGTGAACTCCGCCGCACCGTTGCTGGCCTACGAGCTGGGCGGCACCATCCTGCTCGGCATCATCGCCGCGGTGGCGTTCGCGACCATCCTCGCCGTCGTCGCCGGGCTGACGATCACCGCGTCGGCATCGTTCGCCCACGACGTCTACGCGAACGTCATCAAGAAGGGCGAGATGGGCGCGAACGACGAGGTCCGGGTCGCCCGGATCACCGCCGTGGTCATCGGCGCGGTGGCGATCGCCGGTGGCATCGTCGCCAACGGTCAGAACGTCGCGTTCCTGGTGGCGCTCGCGTTCGCCGTCGCGGCCAGCGCCAACCTGCCGGTGATCCTCTACTCGCTGTTCTGGAAGCGGTTCAACACCGCCGGGGCGCTCTGGAGCATCTACGGCGGCCTGCTGACCGCGGTGACGCTGATCATCTTCTCGCCGGTGGTGTCCGGCAAGCCGGTCAATCCGGCGACCGGGCGGAGCCCGTCGATGCTCCAGGATGTCGACTTCCACTGGTTCCCGCTGGACAACCCGGGCCTGGTCTCCATCCCGGCCGGCTTCCTGCTCGGCTTCATCGGCACCCGCTTGTCGAAGGAGTACGACGGCGCCAAGTACGCCGAGATGGAGGTGCGTTCCCTCACCGGAGCGGGCGCGGAGAGGGCGGTACAGCACTGACGTCACGCTGCCGTCACCTCACCGTCCTTGCCACCGGGCACCTGCGATGGTGAGGTAGACGGCAGCGTGCTCGGACGGCTCGATACAGTCGCTGATCGAAACGATGCCCGGCCCTGCCCAGACATCACGACACGAGGAGCAGACGAACGTGACCAATGACGCTCTCTCCAATCTGCTGCACGAGGACCGCCGGTTTCCTCCGTCTGAGGAGTTCGCAGCGACGGCCAACGCGACAGCGGCGCTCTACGAGGAGGCGTCCGCCGACCGGCTGGCGTTCTGGGAGCGCCAGGCGCGCGAGCTGCTGACCTGGGACACCGAGTGGAACCAGGCCCTCGACTGGAGCAACCCGCCGTTCGCGAAGTGGTTCGTCGGCGGCAAGCTCAACGTGGCCTACAACTGCGTCGACCGGCACGTCGAGGCGGGCAACGGCGACCGCGTTGCCATCCACTGGGAGGGCGAGCCCGGCGACAGCCGCACCATCACCTACGCCGATCTGCAGCGCGAGGTGTCCAAGGCCGCCAACGCCCTCACCGAGCTGGGCGTCCAGCACGGCGACCGGGTCGCCATCTACATGCCGATGATCCCGGAGACCGCGGTCGCCATGCTGGCCTGCGCCCGCATCGGCGCCATCCACTCCGTCGTCTTCGGCGGGTTCTCGGCCGAGGCGCTGCGCAGCCGCATCGAGGACGCCGAGGCCAAGCTCGTCATCACCGCCGACGGCGGCTATCGCCGCGGCAAGCCGTCCGCCCTGAAGCCGGCCGTGGACGAGGCCGTCTCCAAGTCGCCGTCGGTGCAGAAGGTGCTTGTGGTGCGCCGCACCGAGCAGGAGGTCGACTGGGACGGCGAGCGCGACGTGTGGTGGCACGACATCGTCGACCGTCAGTCCGACGAGCACGCCCCACGACCCAACGATGCTGAAGACACGCTGTTCATCCTCTACACGTCCGGCACCACCGGGAAGCCCAAGGGCATCAAGCACACGTCCGGCGGTTACCTGCTGCAGACGGCGTACACGCACCGCAACGTGTTCGACCTCAAGCCCGAGACCGACGTGTACTGGTGCACGGCCGACGTCGGCTGGGTCACCGGGCACAGCTACATCGTGTACGGGCCGCTGGCCAACGGCGCCACTCAGGTGATGTACGAGGGAACACCCGACTACCCGGAGCCCGGCCGCTGGTGGGACGTCGTGCAGAAGTACGGGGTCACCATCCTGTACACGGCGCCGACCGCCATCCGCACGTTCATGAAGCAGGGCGACGACATCCCCGGCCGGCGCGACCTCTCGTCGCTGCGGGTGCTCGGCAGCGTCGGCGAGCCGATCAATCCGGAGGCATGGATCTGGTACCGCCGGGTCATCGGCGGCGACCGCACCCCCGTGGTCGACACCTGGTGGCAGACCGAGACCGGCGCCATCATGATCAGCCCACTGCCGGGCGTGACGTCGGCCAAGCCCGGTTCGGCGCAGGTGCCACTACCCGGCATCGCCGCAGACGTCGTCGACGACGCCGGCAACGCCGTCCCCAATGGCCATGGCGGCTACCTGGTGCTCACCGAGCCGTGGCCGGCCATGCTGCGGACCATCTGGGGCGACGACCAACGCTTCATCGACACCTACTGGTCGCGTTTCGAGGGCCGCTACTTCGCCGGCGACGGCGCCAAGAAGGACGAGGACGGCGACATCTGGCTGCTGGGCCGCGTCGACGACGTCATGAACGTGTCCGGCCACCGGATCTCCACCACCGAGGTGGAGTCGGCGCTCGTGTCCCACCCCAAGGTGGCCGAGTCCGCCGTCGTCGGCGCCTCGGACCCGACCACCGGGCAGGGCATCGTGGCGTTCGTGATCCTGCGCTCCAGCGCAGGTGACGGCGGTGCCGATGTCGTCAAGGAGCTACGCGACCACGTCGCCAAGGAGATCGGCCCGATCGCCAAGCCCCGGCAGATCATGGTGGTGCCGGAGCTGCCGAAGACCCGCTCCGGCAAGATCATGCGGCGGCTGCTTCGTGACGTGGCCGAGGACCGGGAGCTGGGCGATGTCCAGACGCTCGCCGACCCCACGGTCATGAACCTCATCAGCCAGGGCCTGTCGACGGGCTCCTCCGACGACTGACGCTCCACCGGTGATCGGCGGGGGGTTGCTACCGCCAGCGGGGTAGCAGCCCCCTGTCGATCACTCATGCGTTGCGGGCCGCCAGCTCGAGGGCAACGGCACGCACGGCCGCGCGCAGACTGGCCGGCTCGAGCACTTCCACGCCGGTCATGAGGCCGACGAGCTGATGCGTCGCGACGTCCTCGGCTTCGGTCCACAGCTCGACGGCCCGCCAGCCGTCGTCGTCCGGCGGACCGGCCGACTCCCGCGCCTGCGCCGCGGAAACGGGGCCGACGACGGTGTGCAGCACGCGTAGCGCCGTCGGCGACAGCCGCACACGGCAGCGGTACCGCAGCAGCGACCGGTCGAACCGTGCCGATGACTCCGCCCACCACTCGGCGAGGTCGAAGCCGTCCGGCCGCGCCGCCGCGTCGGCCAGCACGGTGGCGTCGTCGATGCGGCTGAGCCGGTACGTACGTGTCTGCTGCCGGTGTGCCGCCACCAGATACCAGGTGCCGGCCTTCAACACGAGGCCGAGCGGGTCGAGCCGGCGGTGCACCGTCCGGTCCGCACGCCGGTAGACGATGTCGACGCGGCGCCCGGACCACACGGCCGCGGAGATGGCCTCCAGCTGCGCCGGCGGCTGTGTGGGCCCGAACCAGCCGGGGGCGTCGACGTGGAAGCGTTCGCGCAGCCGGGCCGCCCGGCCGCGCAGCTCCGGCGGCAGCATCGCGATGACCTTCGTCTGCGCGGCGACGAGCACCGTGCCGAGGCCGAGGTCGGCGACGGCGCTGGGCACACCGCCCAGGAACAGCGCGGCGGCCTCGTCGCCGGTGAGCCCGTCGAGGCTGGTGCGCCACCCCTCGACCAGGCGGATGCCCCCGCCGGGACCAGACTCCGTCCACAGCGGCACACCGGCCGCCTGCAGCGCCGCGATGTCGCGGTACACCGTCCGGACGCTGACCTCCAGCTCGGCCGCGACGTCCGCCGCCGTGACCTCCCGGCGCTGCTGGAGCAGCAGCATCATTGCCATCAACCGGCTGGCTCGCATGCGACGAACCTAGACCAGATCCCTGACAGACGGTGTCAGCGATCGGCAGTCATGCTGGCGCTCATGGCGACATGGAGACAGTTCGAGGACGAGGCGCCCGACCTCGCCCGCATCGCGCGCGCCCAGCTCACCGCGACCAAGCACCACGTGCTGGCGACACTGCGCGCCGACGGCGCGCCGCGAGTCAGCGGCACCGAGGTGCACATCGACGGAGACGACCTCACCCTCGGCTCGATGCTCGGCGCGATGAAGGCGCGCGATCTGCGCCGCGACCCGCGGTACGCGCTGCACTCCAACCCTGGCGACGGTTCGATGACCGCGCCGGACGTCAAGATCACCGGCCGTGCCGTGGAGGTCGACGAAGCGGCGCTCGCGGCACATCGCGCCGAGCGGCCGGATCTGCCGTCGGAGCCCTTCCACCTGTTCCGGTTGGAGATAGACGACGTCGCGGTGGCCGGCCTCAACGACACCCGCACCGGGATGCTGATCAGATGGTGGCGGCCGGGTCAGCCGGTCCGGTCGTCCACGCGCTGATCGGTGCCGGTGGCCGGGCTATCCGCAGGTGTCATCCCGCTTCGCCTGGCACACATACCGGGCGAAGCGGGAGCACCGGGCTGAGCTCCCGCGGCGGTCCCGTAGAATTCTCACCGGTGTGCCGGGAAGTCTGGTCGGCGTCTCCAGACCCGTCTCCTCACAACGGAAGGTGATGCCACCGTGCCCCGCCGCCTGTTCAGCCGCTCCTCCTGGCCCGAGGCACAGTTCGTCGCCTCCGCGCTACGCAGCGAGACGACCGGCGGTTTCCTCATGCTCATAGCGGCGGCCACGGCGTTGATCTGGGCGAACGTGGCCACCGACTCGTACACCACCGTCAGCACCACCACCATCGGGCCGGCGAGCCTGCACCTCGATCTCGACCTGGCCACCTGGGCGGCCGACGGCCTGCTGGCCGTCTTCTTCCTCGTCGCCGGGCTCGAACTCAAGCGTGAGCTGGTGGTGGGGAGCCTGCGCCGCCCGGCAGAGGCGATCATGCCCATCGTGGCCGCCGCCTGCGGCATGATCGGGCCGATCCTGGCATACACGCTGACGAACGTCATCGGCGGCGGGTCCATGCAGGGCTGGGCGGTGCCGACGGCCACCGACATCGCGTTCGCCCTGGCGGTGCTCGCGGTCATCGGGTCCCGGCTGCCTACCGCGCTGCGGGCGTTCCTGCTCACCCTCGCCGTCGTCGACGACCTGCTCGCCATCACGATCATCGCCGTCTTCTTCACCAGCGACCTCGAACTGTGGCCGCTGCTCGGCGCCGCCGCCATCCTGGTCGTCTACGCCCTGCTGCAGCGGCGCAACGTGCGCGGATGGTGGCTCTACGTCCCCATGGGCATCGTGTGCTGGGTGCTCATGCACGAGAGCGGCGTGCACGCCACCGTCGTCGGTGTCGCGTTCGGCCTGCTCACCCGGGCCAAGCACCGCGACGGCGAGGCCGAGGCCCCGGCGGAGCGGGTCGAGCACAACGTGCGGCCCTTCTCCGCCGTGCTCTGCGTTCCGATCTTCGCGCTGTTCGCCGCCGGCGTCACGGTGTCCGGCGAGTCGCTGCGGGAGGTCTTCACCGACCCGGTGCCGCTGGGCGTGGTGCTCGGCCTGGTGGCCGGCAAGGCCCTGGGCATCTTCGGCGGCACCTACCTGATGGCGCGCTTCTCCCGCGCCGAGCTCAACGCCGACCTCTCCTGGGGCGACGTGTTCGGACTGTCGGCGATCGCCGGAATCGGGTTCACGGTCTCGTTGCTCATCGGTGACCTGGCCTTCCAGGACGATCCGTACCACGGCGAGCTGGTCAAGACCGCCGTTCTGATCGGGTCGCTCATGGCCGCGCTGCTGGCCACCGTCGTACTCGGACGACGCAACGCCGTCTACCGCCGGCTGGCGGAGGAGGAGTCGCGTGACGAGGACCACGACGGCATCCCAGACGTCTACCAAATCAGCGATGACGATTCGAGCACCCGCTGAACGGCGAGATCGTCAACCGGTCGGCCGGTCTTCCCGACCCGCGGCCCAGACCTGCTCTAGAGTCGAGCACGTGGCAACGGCCTGCGTCGGGGCCTGAGGTGACGACTACGACGAGGGGGTACCGGATGACCACTCGATCCGCCGGCGACGGTGCCACCGCGAGCTCGGCGTCGATCGGGCAGCTGGTGGCCTCGATCAAGAACGATCTCACCGCGCTCGTCCACGACGAGATCGAACTCGCCAAGGCCGAGCTCAAGAACGACGCCCGGTCCGCCGGGCTGGGTGGCGCGATGATCGCCGGCGCCGCGTTCCTGGCGCTCATCGCGTTCATCCTCGGGTCGTTCGCGCTGGTCTACGGTGTGCACGCACTAGGGTTGGCGCTGGGATGGTCCTTCCTCGTGGTCGCGGGTGCTTACCTCGTGATCGCGCTGGTGCTGGCCCTGATCGCCAAGAGCAGCTTCGGTCGCGTGACCAGGGCCGAGCGGACCAAGACGACGGCCCGCGACGCCGCCCGCGCACTCACTGGGACCGCCGACCGCACGTGATCACCACCGAGCACCGCCAGACGGTCGACATCCCCGGTCCCTGGACCCACCGGTCCATCGCCGCCAACGGCGCGCAGTTCCATGTTGCCGAGATGGGGCACGGCCCGCTGATCCTGCTGCTACACGGCTTCCCGGAATTCTGGTGGGCCTGGCGGCATCAGCTGCCGGCTCTGGCCGCCGCCGGCTGGCGCGTGGCCGCGATGGACCTGCGCGGCTACGGCGGCAGCGACAAGACCCCGCGCGGGTACGACCCGTTCACGTTCGCCGCCGACATCACCGGCGTCATCCGCTCGCTCGGCGAACGGCGGGCGGTGCTCGTCGCGCACGGCTGGGGTGCGTACGGTGCCTGGACCGCCGCAGCCATGCGCCCGGCTCACATCGAAGCGCTCGCCGTACTTTCGATGCCGCATCCGCTGGTGCTGCGGCGTCACCTGCTGCGCGGCGGGTTCCGGCACAGCGGTTCCCTGGCCGGCGTCCAAACGCCCATGGTGCCCGAACGCCGGCTCATCGCCGACGACGGTGCCCACGTCGAGCGCCTGCTGCGACGCTGGTCGGCACCGGGTGCGTCGTTCCCCGAACCCGATGCCGCGCTGCGCTACCGCGCCGCCATGCAGTTGTGGCCGGCGCCGCACTGCGCGCTGGAGTACCAGCGGTGGATGTTCCGCTCGCTGTTCCGCGGCGACGGCAGGCGTTTCGCCAAGCGCCTGCAGGACCCGCTCAACCTGCCCGTCCTGCAGGTGCACGGATCGCAGGACACGAACATCTCCATCGACCTGGCGGCGGCGTCCCGCGAGATGATCTCCGGCGAGTACCACTGGCTGCCGATGGACGGGGTCGGTCACTTCCCGCACGAAGAGTCGCCGGCCATGGTCACAGACGTCCTCCTCGACTGGCTGCTGAAGCTGCCGGGGTGACAAGGGCGGGGCGACGGCGTCAGGTGCAGGCGCCGGTGGGGATGGGCTCGACCAGCCCGGCGGACTCGGCGACGAGGTCGGCGAACTCGCTCGGAGCCAGCGCGTAGCCCGTCTCGGGGTCGGTGAGCGACGCCGCGAACACCACGCCCATGACCGCGCCGTCAGGCGAGATCAGCGGGCCGCCGGAGTTGCCCGGCCGGATGGTGCCGCGCAGCGACACCACCTCGCGGGTGACGGTGTCGTCGTCGTAGATGTCGTGGCCGATGAGCTGGTGGACGTCGCGGACCCGGACTTCCTCGCTGCGCAGCGGGCCGTTGTTCGGGTAGCCGATGACGACGCCTTCGACACTGCTGGCCGGTTCCTGCTCGCTCAGCGGCAGCGCTGGTTGGGGCAGCCCGGGGACGGCCAGCACGGCGAGGTCGGTGTCGGGGTCGAACGCGACCACCTGGGCGGCCATCGGCTCGCCGTCGGGGAACGTCACGACGGGCTCGCGTACGCCGGCCACGACGTGGGCGTTGGTGATGACCCGTTCGGCGGCGGCGACGAAGCCGCTGCCGGTGATGACGCGGTCGCAGGAATCGGCGCGACCGGTGATCTGGATGACGCTCTGCGACGCGGTGCGCACCTCCGGGTCGCGGCGCAGCAGGCTGCCCGGCGGCTCGACGTCGACGATGGGCTCGGCCTCCCAGGGGACCACCACCTGGGGGAAGCCGCCGGCCGTGACGACGTCCTCGAACGCGGTGCGAAACCTGTCCGGCGACACCGGGACGGCCTGGTCGACCAGGTGCAGGATGCGCGATTCGCGCACGCCGGGTGATGCGTACGGCACGGCCGCGGTGGAGATGGCCAGGCCGCACGCCCATGCCGCGAGCAGCAGGCCGGCCACACCGAGCAGGGCACCGCCGGCGGCGTCGAACTTCCGTGCCGGCTGCGACGACACCTTGGAGCGCACCCAGCCGCCGGCCCACGCCAACACGCCCTGCCCGATGGAGGCGACCCCCAGCACCAGCAGGACGGCCAGCACGGACACTCCGAGCCCCGGGTCGAACCCGCCGAGCACCAGCGGGACCAGCAGCAGCCCGCCGACGGCGCCGCCGACGAAGCCGATGAACGACAGCAGACCGACGACGAACCCGTGCGTCCACCCGGTGTACCCGACGACGACCGCCAAGATGACGATCAGCAGGTCCACCGCGTTCAGGCCCAGCATCAGATCGCACCTCGACCTTCGGATTGACCGCCGGGCCCGGTTGGGAGCGGCACGACGAGAGTACGATCCCACGGTTCGTCGATTCCGGCAGCCTCGAACAAATGGGACAGCACGATGGCGGTGAACCCCCACACCAGCAGGCCGTGTGTGCGGAAGGCCGGGCCAACCGTCCCGGACGGATGCCGCACCGACATCCGGTTGGCCGGGTCGAGCAGCGCACGCAGCGGCACCCGGCGAACCGACGCGACCTCGGCGGCATCGACCACGCGCACCTCGCAGGGTTCCCGCCACCACGCCAGCACCGGCGTCACCGCATAGTTGGTGACGGGGATCCACAGCGGCGGCAGAGTCGCGAGGACGTCGACGCCGGCGGGATCGATCCCGGTCTCCTCGACCCCCTCGCGCAGCGCGGTACCGGCCGGGCCGCCGTCGCCGGGGTCGCTGACACCGCCGGGGAAGGCCGCCTGACCCGCGTGCCGCCGCAGGCCCGGCGCCCGCTCGGTGAGCAGGACGTCGGGTTCGCCGCCGGACTCGCCGAACAGCACCAGCACCGCGGCCGCCCGCGCCGACCCGTCCGCGGGCGGCAGCCACCGTGCGAGCTGCTCGCTGGAGATCGCTCCGGCGGCATCGGCGATCGGGCGCAGCCAGGGCGGCGGGCCGAGACGAGACGCGGTGTCGCGCTCAGCTGCCGTCATGCACGCGGCCCGTTCCGGACCAGCTTGGCAGCGACCTTCGGGTCGGTAGGCCCTTCCCCGTAGGACGGGCACAGCCGGGCCAGCGGGCAGGCACCGCAGGCCGGACGGCGAGCGTGACAGCGCCGGCGACCGTGCCAGATGACCCGGTGCGACAGCATGGTCCACTCGCTCTTTCCGAACAGCGCGCCGACTTCTGTCTCGACCTTGTCCGCGTCGGTCTGTGTGGTCCAACCGAAGCGGCGCACCAGCCGGCCGAAGTGGGTGTCGACGGTGATGCCGGGAACGCCGAAGGCGTTGCCGAGCACGACGTTCGCGGTCTTGCGACCGACGCCCGGCAGGGTGACCAGGTCCTTGAGACGGCCGGGGACCTCACCGCCGAAGCGTTCGACCAGGGCCTGCGACAGTCCGAGGATGGACTGCGTCTTCGCCCGGAAGAACCCCGTCGGCTGGATGAGCTTCTCGACCTCCTCGCGCTCGGCGGCGGCCAACGCGACCGCGTCGGGGTAGCGGGCGAACAGCGCCGGCGTGACGCCGTTGACGCGGACGTCGGTGGTCTGCGCCGACAGCACGGTGGCGATCAGCAGCTCGAACGGGGTGGTGAAGTCGAGTTCGCAATGCGCGTCGGGATACAACGCGTCGAGCTCGCGGTTGATGCGCCGGGCACGGCGTACGAGCGCGAGCCGGGATTCGGGTTCCACCATCGCCACCACTTCACTGTACTTTCGGCCACCGACAGCCGGGCTCTCCGTGCCGGCGCATATCCTGTCCCGCGGGTTTCGGCAGAAATCTCGTTGCGGGGGCGAATAGTCGGCCATGATGGGCCGCAGGCACAATAGGTTGCGGCCAACGTGATGCGAAACACCTGTCACGATCGAACGACGGCCGTGAACCGGCGCCCGTGGCCGGACCGGCAAGGAGGACCAGGTAGTGGTTGACGACGTGCTTCGGAGCGCTCTGCTGTTCCGCGAGCTGGACGACGAGGCCGCCGGCGCGTTGCGCGCGTCGATGACCGAGGTCCACCTCAATCGGGGCGAGACGCTCTTCCGCGAAGGCGACGAGGGGGATCGCGTCTACGTCGTCACCGAAGGCAAGATCAAACTGGGCCGGACGGCGCCGGACGGCCGCGAGAACCTGCTCGCTTTGCTCGGCCCCGGCCAGATGTTCGGCGAACTGTCGCTGTTCGATCCCGGTCCCCGCTCGGCCACCGCGACCGCCGTCACCGACACCACGCTGTGGAGCCTCAGCCACGCCGACCTCACGCCCTGGCTGACCGGGCGTCCGGAGGTGGCGCGCGGTCTGCTGCTGCAGCTGGCGTCGAGGCTGCGCCGGTCCAACGACATCCAGACCGACCTGGTCTTCTCCGACGTGCCCGGCCGGGTGGCCAAGCAGCTGCTCGACCTGTCGACGCGGTTCGGCGTGCCGTCCGAGGAAGGCATGCGGGTCGTGCACGACCTCACTCAGGAGGAGCTGGCCCAGCTGGTCGGCGCGTCTCGTGAGACGGTCAACAAGGCGCTGGCCGACTTCGTCTCGCGTGGCTGGCTGCGCCTCGAGCAGCGTTCGGTGGTCGTGCTCGACGTCGACCGGTTGCGCCGCCGCGCCCGCTGAGCCACGCACCTGCGTGATCACGCCTCTGGGCTGAGGTAGGCCAGGGCGGCTTCGACGGTGCGTTCGGCGGCCGGCCAGACCGAGCGGTCGACGTCGGCGTAGATGATCTCGACGATCTCGCGGGCCGTCCGGGCGCCGGCCGCGAGCGCGGTGCGCACCTGCTCCAACCGCGCGAGACGGTGCGTGCGGTACTTGTCCGCCACCGCCGCGGCGTCCGGCCGCACCGGGCCGTGTCCGGGCAGCAGCACCCACCCCGCGGCGGCCGTGCGGCGCAGCAGGTCCAGCGAGTCCAGATAGGCGCCGAGGTCGCCGTCCGGATGCATCACCACGGTGGTGCCCCGGCCGAGCACGGTGTCGCCGGACAGCAGCCCGGTGGTGGTGCCGTCGGAGACGACGAACGACACCGAGTCCGCCGTGTGGCCCGGGGTGTCGAGCACGGTGATATCGAGGCCGGGCACGTCCAGCGTGGACCCGGACGCGGGCAGGACGTCGTCGGCACCGCTGCCGACGGGGTCGCGGGCCAGCACGGATACTCCGGTGAGTTCGCGAAACCGCTCGACGCCGCCACAGTGGTCGCTGTGGTGGTGCGTCACCACCCCCAGCGCGACCGGTCCGAGGGCGGCCACCGCGGCCAGGTGTGATTCCAGCTCCGGGCCGGGATCGACAACGACGGCGCCCGCACCGGTCGCGAGGACCCAGGTGTTCGTGCCGTCGAGGGTCATCGGCCCGGGATTCCCGGCGCGGACCAGCCGGCACCAGCCCGGCAGCGTCACGGCGTCGGCGCTCACACCGCACCGCCGTGATCGTCACCGGGGTAGTCGGCGTCGTCGGGCAGCAGGCCCCAGACCTGTTCGCCGTCGTCCAGCCAGCCCGGGGTGATGGTCTCGACTACGCGCCCGGCGCCGGCGCTCAGCGCCTCGGCCGCGGTCGCGAAGCCGGTCAGCGACGTCAGCACCACGTGGGTCGGCGGCAGCATGATCACCTCGCCGCGGTCGGCCCGGGCCAGCGCGTCGGCCGGGCGGGTCCAGCCGACCTCGTCGGCCTCGCCGGACACGTCGGCCGGCTGCTGCCCGGACGGGAGCCCGGCGAGGTAGAACCAGGTGTCGTAACGGCGTTCCTCGAAACGCGGCGTGATCCAGTGCGCCCACGGCACCAGCTGGCCGGGTTCGAGGACCACACCGGTCTCCTCGTGCAGCTCGCGCAGGGCCGCGCGCACGAAACCGTCGCCGCCATCTGCGATGTCGACCGGGTCGACCCGCCCGCCGGGAAAGGCCAGCATGCCCGCCGCGAACGGCATGCCGGTGTGTCGCCGGTGCACGTACACCTCGAGCCCGCCGGGGGTGTCGCGCAGCAGCGCCACCGTGGCGGCCGGCCGCGCGTCGGCCACCGGCAGTCCGCCGGCGGCGAACGCCCGGGCCCGCTGTGCCACGGCTTCCGGCAGCACTCGCCGGCTCTGTCCAGCCGCCACGAGGTGCCCCCTAGCCGACCTCGACGATCAGCTCGACCTCGACCGGCGCACCGAGCGGCAGCACGCTGACACCGACCGCGCTGCGGGCGTGCTGGCCGGCGTCGCCGAAGACGTCGCCGAGCAGTTCGCTGGCGCCGTTGACCACCTGCGGCTGACCGGTGAAATCCGGAGCCGAGGCGACGAAGCCGAGCACCTTCACGACCCGGGTGACGGCCGACAGGTCGCCCACGTCGGCCCGGATGGCGGCCAGCGCGTTCAGCGCGCACTGGCGGGCGGCCTCGTACCCCTGGTCCGGGGTGACGTCCGCGCCCAGCACGCCGTTGTGGAGCAGGGCGCCGTCGCGCAGCGGCAACTGCCCGGAGGTGAAGACGTACGAGCCGGTACGAACGGCGGGGATGTACACCGCGACCGGCTTCGCCACCTCCGGGAGGGTGAGCCCCAGTGCGGTCAGCCGCTCCTCCGGCGTCACTCGGGCTTCTCCCGTTTGAAGTAGGCCACCACGTTCTCGGGATTCATCCCGGGCACGATCTGGACCAGCTCCCAGCCGTCCTCGCCCCAGTTGTCCAGGATCTGCTTCGTCGCGTGCACCAGGACCGGCGCCGTCGCGTACTCCCATTTCGCCATGAGCGGGAGCCTACTTGGCGGGATGGCGGGCCGGCAGCGCGCCTCACGTCGTCCGCGCCAGCGACAGCCGCATGTCGACGAAGTCGAAGGTGAACGCGAGCGGCCGGAAGAACTCGTGCGAGACGTTGCCGAGCGACCGGAACCCGCCGCGTGCCAGCGAGTAGTTCAGGTCCCCGGCGATTCCGGGCACGTCGCGGCGAATCTTCCCCATCCTGACGCTCGCACCGGTGAACGGGTAGACGGGTTTACCGAAGAAGTGCTGCTCGTCGTCGTAGTCGACCTCGAGCCCGAGCATCTCGGCATCCGCCTCGGTGACCACGAGGCCGATGCCCGGGCCGCCGGTGTCGATGCTGCACACCCGCGGGCCGTGGCCCTCGACGGTCGCCGGCGCGAACAGGAAGTGGTCGGGTGCCATCCAGAAGGGCATGACGGACGCGCGGGCACGCGCGGACTCGGCCCTGAACGCCCGGCGTTGCTGGGCCGTCGGCCGGCGCACGACCATCTCACGCCGTCCGTAGTCGAGGGTGGCGAGCAGGTGAGAGATCAGGGTCGTCCCGATGACGCCCGTGGGTTGCTCGTCCGCGTCGGGCACCGGCGGCATCGCCGTGGGGCTCTCGGTCCACATGACCGGCACATGGCGAAGTTCCAGGCCGCCGAGCGCGAACGAGTCGGCCACGCCGTAGTTGAACCTGTGTGGTTTGCCACCCTGCTGCAGGTCCTCCGACGCCAACGCCTCGACGCCTGCGGCGAGGGCGGTAGCCGCGCCGATCACGACCGTCGCCCCGGTGTCGAAGAAGTACCGTGCTCGGTGTCCGTTGCAGCTGGCTTCCAGGACCGGCAGCGGGTCCAGGTGCAGCAGCGGCAGCCGGTCGACAGGTTCGCCATGGGGTTCGAACGGCCGGTGACCGACCATCGCGGCGTACTGGGCGGCCTTGGCCTGCTGGCCGGACGCGAGCAGCAGCGGTACGGCGGCCTCGGCCTTCCCCTGGCGGACGTGACAGTCGGCCAGCCGCGCCTTCGATGCGACGTCGTCCGGCGCCACTTCGATCGCCCGGCTGAGGAACCGTTCGGCGTCCTCGAAGTCGTTCGACAGCAGCGCGATGTAGCCGCGCTGGGCGAGTGCGTGGGCGTGGTCCGGCTGCCGGACCAAGATGCGCCGGTACCCGGCGTCAGCAGCGGCGAACCGCCCGGACGCGAACAGTTCGTCCGGATCGGCCGACGCCGCCGCTGCACCGCCGTTCGGCTCGGCATGTGCCGCCAGCGGGGCCGCGGCCGCCAGCGCAGCCGCGCCCAGCGGGGCGGCGCCGAGCGCGGCGAGGACGGACCGGCGGCTCGGCCGGACGGGCTTCGGCAGGTGATCGGGCATGGTTCTCCTTCGGTTGCGGGGAGGGATCCGGCTACTGCCGGGTGACGAGCTGCCGCTGCAGCCGCACGATGTCGGTGATGGGCTCGGCGTAGTTGCTGAGCGTCACGGTGACCCAGTTCAGGTCGGGGAAGATGTCGATGTTGGCGCGGTTGCCGGCACCGGTGCCCGAGTGGCCGAACAGCAGCTGTCCACCGGCGATCGCCACCCGGAAGCCGTAGCCGTAGAACTGGTGGTCCGCCCAGGCCGGCGGCGCCTTCGCCGGAGGTACCGGCACCTTGGCGGACGTCGTCAGCGAGGTGAACGCCGAGCTGAGCAGATCGCCGTCACGGAGGGCGGCGGCGAACCGCAGCAGGTCGGCGGCCGTGCAGTAGGCGCCGTCGGCCGGGCCGCCGACGAACCCGAAGAACTCGCTGGTGGTGAAGTCGATCCGCAAGCCGGACTCCGGATCTGTGGTGTGTGGATGGGCGATGTCGTCGGCCGCCAGGACTTCCGGCTCGGAGAAGAAGCCCGATCGTGTCATCCTCGAGGCGGCCATGACGTGCTCGCGGACCTCGTCGTAGTAGGAGGGCCCGCCCGCGACGGCGGCCACGATCGCCCCGAGCACCGCGTATCCGGAGTCGCTGTAGATGTGTTCGGTCCCGGGGACGGCCTCCAGCGGGGCATCGCGAATGATGTCCAGGATGCCCGCCATCACTTCGGCCTCGCTGGCCCAAGCCGCCAGGCCCTCGCGGAACCGGTCCGTCCGGCTGTACCCGCCCATCCCGCCCGTGTGGGTGAGCAGCTGGTGGACGGTGACGACGTCGGCGATGTACGGTGGGAAGCCGTCCAGGTAGGAACCGACCGGCGCGTCCAGGCCGAGGTCGCCGCGCTCGACAAGCTGCATCACGGCGATGCCGGTCAGGCTCTTCGTCACCGAGGCGACGTTGAACCGCGTACCTGCATGATTCGGCACTCGCCGGGCTCGGTTTGCCAGGCCGTACGCCCGCTCCAGCACCGGACGGTCCCGGTGCGCCAGCAACACCACGCCGGAGAACTGGTCCCGTTCGGCGAGGTCGCCGAGGTACCGGTCGAACCGCCCGCCGGGTCGCAGGTCTCGAGGGATCCGGCCGCCCGAAGCGGCGGCCGCCGCGGTCGGGGCCGCCACGATCGATCCGGCAGCGAGACCGCCGGCCGTGAGCACGGCGCGGCGAGATGGTAGATGTCGCGGCGGCTGTTTCGGCACAAGCCCTCCCCGGGATCGGCAGCTGATGGTGACCGCTGCCAGTGACTCTCCACGGGCCGGATGAGAAGGGCTTAAGACGTCGCTAAGAGGTCCATGAGGCGAGCCGTCAGGCCCACCGGGAGCCCTGGCCGAGGTGCTCGTCGAAGACCAGCCAGGTGCGGGTGCTGAGCACACCGGGGACGTCCTGGATGTGTTCGAGGACGACGTGACGAAGCTCGCTGTTGTTGGGCGCGCGCACCAGGGCGAGCACGTCGAAGTCGCCGCCGACCAGTGCGAAGTGCTCGACGTACGGCAGCGACCCGAGAGCGGCGGACACCTCGCGCCAGGTGTTCTGCTGGATGGAGAGCAGCACGTAGGCACTGGTGGCGAGGCCGGCTCGCTCCGGGTTCACCTGTGCGGCGAACCCGGTGATGACGCCGTCGGCGAGCAGCCGGTCGACCCGCGCGTAGGCGTTGGCCCGCGACACGTGCACCCGCTCGGCCAGCGAACGGATGGACAGCCGGCCGTGCTCGACCAGCTCGGCGAGAATGCGCCGGTCGACGTCGTCGAGCTCGCGGGCAGACGATTGGCCGGTATTCCAGGTGTGACCCGGCTCACGTTGAGACGTTTGGTCGCTCATAGCCGCTCAACCTCGCTGTCCATCGCCGATTTTCGCCGGTTGTGGCGAAATCATCTCACGCAGAGCACCATCTGCAGATAGAGCGTCCGCGGCGGATGGAGTGAGCCATGACCACGCAAGCCGAGCACCGGATGCCCACGGCGGTGCCGCCCGACGACCCCACCGCGCTGCTGCCCGCGTCCGAGCCGATCCGGTTTCTGAACGACGACGGCGGCGCCGCGCCCGGCGACGCGCACGGTCGCTACCAGCGGCCGCCCACGGAGCTACTGCGCCGGGCGTACCGGGCCATGGTGGTCGGCCGCCGGTTCGACGCGCAGGCCACCGCGCTGACGAAGCAGGGCCGGCTGGCCGTCTACCCGTCCAGCCGCGGCCAGGAGGCGTGCGAGATCGGCGCCGTCCTCGCCCTGCGCGACACCGACTGGCTGTTCCCCACCTACCGCGACACGATGGCGCTGGTCAGCCGCGGCATCGACCCCGTCGAGGCGCTCACGCTGCTGCGTGGCAGCTGGCACTGCGGCTACGACCCCATCGCCACGCGCACCGCGCCGCAGTGCACGCCGCTGGCAACGCACGCGCCGCACGCGGTCGGCTTGGCCTACGCGGCCACGCGGCGCGGTGAGGACACCGTCGCACTCGCGGTGGTCGGCGACGGCGGCACCAGCGAGGGCGACTTCCACGAGGCGATGAACTTCGCCGCGGTCTTCCACGCCCCGGTCGTGTTCCTGGTGCAGAACAACGGCTTCGCGATCTCGGTGCCGCTGTCGCGCCAGACGGCGGCACCGTCGCTGGCGCACAAGGGCGTCGGGTACGGCGTGCGCGGCGAGCGGGTCGACGGCAACGACCCGGTCGCCGTGATGGCGGTGCTCATCGACGCGGTGGAGTCCGCCCGGGCGGGCGGCGGCCCGGTCCTGGTCGAGGCGCACACGTACCGCGTCGAGCCGCACACCAACGCCGACGACGACGCCCGCTACCGCGGCCACGACGAGGTGGAGGCGTGGAAGCGCCGTGACCCGATCGCCCGGCTCGAAGCGCACCTGCGGGCCGGCGGCGACCTCACCGACGACGACGTCACCGCGGCCCGCGAGGCCGGCGAGGCGTTCGCCGCGGACGTGCGGACCCGGCTGGCCGCTGAGCCCACTGGTGACCCCGCCGACCTGTTCGCCCACGTCTATGCCGAGCCGACACCGCAGCTGCGCGAACAGGCACGGTGGCTGGCGGAGGAGCTCGACGCCGGGGAGGCGCGATGACGCTGACCATGGGCAAGGCACTCAACGCGGCGTTGCGCGACGCGCTGCGCGAGGACGACTCCGTCGTCGTCTTCGGTGAGGACGTCGGCGCGCTCGGCGGCGTCTTCCGGGTCACCGACGGGTTGACCGCCGAGTTCGGCGAGCAGCGGTGCTTCGACACGCCGCTGGCGGAGAGCGGCATCGTCGGGCTCGCCATCGGGATGGCCATGAACGGCTTCCGGCCGGTGGTCGAGATGCAGTTCGACGCGTTCGCGTATCCCGCGTTCGAGCAGCTCGCCTCGCACGTCGCCAAGATGCGCAACCGCACCCGCGGAGCGGTCGGGCTGCCGATGGTGATCCGCGTGCCCTACGCCGGCGGCATCGGCGGTGTGGAGCACCACTCCGACTCGTCCGAGGCGTACTACGTGCAGACGCCCGGGCTGAAGGTGGTCACGCCGGCCACCGTCGCCGATGCCTACTCGCTGCTGCGCGAGGCGATCGCCGACCCGGACCCGGTCGTGTTCATGGAGGCCAAGAAGCTCTACTGGAGCAAGGACGAGACGGCGCTGCCGGTGCGTACGGCGCCGTTCGGCACGGCCGAGGTGCGGCGTGAGGGCGCCGACGCGACCCTGCTCGCGTACGGCCCGACGGTTCCGGTGGCACTGGAGGCGGCGGCCGCCGCGGTGGACGACGGCGGCCGCGAGCTCGAGGTGGTCGACCTGCGCACACTGGTCCCGTTCGACGACGACACCGTGGCGGCGTCGGTGCGCAAGACCGGACGGTGCGTGGTGGTGGCCGAGGCGGCGGGCTTCGCCAGCGTCTCCGCGGAGATCGCGGCCCGGGTGCAGGAGCGCTGCTTCCACTCCCTGTGGGCGCCGGTGCTGCGCGTGACCGGCTGGGACATCCCCTACCCGCCGCCGGTGCTCGAGAGGTACCACCTGCCCGGCGTCGACCGCGTGCTGGACACCGTCGACCGCCTGCAGTGGGACGACGCGCCCGACCCGCGCTTCCTGACGGCGGGATCAGCATGACCGACTACGCGATCCCGGGCGAGGAGCGCACGTTCCGCCTGCCCGACCTCGGTGAAGGTTTGACGGAGGCGGAGATCGTCACCTGGCGGGTGGCTGAGGGCGACGAGGTGGCCGTCGACGACGTCGTGGTGGACGTCGAGACCGCCAAGGCCACGGTCGAGGTGCCCTGCCCGCACGCCGGCCGGGTGACGAAGGTGCACGCGGCGCCGGGTGAGCTGGTTGCCGTCGGCGCGCCGCTGGTCACCGTCGCGCCCGCCGGTGCGGAGCCGGCGACGACGACGTCCGGCGCGGTGCTGGTGGGGTACGGCACCGGCCAGGCAACGCTGCGGCGGCGCTCGCGGGGCCGGAAGGCGCGGGCGGGTACGGCGCCGCGGGTGCTGTCGCCGGTGGTGCGCCGACTGGCCCGCGACCGCGGCGTCGACGTGCGACTCCTGTCCGGCACCGGCCCGGCGGGGGTGATCCTCCGCCGCGACGTGGAAGCGGCGGAGGTTCCGGCGCCGAGCCCGATGCCGTCGTCAGCGTCCGGTCGACGCGAGCCGCTACGCGGCGTGCGCCGCACCGTCGCCGACCGGCTGGCCCGCAGCCGGCGGGAGATCCCCGACGCCACCACCTGGGTGGACGTCGACGCCACGGCCCTCGTGGAGGCACGCGAGGCCCTGCGCGCGGCGGCGCCGGACCGGCCGATCGGGCTGCTGGCGCTGCTCGGGCGCGTCGTCGTAGCCGGCCTGGGGAAGTATCCGGAGCTCAACGCCTCGGTCGAGCACGACGGCGACGACCTCGTGGTCGTTCGGCACGACGGCGTCGGCCTCGGCTTCGCGGCCCAGACGGACCGGGGGCTCGTCGTCCCCGTGGTCCGCGGCGCCGAGCGCATGACGACCACGCAACTGGCGAGCGAGCTTGCTGCCCTGACCGCGCTGGCGCGCGACGGCGGGCTCACGCCGGAGCAGCTCACCGGCGGCACCTTCACGCTGAACAACTACGGCGTCTTCGGCGTCGACGGTTCCACGCCGATCATCAATCATCCGGAGGCGGCGCTGCTGGGTGTCGGGCGCATCGTCGACAAGCCGTGGGTGGTGGACGGCGAGCTCGCCGTCCGCAAGGTGACCCAGCTGTCGCTGACGTTCGACCACCGCGTCTGCGACGGTGGCGTGGCCGGCGGGTTCCTGCGCTGGGTCGCGGACCGGGTGGAGTCTCCGCTCGGACTGCTACTCGACCTCTGAGCGCTCCTCGCGAAGCTCCGCCAGACGCTCGCGCCAGCGTTTCATGATGCCCGGCAGCTCAGCGCGCATGAAGTCGATGTACGCCAGGGTCTCGGCCAGCCGCCGCGAGCCCGGGGCGTCGCCGAGCGTGCCGATGCCGTCGGACAGCACCTCGGAGTAGCGGCGCAGCAAGGGCTCGCGCTGCATGATGATGTGCGACCAGACGTCGTCGTCGTAGATGCGGTAGTTGTCAGCGCGCGAGCCGGGTTCGCGTTCACGAGCCAGCAACCCCGCCTGGACCAGAGTGCGCACCGCACCGGAGATGGCGGCCGGGCTCACCCGCAACCCGTCGGCGAGCTGCGCGGCCGTGTACCGTTCGGCGTCGTCGGCCAGCACGTAGGCGAACACCCGCGCCGGCATCCGCGCCAGTCCGGAGTCGGCCAGGACGAGCGCGAACTGTTCCACGAACCGCAGCAGTGCTTGGTCGTAGTCGTCGGCCGGCGCCGGATCAGCCATCGGTTCGGTCCCCCTCATGCGTGACCACCATCATACATTTCATCTAATTCACAACTTCATGAAATCCCTGTAGGCTCGGACCTCCGGGGGTGTGCCGCCGCGCACCGGCCGCGGGCCGTTACATTTTCGGGGGTGGGAGCCGCCGCCGAGTGACCGGCGCTCCCCGCATCGGACTGCCGAGACGGGATGGCGGTGAGCATCGTGGGCTTCGCCGTGGCTTTCGCCATCG
The DNA here is from genome assembly GCF_000515395.1 of Jiangella gansuensis DSM 44835. Lineage (NCBI taxonomy): Bacteria > Bacillati > Actinomycetota > Actinomycetes > Jiangellales > Jiangellaceae > Jiangella > Jiangella gansuensis. The sequence continues at coordinate 309,613 of NZ_KI911782.1, read as the reverse complement.
CGGCCGCCGGCCTGCATGCCGTCGCCGCGCTCGGCATGGTCGCCCGCCACCACTGGTGGTCCTCCCTCGCCCTGACCGCCGCGGCGGCATCGCTGCATGTGTGCGCACTGCACTTCGGTCCGCTCACCGTCGTCCAGCCTCTCGGGGTGCTGAGTCTCGCCTTCGCGCTCATGCTGTCGGCCGCCCTGGGCACGCGGCGCGTCGTGCGGCGCGAGTGGGTCGGCATGGGCCTGAGCATGGCCGGAATCGCCGGGCTGCTGCTCTTCACGTCGCCGACCCGGCCGCGCAGCGAACTCACCTCCCCGCAGATCGGCATTCTCACCAGCACAGTCGTCCTCCTGGTCCTGGCAGCCGTCGTTGCGGCCGGCCGGATGCACCTGCGCCCGGTTCGCCGCAGCCTGCTCTACGCCTTCGCCGCGGGGGTGACCTTCGGGGTCTCCTCGGCACTGGCCCAGACGGTCACCATCCGGGTGGCCGACACCGGCTGGACCGGCCTGCTCAACCCGGCCAGCATCGTCGTCGTGGTCTTCGCCGGAGGCGGCCTGGCTCTGGCCCGCACGGCCTACCGCGGGGGCCTCGGCGCGCCACTGGCGGCCGCCACGATCGTCAACCCCGTCGCAGCGGCCACCATCGGCATCGGGTTGCTGGGCGAGCGGCTCGGCGGCGGAGCGGGCACCGTCACCGTGGCCGCGCTCGCGGCCGTCGTCGCAGGCACCGGAGTGGTGCTGCTGGCTCGCGGCAGCAACCGGCCGGTCACCCCGGCGGTGTCGCCGGAGCCGGTCGCCGCTCGCTCGTGACGGCGCGCGACCGGGCCGTCCAACGCTCGTTCATCTCGAGCAGCTCAGCTCGGTAGAACCGGAAGAACTCGCGGGTCTCCCGGATCCGCCGGGCGCCCCGACGGTCCCGTGCGAGCGAACCCAAGCCTTCCGTGAACACCTCCTCGTAGCGATCGAAGACCGGGAGCTGCCGCCCGACCAATGTCGCCCAGATGTCGTCGTAGTGCAGGCGGTACTGGTCGACACGACCACCGGGCACCCGCTCCTTGACCAGCAGCCTCACATCGACCAGCAGCCGGACGGCGCCGGAGATGGCGGCCGGGCTCACCCGCAGCCCTCGAGCCAGGTCCATGGCCGTGTGCGCATCGGCGTCCGCGGTCAGGACGTACGCCATCACCCGAGCCGGCATGCGGGGCAGTCCCGAATCGGCGAACAGCAGGGCGAACCGCTCCACGAACCGGAGCACGGCCTCCTCGTGCGCCCGGCCGGGCTCGTCGCTCTTCCCGCTCATGCCGATGCCACCCCCTTCACGCACGCCATGACCATAACGGACTTAAATAGATTCACAAAAGTGTGAAGACTGTGTAGTGTCGGTCGCATGACGACAGCGATCGACGTCGCCGGCGTGGTGAAGACCTTCGGAACGGTCCGCGCCCTGGACGGGCTGGACCTGCACGTGTCCACCGGCGAAGTCCACGGATTCCTCGGCCCCAACGGCGCCGGCAAGTCCACAACCATCCGCGTCCTGCTCGGGCTCCTGCGTGCCGACTCCGGCACCGCCCAGCTGCTCGGCGGCGACCCGTGGCATGACGCCGTCGCCCTGCACCGGCGGCTCGCCTACGTGCCCGGCGACGTCAACCTCTGGCCCAACCTGTCCGGCGGCGAGGCGATCGACCTGCTCGGACGGCTGCGCGGCGGACTCGACGAGAAGCGCCGCAAGAGCCTGCTGGAACGGTTCGACCTCGACCCGACGAAGAAGGGGCGCACGTACTCCAAGGGCAACCGGCAGAAGGTCGCCCTGGTGGCCGCGCTTGCCTCCGACGTCGAACTGCTCATCCTGGACGAGCCCACGTCCGGCCTCGACCCGCTGATGGAGGCCGTGTTCACCGAGTGCATCGACGAGTGGAAGGACGACGGCAAGACGGTGCTGCTCTCCAGCCACATCCTCGCCGAGGTGGAGAAGCTCTGCGACAAGGTGAGCATCATCCGCGCCGGCAAGATCGTCGAAAGCGGCACGCTTTCCCAGCTGCGACACCTGACCCGCACGTCGATCGCCGTCGAGACCTCCCGCCCGGTCAGCGGGCTGGAGCAGTTGCCCGGCATCCACGACCTGGTCGCCGACGGCACGCGAGCGAACTTCGACGTCGACACCGCGAACATCGATGCCGCGATCCGTCGCCTCACCGAGTTCGGCATCGAGTCGCTGGTCAGCCAGCCGCCCACACTCGAGGAACTGTTCATGCGGCACTACGGCGACGAGCTCGCCGCTGAGCAGGCAGCGGCCGAGGCGGGAGCGTCGACGTGAGCGTCGCCACCGCCGAACGAGGGCCGCGTCAGCACGCCGCCGCCCGGCGCGGCGGCGGAACGCTCGCGGGCACCGGCACTCTCATCCGCTTCATCCTGCGGCGCGACCGTGTCCGGCTTCCCATCTGGATCGGCGCGATTGTGCTCGCCGTCGTCGGCAGCCTGCCGACGTTCCCGGAGACGTATCCCACGGCTGCCGACCGGCAGGCCCGCGCGGACCTGCTGGACAACCCGGCCACCGTCGCGCTGACCGGGCCGGCGTACGGCAAGGACGACTACACCTACGGCGCCATGACCGCCAACGAGCTGCTGGGCTTCCTGGCCATCGCCGTGGCGCTGATGAGCATCCTGCTCATGGTGCGGCACACCCGCGCCGAAGAGGAGACCGGCCGCTCCGAGCTGCTGCGGGCCGGGGTTCTCGGCCGGCACGCGGGCACGACGGCGGCCATCGTCGTCGTGGGTGGCGCGAACCTGGTCATCGGTGCCCTGCTGGCGTTGCTGATGCCGGCCACCCTCGACGAACTGTCTGCGTCCGGCTCGCTGCTGTTCGGTGCCGCGACCGCCTCCGTTGGGCTGGTCTTCACCGGTATCGCCGCGGTGACCACACAGGTCACCGAGCACGCCCGGGCCGCCTCCGGGATGGCTGCGGCCGCCCTCGGCGCCGCGTTCGCGCTGCGGGCCATCGGCGACGTGGGCAGCGAGGCGCTGTCCTGGCTGTCGCCCATCGGCTGGGCGCAACGCACCATGGTCTACGTCGACGACCGCTGGTGGCCGCTGCTGATCGCGCTGGCCGTGTCGGTGGCACTGGTCGCTGTCGCGTTCGCGCTGACCAGCCGCCGGGACGTCGGCGCCGGCCTAGTTCGGCCGAAGCCCGGGCCGGAGCGCGCCGGCGGGAGACTGTCGACGCCGCTCGGGCTGGCGATCCGGCTGCAGCGCGGCAACCTGATCGGCTGGACCGTGGGCCTGTTCATGTTCGGCCTGGGCTACGGCGGCCTGACGTCGTCGATCGAGGAGTTCGTGAACGACAACTCCACGATCGCCGACATGCTCGAACAGGGCACCGGCCAGACGATCATCGAGGGTTTCATGGCGATGATCATCCAGTTGATGGCGGTGCTGGCCGCCGCCTACGCCATCATCGCCGTCACCCGCCTGCGTAGTGAGGAGACCGCCGGACGGGCCGAGCCGGTGCTCGCCACCGCCGTCGGCAGAGTCCGGTTCGCCGCAAGCCACCTCGTCATCGCCCTCGCCGGCAGCCTGCTGCTGATCCTCGTGGGTGGGCTGGGCCTCGGCATCACCGCCGCGGCATCGCTCGGGGACAGCAGCGTCTTCCCCGAGTACTTCGGCGCCGCGCTGGCGCACACGGTCGCGATCTGGTTCGTCGCGGCCCTCGCGGTGGCTCTGGTCGGGTTCCTACCGCGGGCACTACCGCTGGCGTGGGCCGTCGTCGCCTACGGCGTGGTCGTCGGGATGCTGGGCGGATTCTTCCAGTTCCCCGACTGGGTGACGAAGATCTCGCCGTTCGACGCGGCCGGAGGCCTACCAGGTGGTGACCCCGCAGGGACGGCATTCGTCATAATGGGTGTGCTAGCGGTCGCCCTCGTCTGGATCGGCCTGCTCGGCTTCCGCCGGCGCGATCTGACGACGACCTGAACCGGTAGTTGGGGGATTTTGGGGTGGCACATCCATCCGTAGTGGAGCAGCCGGCGCCGGTACCACCGGCGCCGGCCGCCGCTCCACCTCACCCGTCCATCTGGCAGCGGGTGCTGAGGCGTGTCCGGACGCCTCGGCGTCCCATCCTGATCGCCGAGCTGGCCCTGCTGGGTGCCGCGTACGGCGTGTACTCGATGATCCGGAACGCGGTGCCCGAGAACCAGACCCGCGCCATCGCCAGCAGCTTCGACATCTGGCGCGCCGAACAGAACCTGAACATCGACTTCGAGCTGTGGCTCAACCACACCGTCCACGCCGCCGAATGGCTGGCGGTGGCCATGAGCTACTTCTACGCGATCATGCACTTCGCCGTCACCGGCGCGGTGCTGGTGTGGCTGTTCTGGCGGCACCCCGGCAGGTATCGAGCCGCCCGCACGGCTCTCGCCTTCACCACCGGGCTGGCACTGTTCGGGTACTTCCTCTACCCGCTGGCGCCGCCGCGACTGCTGCCCGGAGGACTGTTCCACGACACCGTCGCCATCCACGAGACGTGGGGCTCGGTGACCTCGGGCGACCTGCAGAGCCTGACGAATCAGTACGCCGCCATGCCGTCCATGCACGCCGGGTGGTCGATGTGGTGCGGCATCGCCATCGTCATGTTCGCCCGGCACCGGCTGCTGCGCGTCCTGGGCGTCCTGTATCCGCTGCTCACGCTGGTGGTCATCACCGGCACCGCGAACCACTACGTGCTCGACGCCGTCGGCGGCTACATCGCCCTGTCGGCCGGGTTCGCGCTGCAGCGGCTCCTGCACGGCCGTTCGGTGCGCTCCTTCACGCAGCACGTCCCGGCGGTCACGTAGGCTCTGGGGCGTGGGTGACTGGGAGGGCGTGCGGCTGCACGTCGTCACCGGGAAAGGCGGCACCGGCAAGACGACCGTCGCCGGCGCGCTGGCCATGGCGCTGGCCACCGGCGGCCGGCGGGTCCTGGTCGCCGAGGTCGAGGAGCGTCAGGGCCTCGCCCAGCTCTTCGACGTCCCCCCGCTGGGGTATGCCGAGCAACGAGTCGCGTCCGCCCCCGGCGGCGGTGAGGTACACGCGCTGGCCATCCAGGCGCGCGAGGCGATGCACGAGTACCTCGACATGTTCTACCGCCTGGGCCGCGCCGGCCGGGCACTCGACAAGCTGGGGTTCGTCGACTTCGCCACCACCATCGCGCCCGGGCTGCGTGACGTGCTGCTGACCGGTAAGGCGTACGAGGCCGCTCGACGCCGCACCGGTGACCGGTTCGTCTACGACGCGGTGGTGCTCGACGCGCCGCCCACCGGCCGCGTCGTCCGGTTCCTCGACGTCGCCACGTCCGTGTCGTCCCTGGCCCGGGTCGGGCCGATCAACCGGCAGGCCACCTCCATCACCGAGCTGATCCACAGTCCGCGTACCGCCGTCCACGTGGTCACGCTGCTGGAGGACATGCCCGTGCAGGAGACCGCGGACGCCGTCGCCGACCTGCACGCCGCGCACATCCCGGTCGGAGCCGTAGTCGTCAACCAGGTCCGCCCGGCCCATCTGAGTCCGCGGGAGCTGACCGCCGCCCGCCGCGGCAAACTGGACCGCGACATCGTCGCCGGCGGGCTGCAAGCGGCCGGGCTGCCGGCCGATGGCGACGTCGTCGACCTCCTCACCCGCGAGGCCGCCGACCACGCCGAACGGGTGGCGCTGGAGCGCGAACAGCGCAAGGTCGTCACCGGGCTGGGCCGGCCCGTGTACGAGCTGCCCCGGCAGGCCGACGGCGTCGACCCGACCGCGCTCTACGAACTGGCCGAGGCACTGACCGAGCAGGGTGCCGCGTGAACCCGGCAGCTCGCGGCCACCGGCCGGTCGGCTTCGACACCGACCGGCTCATCGACGACCGCCGCATCCGCATCGTCGTCTGCTGCGGTTCCGGCGGCGTCGGCAAGACGACGACGGCGGCCGCACTCGCGCTGCGCGCGGCCGAGCGGGGCCGGCAGGCCGTCGTGCTCACCATCGACCCGGCCCGCCGGCTCGCGCAGTCCATGGGGTTGTCCGAGTTGGACAACATCCCCCGCGCGGTCTCCGGAGTCGACACGTCCGCGGGCGGCACGCTCGACGCGATGATGCTCGACATGAAGCGGACCTTCGACGAGGTGGTGGAGACGCACGCCACCCCCGAACGGGCCCGCCAGATCCTGGCGAACCCGTTCTACCAGGCGCTCTCCTCCTCCTTCGCCGGCACGCAGGAGTACATGGCGATGGAGAAGCTCGGCCAGCTGCGGGCCCGCTCCGACTGGGACCTCATCGTCGTCGACACCCCGCCGTCGCGATCCGCGCTGGACTTCCTGGACGCACCTGAACGCCTCGGCTCGTTCCTCGACGGCCGCCTGATCCGGCTACTCGGCGGCACCGCCCGGGCCGGCGGGCGCACCTACCTCAAGCTGCTGCACGCCGGCTTCAACGTCGTGACGTCCGCGCTCACGAAGATCCTCGGCGGTGAGCTGCTGCGTGACGTGTCCACCTTCGTCAACGCGCTGGACACTATGTTCGGCGGATTCCGGGAGCGGGCCGACCAGACGTACGCGCTGCTCAAGCGACCCGAGACCGCGTTCATCGTGGTCGCCGCGCCAGAGCCGGACGCGCTGCGCGAGGCCTCCTACTTCGTCGACCGGCTCTCCCGCGACGCGATGCCGATGGCCGGACTGGTTCTCAACCGGGTGCACCTGCGCGAGTCCGGAGGCATCGGCGCGGAGCAGGCGGTGGCTGCCGCCGAGCGTCTGGAAGCGGCCGGGTCGCACGAGCTCACCGCGTCGCTGCTGCGGCTGCACGCCGAGCGGCTGCGGCTGGCCGCCCGGGACGAGCGGGTGGGCGAACGCTTCACCACGGCCCACCCCGAGGTCCCCGTGACCCACGTCCCGGCCCTGGTCGGCGACGTCCACGACCTCGACGGCCTACGCCGCATCGGCGCCCTGTTCGACACCCGGTGACAGGCTCACTCGACGACAGGTTCGCCGCTGCGACACTCGTCCGGCCAGCCGTAGCCCTCTTCGGGCGACAGCCGCTCGATGGTCACCGGAGCGGAGAACACTGGGACGTTGAACCCGAAACAGGCATAGTCCAGACCAGGCACGCCGAAAGCCGGCCGGCCATGCGCCCCCACTCGGGCGACGATGTAGATGTCGTCCGCCCGCTCCGTCATCGAATAGAGCTCGCCACCCTCGGCCCGGCGCACGATCGCTTCGACGTCGGCTTCCTCGAGCCGTCCGGCAGCGCGTGACCGCTCCAGCAGGCCGCGGATCGTCTCGGCCTGCGTGACCTGCTCCTCCAGCACCTTCTGCTCGGCCTGCTGCCACTGCCACCACACGAGGAGGACGGCTGCGATGGCCAGCGCGGCCATACCGATCAGCGCGCCGACCAACGTCCTCCGGAGGCGCCTCCACCTCTTGCTAGCAATGGCGATGACTCCGTTTCCCTCTGGTTCGCACGCCGCCTGAACAGCGCCGCGCAGCCGTCGGTCGGACCTCAGCGCCAGCCGTCGTTTTCTTCCTCGTCGCCGTCAGGATCGAAGGTGGGCGGAACGGTGGGTGGCGCGATGGTGAAGTTGTCGGTGGGCTCGTCTTCGTCCTCGTCCTCTTCCGGCTGGCCGTTGCTGACGTACAGGCCGATGTTGGAACCCGAAGCAACCTCCGCCCCGGCGGCCGGGTCGGTGCGCACCACGAGGCCCTCGGATAAGTCAGAGCGCACCTGGCCGGCGACGGACGAGGTGAAACCCTCCCCCTCCAGCGCCGCGATGGCGGCGTCGGTGTCCAGACCGCGCACGTCGGGAACGGTGGCGGAGACGCCGCGGATGGTGCTCGGGTCGGGCGCGGTGAACGACTCCTCCGGGGCGCCCGCGAGAGCGCCGTCCATCATCGACTTCCAGATCGGCCCTGCAAGGCAGCCACCGCAGGCATCCCGGATGCGCTCACCCTTGAGCCGATGGCTTTCCAGGTCCTCCTGGGTGCCGTCCACATCGGCGACGGCCACCGCGGTGGCCAACTGCGGCGTGTAGCCGACGAACCACACGGCGATGGAGTCGTTCGTGGTACCGGTCTTGCCTGCGGCCGGGCGACCGTCGTCGAGCCGCATCCTGCGACCGGTGCCGTTGTCGACGACGCTCTGCAACACCGCGTTGACTCCGTCGGCGACCGCCGGGTCCAGGACCTGCTCGCAGGCCGGCTGGGTGTGGTCGACCAGCACGTTGCCGGCCGAGTCGGTGATGCGTGCGATCGACGTGGGCGGGCAGTACGCGCCGCGGTTGGCGAACATGGCGTACGCACCGGCCATGGCCAGCGGCGAGACCTCGTTGGCGCCGAGCACGAACGACGGCACCTGCTGCAGCGGCTGCACGTTGCCGTCCGGGTCGAGGTCGGCTCGCATGACGCCGGCGCTCTGCGCGATGGTGGCCGGCTCGCAGATGCCGGTCTCGCGCTCGAGCTGTGCGAAGTAGGTGTTGACGGAGTCCTCGGTGGCGGACACCAGGTTGTACCGCCCGGAACCGGTGGAGTTGCGCGGCGACCATGTCTCCGTGCTGCGGATCCGGCCGTCACACGTCGTGAACGAGTTCACCGGCAGGCTGATCCGCGGCGGCGAGTTGAGCGAGTGGTTCAGGCCGATGCCCTGGTTGATGGCAGCCGCCAGCACGAAGGCCTTGAACGTCGAGCCGGACTGGATACCCCGGCCGCCGCCCATGGACTGGTCGACGGCGTAGTTGATGTTGCTGACGCCCTCGCCCTCGACGCCGTACGTGCGGGAGTTGGCCATGGCCCGGATGTAGCCGTTGTTCGGCTGGACGGTTGCCAGCGACCCGATGGGCTCGTCGGTGGGGTCGATCATGTCGGCCACGGCAGCGTCGGCGGCCTCCTGCGCGGGCCGGCTGACGGTGGTCTCGATGCGCAGGCCACCCTGCAGCAGCATGGCTTCCCGCTCGTCCGGTGTCCCACCCAGTTCCTCGAGCGTCCTGATCTCGTTGACCACGTAGTCGCAGAAGTAGCCGGCCCACGCATTGACGCAGCCGTTCGACGTCGGCGCGAGGTTGAGGCCCAGCTCGAGCTGACGGGCCTCGGCGGCCTCGGCCTCGGTGACGCGACCGGTGGCGGCCATCCGGTTCAGCACGACGTTGCGGCGCCCGAGCGCGGCCTCGGCATCGTTGGTGGGGTCGTACCGGATGGGCTGCTGGACCAGGCCGGCGAGCATGGCTGCCTGCGGCAGCGTCAGCTGGGCGGCGGTCGTGTTGAAGTACGCCCGGGCGGCCGCTTCGATGCCGTAGGCGCGGTTACCGAAGAACGCGATATTGAGGTAGCGCTCGAGGATCTCGTCCTTGCTGAACTCCTGCTCGATCTGCACGGCCATTCGCAGTTCGTCGAGCTTGCGTCGGTAACCCGCGGTGCCGCTACTGGCCTGGACCTCGGCCAGTTCCTCCTCGGTGGTGGCCTGGGAGATGCGCACCTGCTTCACGTACTGCTGGGTGAGCGTGGAGCCACCACCCTGAGTCTCGCCGGCGTCGACGTTCTGCATGAAGGCGCGCAGGGTGCCCTGGATGTCGATGGGGCCGCGCTCGTAGAAGCGGTCGTCCTCGATGGCGAGGATCGCGTCCAGCATGACCGGCGCGA